>CAYRFI010000025.1:0-38913 GCA_964423595.1 uncultured Thermoanaerobaculia bacterium | reverse complement strand
TTTCTAACGCAAAGACGCAAAGGCAACCACCCACGAACGCCGAGACCGGGAGCCGCAGAGACGCAGAGGGGTTGTCGCCGGATTTTTCTGAGGGGCGGGTTGCTCTGTTTTTTTGGAGGTCGGCGGGTGGCTTTGCGTCTTTGCGTCTTTGCGGGGCGGATGGGTGGGCGGGCTTTGCGTACTTTGCGGTTCAAAACCGTCAGGTGTGTTTCCTTGGTGTCTTGGTGGTGAGAAACCTGGCCTACACGCTGAAGGAGCGCGCCAGCGTATCGGCGATCGCGAGGCCGGCAAGCGTGGGCCGCAGCCGCAGTCCATCCACCTCGATGTGGCCCGAAGCACACAGCTGGTCGACGACGTCTCTATTATCAGCCAGAAGATCAAAAGCGAATCTTTCACGAAGCCGGTTGACGTCGACGCCCGCAGCGGTTCGGAAACCAAGCATCAGTGCTTCGAGAATGAGTTGCTCGTTCGACAGCCATTCTTCCTCCTCGACGGGCTTTCTTCCCTCTGAAACTGCGCCGTGCCACCGGCGGAGTTTTCGTCTATTCCACCAACGCCGCCCCCAGGCGAAGGAATGCGCGGACGGACCGAGACCGAGGTAGGGCGTGTGGTCCCAGTACTTCTGATTGTGCCTCGAACGATGCTTCGGCGCTGATGCGAAGTTGGAGACCTCGTAGCCCTCGAAACCGGCATCAGCAAGCAGCTCGTGGGTAACAAAAAACAGATTCGACAGACCCTGTTCTCCGAGCTCCGTCACCGCACCGTTGGCCACCCTGCGTCCTAAAACCGTCTCTTCGTGGACTGTGAGCTGGTAACAGCTCAGATGGTCGACACCGAGATCGAGGGCGGAGTCGAGCTGTCGCCGCCAGTGGTTCACCGAACGCCCTTCGAGGCCGTAGATGAGATCGATCGAAACCGTGCTGAAACCGGTCTCGCACAAGACCTCTGCAGCGCCCCGCGCGTCGGTCGCGCTGTGCCGGCGACCGAGAAAGGCGAGATCAACGTCATCAAAGGACTGGACTCCGAGGCTCACAAACCGAACACCGAAATCGCGCCAGGCGGATGCGTTTCGCGGGTTCACGTCTTCGGGGTTGGCCTCGAGGAAGAGTAGCGCTTGACGATCCACATCGAGGTTTCGGCGAAGGCCATCGACAATCTGGACAAGCTGTTCGGGATCGAGTGACGACGGCGTACCGCCTCCGAGGTATACGGTATCGAAGGCGAGCCCGATATCCGAGTACATCTCTGCTTCACGGATAACGCCTTCGACCCAGGCGCGGCGCCGCTCCTCGCCGGCGATGGTGACCGCGAAATCGCAGTAGGGACACACCGATGTGCAGAACGGCACGTGGATGTAAAGGCCGGCCCCTGTACCCGACACCACATCTCGGCCGGGGACTTCTGGCTTCACAGCGACCTACTCTTGTCGCCCTTCCCGAGAGGATGCCAGGCACGCCGATTCGCGGACACGCGCCACAACGCCTGTCTTTCGCTCCTGCGAATCGGGATGCCAGGCACCTCCGGTGATCGCGCCCTTGCCTCGCAGATCGCAACGTGGGCGGGCGGCATTCCTAATTCCTAATTCCCTATTGCCAGTTCAGTCTCTGTCCGTCTTCAGCACGGCGACGAACGCGGATTGTGGGATCTCCACCGAGCCCACCATCTTCATCCGCTTCTTGCCCTTCTTTTGCTTCTCCAGGAGCTTGCGTTTCCGGCTGATATCGCCGCCGTAGCACTTGGCGGTGACATCCTTGCGATACGCGTTGATCGTCTTACGGGCGATAATGTCGCCGCCGACTGCCCCCTGGATCGCGATCTTGAACTGCTGCTTGGGAATGGTGTCGGCGAGCCGTTCGCAGTAATGCAGGGCGCGGGCCCGTGCCTTGTCCGTGTGCACCAGCTGGGCCAGGGCGTCGACCGGCTCTCCGTTGACCAGGATATCGACCTTCACCAGATCGGTCGGGCGGTAATCGAGCATCTCGTAGTCAAACGATCCGTAGCCCTGGGTCACCGACTTGAGGCGGTCATAGAAGTCGAAGAGCACCTCGGCCAGCGGCATTTCCGACGTCAGCTCCACGCGACCAACGGCCAGATAGGTGAAGGTCGTGTTCTCTCCGCGCCGCTCCCGGCACAGCTCCATGACCGGCCCCACGTAGCGTTCAGGCATCATCACCGCAGCCTTGATGAACGGCTCTTCGGCAGCCTCGATGGAACCACGATCCGGGTACAGGCTGGGGTTGTCCACCCACATCTCGCGCCCGTCGGTGAGGGTCACGCGGTAGCGGACAGAGGGAGCGGAAAGAATCAGCGACAAATCGTACTCGCGGCGCAGTCGTTCCTGGATTACCTCGAGATGGAGGAGACCGAGGAAGCCGCAACGAAAGCCGAAGCCAAGGGCCACCGATGAGTCCTTCTCGTAGGTCAGGGAGGCGTCGTTGAGCTTGAGCTTTTCAAGCGCCTTGGAGAGGTCCTGGTACTCGTCGGTCGACATCGGATACACAGAAGAGAAGACGACCGGCTTCGCCTCTTTGTAGCCAGGCAACGGTGCGGCGGCCGGTTCCTCGACGCCGGTGATGGTGTCGCCGATCGCGATGTCTGACACCGCCTTGACCCCGGCGATGACATAGCCCACCATCCCCGCGGCCAGCTCTTCGGTTGCGACCTTCTTGATCTTGAGGAGGCCGACCTCCTCGACGTGGAAACTCTTGTCGGAGTGCATGAGGAGAATGCTCTCGCCGGTCCGCAGCGTCCCCTCCATCACGCGGACCAGCAGTATCGCGCCGCGGTAGGGATCGTACTGTGCGTCAAAGATCAGGGCCTGGAGCGGTGCCGATGGATCGCCCGAGGGTGGCGGCAGACGCTCGACGATCGCTTCGAGCACGTCTTCGATACCTTTGCCCGTTTTCGCAGAGCACAGCACGGCCTCGTCGGCGTCCAGGCCGAGGTCCTCCTCGATCTCCTCCTTGACCCGGTCGACATCGGCAGCCGGCAGATCGATCTTGTTGATCACCGGGACGATCTCGAGGTCGTGCTCGAGGGCGAGGTAAAGGTTGGCGACCGTCTGCGCCTCGACGCCCTGCGACGCGTCCACCAAAAGCAACGCGCCCTCGCAGGACATCAACGAACGGCGCACCTCGTGCGAGAAGTCAACGTGGCCCGGGGTATCGATCAAATTGAGCTTGTACGTCTTGCCGTCGCGGGCCGGATAATCCAGGGTCACCGTGTTGGACTTGATGGTGATCCCGCGCTCGCGCTCGATATCCATTGAGTCGAGGATCTGGTCCCGGAAATCACGTTCGGCCACCCCACCGCAGTACTGAATCAACCGGTCGGCAAGGGTCGACTTGCCGTGGTCGATGTGGGCGATGATGCAAAAACTGCGGACCTGATCCAAACAAACCTCCATGCTCGACGGCGATGCGCACGATCGCTCATACGAACCGTGATTCTAGCCTACATTCCCACCCGACAATCCGACACAGACTCACCCTGTTTTACAGGATCCTGACGCCGTCGACCTGCAGAGGCGTTATCCTGAGGCATGCGGGTTCTCATTGTCGAGGACGAACAGGCCCTCCGTGTAGGCCTCACCGACCTGCTCTCGGCTGCGGGGCACGAGGTTGTCGCATGTGAGCTCGGCACAGACGCCGTTGCCTTCGGCACAGAAAAAGGATTTGATCTCGTTCTACTCGATCTCATGTTGCCCGACCTCGACGGGGTCGAGGTCTGCCGCCGACTTCGCCGGGCTCGGCCGTCGCTGCACATATTGATGTTGACAGCCCGAGGATCCGAGGACGACAAGGTCGCGGGTCGCGAGCTCCTGGCGCGAATCAACGCCCTCGGCCGTCGCGTGGCCAGGCTGCCTGCGGAGCCCGAGATCCTCGAGGTCGACGGATGCACTCTCGACCTCGGACGGCTGGAGGCGACTCGCGAGGCAGAGACCATCAAGATCACACCTCGTGAAGCGGGAATTCTGCGTTGGCTCCACCGCCACCGAGCGCGGGCTGTATCGCGCGGCGAGCTGCTCGAGCGGATCTGGGGATCCTCTGGGGACCTCCAGACCCGCACCGTCGACATGACCATCGCCAACCTCCGGCAGAAGATCGAGCGTGACCCTTCCCAGCCCCGGATCCTGCTCACCGTCACCGGCGCGGGCTATGCGTGGGGAGGCGACGAGGAGCGATGAGACCGCATCGGCGGACCACCCTTGCAGCGGCCCTGATCGGAATTTCGGTCTTGCTTCCGACAGGTGCGTGGTACGTGACCGGATCACGCGAGGCGGCCCGCCGTTCGCAAGCGATCGAGGCGGCAGCTGCGCACGCGATTCGGGACGACGTGGAGAGCAAGGCCGCACGTCTCGGCGCCCGGCTCGAAGACCTGCGCCTCCAGGAGTCGACGCGGCCGTTCTTCCACTATCAGACTCTCTACCACGATCCTCGCGGCGCATCCCAGGGGCTGGCGGTAACGCCATCGCCGCTGGCATCGGGAAGCCCCGACCCCCTGGTGTGGGCCCATTTCCAGATCGACGAGAATGGACTTGTCACCCTGCCGGCCGTGAGCGAGCGGTTCCCGGAGCTCACGAGCGACGCCGACCTCGACGCCTTTTGCTCCATCCTCGGCGAACTGCAGCACGCCCTGGTACTCGGCCAGGAGCCGGGGCATGCGGCGGGCACAACCGACGAGGAGCTCCTGCTCACCCTGACCGAATCGGAGTGGGAGCAGATCCTGCGCGCGGACAGCGTCTACGCATCCATTACTGGCGGCAAGGACCAGCCATCTGCCCCCGTCACGCGTGAAGGCGTCGGTCGCGTCGTTATCCGGGTGCTCCCACTCCACTGGCACACCCTGGTCCTCGGCAGCGGGCCCGCTCTCGCCGCCCTTCGCGAGGTGCACACTCCGTCAGGCGTCCTACTCCAAGGGTTCGCCATCGCCTCCGAGGGGGTGGTCGATTGGCTCAGCACCGGGAGCCTTCCCCTCGAGTTTTCGCCTGGGCCGCCGGCGACATCCAATGCGGTGACCGCGCTGGTCGAGGACACCGGTTGGCTTCTCGAAGCCGATCCCAGCCTCGCGCTGAGTGCGGCGGCAGTCCGCGGCCGCGCGGAGGTACGGCGGTTCCGCAACGCCTTTGCCCTTACCTCGGCGGCAATCTTCCTCGCCGCCGCAGCGGTGGTATGGATACTCTTCCAAATGGACCGCCTTGCGACGCAAAGGGCGCGTTTCGCGGCCGCCGCCGCCCACGAGCTCAAGACACCGCTGGCGGGCCTCCTGCTGCACGCGGAGATGCTGGCGGAGAGTCTCGGAGACTCGGAGCATCGATCGCGGTACGCGGCAACGGTGAGCGCAGAAGCGAATCGCCTCGGTCGTGTGGTGAGCAACATGTTGGACCTCGCGCGTCTCGAACGGACGACGCCCCTCGCCACTCCGCGAGTGGGAGACGTGGGCCAAGCGGTCAAGCAACGCGTGGAGCAGCAGCAACCTCGTCTCGTGGAAGCCGGCATATCGGTGGAGATCGATGTCGAAGAGGACCTGCCGCCGGCCTTGTTCGACGCCGACGCTCTTGGTCAAATTCTCGATAATCTATTGGACAACGCAGAGAAGCACACTCGCATGGTGGAGAATCGTCGCGTCTGTGTGACGGTCGGCTCAGACAATGACCTGCTTCAGATTCGCGTAGCAGACAACGGACCCGGGATCCCGCGCAGCCAAAGGCGCACCATGTTCCGCCCGTTCGACCGCTCCGAAGACGCGGTGGGTCGACCGGGCCTCGGTCTCGGCCTCGCCGTCGCACACAGCTTCGCGCGCGCCCAGGGTGGAGAACTCGAGCTCGAATGCGACGACCGACCGGGGGCCACGTTTGTCCTCACCCTTCCCCGTGCCTAACCTGCATATCTCACCGCCCATCTGCTGCGGCCGGAAATCTGCAGCAATCTACGGCGTTTGCTCGCACCGGGCTAATCGACGTACCCGAGGGCCTTGAGCTGCTGTTCCCTCAGCCTTTTTTCCTGTTCCGAGACGCGCTGGGACCGGGTGGCCCTCCGCTCCCGATCCGCGGTTGACAGGATCTGCGGATTGGCCCACAGGACAAGGCCTTCCGGATTCGTGGGGCCGCCTTCGACATCGGTTTCGATGCACATCGTGACCTGCCGCAAAGCGTAGCGTGCGATGGATACGGTCCGGCGTTGCCACAGGGGATCGGAGCTCTCGTCCAGGAAAACATCCACCAAGGTCTCCGGCGGTCGCTCGTGGTCGTCGATCGTGAGTCGGAAGCGGGCTTCCGGCTCGGTGCCGTCGAAACGTCCCCTGTCGAGCCCAAACTCGGTTCGCAGAGAGGCGCCGACGGGTATCCGAAGGTCTCGGCATCCATTGATGAATCCGATGATCCGACGCTTTCGACCATCGACTTTCTTTTTTTCGGTCTGCCCCTTGAAGTCGAAGCTATAGAGGTCGGAGTCGACAAAAGGACGGCGGTCTTCGGGAATCACCTCGGACTCCACAGGGGCCGGCAGATCTGCGAGCTGCGGACAATGGTCGTAGGGCACCCGTTCGACCCGCATCGGCAGATAGGGTGGCGTCCACTCCCACACGATCTTCCCCCGACCCTTGATTTCGAAAACTCTCCCGCCATGGCTGGATGTGATCAGCGTGCTGTTTCCCGGCAGCGGCTGAGCCGTGCCGCCGACAAAAGAAAAGAAAAAGTCCGAACCATACTCCCAGACCAGCGCGCCGGTGACAGGATTGATGACCTGAACCCGACTCCGCCGGTAGTCGGAGAGGTTTTCGAGCCCGTTGTTGAAGATCATGATCAAGCCAGGTCGCTGCAGGCCTCGCTCGAACATCACCGCTTCGTGCTGGCCGTCCAAGCCCCGCGAGAAGGTCCAGACGACGTCTCCGCTGGCCTTGTCGATGATGAAGATCGTGTTGAGATTGCGTGCGCTGACCAGGATATTGCCGGGTTTGAATCGATCATCGCCGTTATCGTACCAGCGGTTGGCCGGCAGCTCGTGAATCGAATTGACGTGCGACGGATCCGTGGCATTCGGGTTCCAGTTGGGGAACCTGTCGCCGTGATCCTCGATCCGCCATTCCCAGACTACGACACCCTCTCGGTCAACCTCGAGCAGATAATCGGTGTGGCTGTGCCCGTCCTGAGCGAGGATCAGATAGTTGCCATTCCGCAACCGGATCAGATCGTGATGGGGCAGATCTTGGCTGTCCTGCAACTGGAAATTCCACGCCAGGTCGCCATCCCAGGTGTACTCCTTGATCAGATTGTCGACCCCGATCACCGCCAGGCTGCCGTCACCGTTGAGCCGGGCCCGCCCGGTTACGCGGACCCCGGGCCAGGAGTGGACGACACGGCCGTTCATATCGATGATCAACGGCACCCGCCTCCGATACAGGACGAGGTTGTAACCGGCATGGCTCTGCCCCGGAGAGTACCGTCGGACCCAGCTTGGTGGATCGAGCTCGGTCAGTTCCAGGTGCTTGCCATCGAGCTGTGCCGGGTCGTCGATGACTGACAACGACGGCCGCCGACATCGGAGTGATTCTATATATTTTCGAATTGGAACAGCCGCAGCGAACAGGAGAACGATCGCCAGTGCGAGGACGATATATCTGATCAGCGCCCGCGAATCAGAACCTGCCGCCCCTGCCTTTTTTTCGTCAGTTGACATAGCCCAACGCTTTGAGCTGCTGTTCGCGGAGCTTCTCTTCCCGCTCGCTGACCCGCGCTTCGTTCTGCTCGTCAAAGGGGTGCTGAACCGGAGATCTGATCAACGGATTTCCCCAGGCGACCATGTCCTCAGGATTTTCCATCTCGCCCGTGATCTTGGTCGAAACGCACATCTGCACGCGTTGATAGCTGAACTTGCCGAGAGGGATCCAGCGGCCCCGCCATGGGCTTTTGGAATCCGGATTCAACGTCCGGTCGAGCAACGTTTCGGGTGGTTCGCCCTCCCGTTGGACCGTGAGTCGGAAGCGCGCCTCGAGCCGTCGACCCTCAAGCCGCCCCTCGTCAATCCCGAACTCGACCCACATTTCCGCCCCCGGCGGCATCCGCAGCTCGCGGCATTCGTCGAGGCCTCGTACGAGGCGGCGTGAGAATCCCGCGATGTCGCGGGTGATGAACTCTTCGGTGAGGGCGAAGCGGTAGAGGTCGATGTCCACGTAGGGGCGGGTGTCCCCTTGAACCAGCACTTCCGTTTCTTGCGGACGCGCCAGTGCGGCGAGTTGCGGACACTGATCGTAGGTCAGCCGTTCGGGTCGCATCGGCAAGTACGGAGGTACCCACTCCCAGACGATCTCACCCTTCGGCGTGATTTCGAAGATCCTGCCCCCGTGGCTCGACGCGATCATAAAGTTCGGCCCGGGCAGTTTCTGGACGGTGCCGGCCACCGATGAAAAGAAGAACTGCGAGCCGTACTGCCATGCGAGCTCACCGGTATCCGGCTCGATCGACTGGATCAGGCTTCGGCGGTAGCCGTTGCGATCGTGGCGACCGTTGTTGAAGACCAGAATGCGTCCTTCCCCGGGCTCCCCCTTCGCCACCATCGTCGCCTCGTGTTGGTAGTCGAGATTGCCGGTGTATTGCCAGACGACCCCTCCGGTGCTCTTGTCGATGATGAAGATCGTGTCGAGATGGCGGGCGCTGACGAGAATATTCCCTGGGCGGAACCGCTCATCGCCATCATCGAAGTGCCGGTTCGGGCCCAGCTCGTGAATCGAATTGATGTGGGTAGGTTCGTTGCGCTCGCGGTCCCAGGTGGGAAAGGAGTCGATGTGATCGAGCGAACGCCACTCCCACACCACCCGGCCCCTTCGGTCGACCTCGAGCAGAAAGTCTGTGTGACTGTGACCGTCGTGAGCCAGGACCAGGTAATGCCCGCTTTTGAGGCGGATCAGGTCGTGGTGAGGGAAGTCCTCCGCAACCGCGAGCCGGAACACCCACTGCAGCTTTCCGTCCCAGCTGTACTCTTTGATCAGGTTGTCGGTGCCGATCACCGCCAGGCTGCCGTCTTCGTTGAGGCGAGCGCGCCCGACCGCACGCACCTCCGGCCAGACGTGCACGATGCGGCTGTTCATGTCGATGATCATCGGCACCCGCCGTCGATAGAGTACGAGGGTGTAACCACCGGCCGATGCCTCCGGCCGGTACTGACGGACCCAGCTCGTGGTGTCGTGATCGCCGAGATCGAGGTGGAGATCATCGAGCGCTTCGGCATCGTCGGCGATCACCTGGGCGAGGACCTTGCGATGCTCGGCCCTGGCCTTTATGTGCAGGGCGCCAGCAGTCACGAGGGCGGCTCCGACGAGCACCAATACAACCCGTTTCACCATCGTCTCAATCCTTGATCCCGGACCTCAACCCGCATCAGGCGCCGAAATATAGCCCTGTCGGTCCAGATACAGGAGCACCTCGCGGGTCGCCTCTGCCGGGGCCAGATCAGAGGTGTCGATGACCACATCCGCGTCCTCCGGCACCTCGTACGGATCGGAGATGCCGGTGAACTCCTTGATGATGCCCGCCCTCGCTTTAGCGTACATACCCTTGCGGTCCCTCTCTTCACAGACTTCGAGCGGCGTCGCCACGTGGACCAGCACGAATCCGCCGCACGGTTGGATCATTTCCCGCACCTCGCGTCGGACGACATCATAAGGAGCGATCGGCGCACAAATGGCGACGCCACCCGCTCGCGTGATCTCCGATGCGACAAATCCGATGCGGCGAATGTTGAGGTCTCGGTGCTCCTTCGAAAAGCCGAGCTCCGACGAAAGATTGGCGCGCACGAGATCACCGTCGAGCAGAGTGACTCCGCGTCCGCCGAGCTCGAGCAGTTTGACTCGAAGAACATTTGCGATGGTCGATTTCCCCGAGCCCGAAAGGCCGGTCAGGAAGACGGTAAAACCCTGTACGCGGCGGGCCGGGTGACGGTGCTCGAGCTCGCGCGCAACCTCTTCGAAGGTGTACCAGCTCGGAATCTCCCGTCCGTCATCGAGGCGTTGCCGGACCTCCTCGGCAGTCAGCCAAAGGACATGGCCGTCCGGAGGTACGTCGGTAGCGGCGACGAATTGCCCGCGGTCTTCGAGATAGACCGTTTCGCGCGCCGACACCATCTCGACGCCGAGGTCGGCGGCGTGATGTGTGATGATCTGGGCGGCCTCCTCCTGCTGGTAGGCGGGCTCACCGACCGTATCGAGGACCGTACCGACGCTGTCGAAGTCGATCATCAGGTGGGTGGCACCGTAGTTCTTGTGAACGATCGCGTGCAGCAGGGCCTCGCGCCCGCCGCCGCCACGCATTGCCAGCGGCAAGAGGTTGAGGTGCGCGATGGACGTGGGGAATTCGGGCAGCACGGCCTGGTAGCAGCGAATCCGAGTGTAGTGGTCGGCATCGCCGGGTTGATCGAGACCGACGACTGGATGGATGAGGATATTGGCGCCGATGGTCCGTGCAGTTTCCACCATCATCGTTTGCTGCGCACGATGGATGGTGCGATGGGTCTGGAAGGCGAGCACCCGGCGCGAGCCCAGATTCGAGAACAGCTCACGGGTCCCAGCGGGCGTTCGACGGAGTTCGGGGTAGTCGTAGTGGACGGGCAACCGAAGGGCCTCGACACGACCGGCCGCCGCCCACCTTCTCGTACGGTGAAGGTACTGGGCGACACCGATGTGAGACCTGTCGGCGGTCCCGAAGATTGCTGCGACCTCGGCGTCGAGATCGCGCTGATAACATTCCTCGACCGTGAGCGCGCCGATCATCACACCTTCACCGTCTCGGAGCGCAAGAAAATCTCCGGCAGCGAGGGCGTCAGCGAGCTCGTCCGGAATATTGAGGACCACCGGAATCGGCCAGAAACTGCCGTCGCCGAGACGCATCTTTGAGCACACCGTTTGATGGTCCCCAGCGCCGAGGTAGCCATTGAGGGGCGAGTAGGCGCCGTTGATCAGGAGCTCGAGGTCGCAGAGTTGGCGTGAGCCGAGGTCCACAGAGAGCCAGTCTCGGGACAGATCTCGGATTTCGGAGGCTCGACCTTGATCGACTACAAGGTCAACCAAATGTGATCCGTGCGGGCTGATGAGATGATCCAATGCGGCGGCTCCCTGACGCTGTTCTGCCCTCGATATCGGTACAAAGGCGCGCAGCGCGGGATTGTAACGGCTTGCGAGCGCTCTGTATAGGATGTATACGACGACACCGCACTCCGCGTCCATCAAACGGATCGAAAGTCCGGCAATCGGATGATCTTCAGACCAGAATCGGCAGTCGCCAGGTCGGAGTGTATTTGAAAATCAACCTGGTATGGATGTGGTCGACCTCTGGGCGATTCGTAAAGCTGTCGAGGGCGAGGTCCCTGAGGTGGTCCGAGTCACGCGCCGCGACATGCACCAGGAAGTCGTCTCCGCCGGTGACGTGGAAGACACTTCGCACCTCGGGGAGCTCGACCACGTAGCGCCGGAACGAGTCAACCAGATCCCGCGAGTGCTGGCGAAGGCGCACAGCGATCAACGCTTCGAGACCGACACCGACCGCAGAAGGTTCGATGTCGGCGTGGTGTCCACGGATCACGCCCAATCGGGAGAGACGACGCACCCGTTCGAGACAGGTCGAAGGCGCCACGCCGACAGCCTCGGCAAGTCGGTTGTTGGCCACGCGAGCATTCTTTTGCAGAACGCCCATAATGGCGAAGTCAATTCGGTCGAGTTGGTCGGAAAGTTGCATGGTCAGAATAATATTCGACTTCTTGAAAAACACAAAAATCTTCTCCTACAATTCTCCTTGACCGGGAACAATGATCAATATCGAGACCTGATTTCAGAATTAGGAATGCACACGGTTCCAACCCGATCCGCGAGGAGGCACCATGAAATACCCGCTCCTTTCACGCAGTGATCTCAGCGCCATCGACGCTCTCAAGGAGCACCACGGGGGCGCGCGACACATCGCCGATACGCTCCGCGAACAGCGGCGGTATGAGACCCGCAAACGCATCCTCGAAGGGAAGGGATTTGGCGGCATGATCGCCGACGCGGAGCGCCTGGTGAAAGGGTTCGCCAAGATCGAGGATTTCGAGAAAGAACTCTCGCCGACCTACAACGACAATTTCGGAATCGCCACCGCCCAGGTCTCCGGTTTCCAGGGCGCTGCCGTCACCCACCGCTCGATGCAGCGAATGGCGGAAAGCGCCGACAATGAAGAGCCCTGTTGGGTCCCCTCAGAGTTCATCTCGGTCGTCGCACTGACCGACACCTACGTCTATTCGGGTGATCTCATGGCGACCCTGACCATGGCCGAGAACATCATGGGAGCCTCCAAATTCTGCAGCACCAACCTGATCGGGATCCCGATGCCGGCGAGCCGCTTCGCCGAGCTCGAAAAGTTCACGGGCACGACCTTCGAGACGCGCGACCTCGGCAACGGCATGGCGCAGATCATCCTCAAGAACATGGGCACACCTTTCGGCAACCTCGGGGGCGTCGAAGTGGCCAACGACAACCATCTGGTCTATCTCGACGGCATCACTCGCGCCGCGCTCGAGACCGGCAGCGACTTCTTCCTGAACCCCTCATGGTCATCGATCATCGCCGCCTGTTACTTCGGACGAGATATACCCAACCTCCGGTTCAAGATTTCGATGCTGCTGTCGACCCAGAATCTGATGCAGTTCCGGATGCTCCTCAACATCATGTCCGAGTACCTGCGCGACGACCACACCACGCCGATCTGCGAGATCAACATCGGCAACGGCGTGTCGCCCGAGAACTTCATCCGCTGCTCCGAGGAGCTCGATCAGAGCGGTATCAAGGGCGTCAGCCTCGCCGCCCACCTCCGTATCAACCCCGACCTCGGCGTGCCCGACTTCGACTGGACCGACAACGCGTTCACGGTGCTGGAGAGCGGCACCAACTTGACCTTCAAGTACGAGTCGGACGGCACCGCGCGAGAGCTCGACACCATGGAGGCCTACTTCATGCCCGAGGAGGAACGGGTAAAGGTCGCGGACACGATCGGTGATGTGATCTACTACAAATCGCTTCGCGCATCGAAGGACGGCCGCGAGATGATGCGACGCGGCATCCGAACCCGCTTCGGGGGAGCGTCGTACCGAGGGGAGGCACCAGCGGATCCAACGCACGCGCAGATGGAGACCGCTGGGGCGGTGTGAGGATATATCAGGGCACGGAGACGGACGCGGGGGACACCGACCGGTGAAATCAAGCTGGCGTTCCAGGTTCGCCGAGAATGTGCGCGATTACGAGGGCTATCCCATCGGCAAAACCATTCAATACCTTACCGACCCCGAAATCATTTCTCTCGCGGGTGGCCTCCCCTCCCCCGAGGTTTTCCAACGAACCGAGCTCCGGTTGGCGACCGAGAAGGCTTTTGATCGCGAGATCGACCGCATCATGCAGTACTCGCCGATTCCAGGTGAGGCAACTCTCGTGGACGCGGTATTGCGGTTCCTCGAACGCGACGACATCCATATCGGCCGGGACAGCATCGTCATCACAACCTCGGGACAACACGGGCTCGACCTCACCGGTCGTCTCTTCCTCGAACCGGGGGATGTGGTGCTCGTTGACCGCCCGACGTTCGCCGGTGCTGTCGTCGCCTTCAACCTGCAGCGACCGCGCTTCGTCGGCGTCAACATCCAAGACGACGGTTCTGACGTCGCCGGCATGAGGAGGGCGCTGGAGAACCTCGCTACCGAGGGCACGCCGCCGAAGTTCATCTATGTCGTGCCCGATTTCCAGAACCCATCCGGCATCACCATCAGCCTCGCCAAACGGGAAGCGCTTCTCGACCTCAGCTACGAGTTCGACGTACCGATCATCGAGGACAGTCCCTATCGCGACCTGCGTTACTCTGGCGAGACCATCCCGGCGATCTTCACTCTCGATCAACAAAGGGACGGTGATCACGTCATCGGTCTCTACACCTTCTCGAAGCTTTTCTGTCCCGGTATGCGGGTGGGCTTCAACATCGGCCCTCCGGAGGTCGTGACCCGGATGACCCACATCAAAGAAGGCAACATCCTCAACACCCCGAAGTGGAACCAGGACATGTGCCTGGCATTCCTCGAGGACATGGACCTCGAGCAGCACCTCGAGAACTGCCGCAGCTACTACCGGGCAAAGCTCGCCGTATTCCTGGACACCATGGCAGAAAACTTCCCTCCCGAAACCGGTGTCCGTTGGACGCGGCCCCAGGGTGGACTTTTTCTCTGGGTCTCGCTCCCGCCTCAGATCGACACCGGCGAACTGTTTTTCGAAGCCATCGAACACAAGGTCGCATTCGTGCCGGGCGAACAGTTCTACGGCGAGAATCCGGAGCACAACCACATGCGGATCAACTTCTCCTTCGTATCGAAAAAACAGCTTGCCGTCGCCGTGGAGCGGCTGGCTGAATGCATTAAGAAGAGACTCTAACGGAGGATCACATGCGTTTGTTATTCGTCGGTTTTGGCACGGTGGCACAGGGCCTTTCGGAGCTCCTGATCGAAAAGAAGGAGGAGCTCGGAGAAAAATACGGTCTCGACTGGAAGGTCACCGGAATCGTCGACATGCTCAAGGGCTCTGCGCACGACCCGGCCGGCCTCGACCTCGACGAGATCATGGCGATGGTGGCCGAGGGTCGTTCGATCTCCGACTACCCAAACGGCGGCTGCACCTGGGACGCCATGAAGATGATCGAGCGGGCGGAGGCCGACGCCATGATCGAGGTCACCTACACCGACATCAAGACGGGTCAGCCGGCGACCGACCATATTCGTGCCGCACTCGCCCGAGGTATGCACGTGACGACCACCAACAAGGGTCCGCTGGCCCTCTATTCGAACGAGCTGGTCGAGTTGGCCGCCGCCAACGGCGTCCAGTTCCTCTACGAGGGCACGGTGATGGCGGGTACACCGCTCCTCAACCTGATTCGTGAGACTCTCGCCGGTTCTGCGATTTCAGAGATCAAGGGCATCCTCAACGGCACCACCAACTACATCTTGACCCAAATGGAGGCCGGGATGGATTACGCGACCGCGCTCAAGCAAGCACAGGAGCTGGGCTACGCCGAGGCGGTGCCAGACGCCGACGTCCTCGGTTGGGACGCGCTGGCCAAGGTGACGATCCTCGCCAACGTCGTTTTCGGCGCTTCCCTCTCCCCCGACGACAGCCCCTGCACCGGGATCACCGGGATCACACCCGATGACATCGCGGCAGCCGCCGCAGACGGCAAACGCCACAAGCTCATCGGCCGGGTGTGGCGCGATGGCAACGCTGTCCATGCGTCGGTGGCGCCACTGCTGGTCGACCTCGACCACCCATTGGCCGGCGTCGGAGGCGCCACCAACGCGATGACGATCACCACCGACACCCTGGGCGACGTCACCATCGTCGGCCCCGGCGCCGGACGCCGGGAGACCGGCTTCGCGCTTTTGAACGACCTGATCTCGATCGCGAAAGAGGCCTGACCATGAAGATGCTACTCGCCGGCCAGTGGGTGGACCGCGACAAGACGATCGATGTCCGCGATCCTTTCGACGAATCGCTGATCGACACGGTGCCGGCCGCCACCGCCGAAGATGTCGAGACCGCGCTCGCCGCCGCCGACGCAGCACGTGGCGTGGCCCGCGCCACGACAACCTATGAACGGTCGCAGATCCTCCTCAAAACTGCGGCGATCGTGGCCGACAACCTCGAGGATTTCGCGGTCACCATCGCCCGCGAGGGGTCAAAAACGATCCGAGAAGCACGGGGCGAAGCGAGGCGATGCGTCAACACCCTCACCATCTCCGGCGAAGAGGCCAAGCGCCTGCTCGGCGAGACCATTCCGTTCGACAGCTTCCCGGGCGGTGAGAGACGCCGCGGCCACTTCGAGCGCGTACCGATCGGAGTGGTGCTCGCGATCACCCCGTTCAACGATCCCCTCAATCTTGTCGCACACAAGCTCGGCCCGGCCATAGCCGGTGGCAACACCGTGGTTCTCAAGCCGGCGACCGTGACCCCACTGTCGGCGCTGAAACTGACCGAGGCCTTTGTCGAAGCCGGTCTTCCGCCGGGCGTTCTCCAATGCCTCACCGGCCACGGAGCGGTGCTCGGCGACAGCCTGGTCTCGGACCCGCGGGTGCGCATGGTCAGTTTCACCGGTGGCGTCGAGGCCGGCGAGCGCATCGTCGCGAAGGCGGGCCTCAAGAAGATCGGCATGGAGCTCGGTTCCAACTCGCCAGTGATCGTGTGGCACGACGCCGATATCGAGTGGGCGGCCGAGACCTGCGTTTCCGGCGCGTTCTGGGCGGCGGGCCAGAACTGTATCGGGGTGCAGAGGATTTACATCCACCGGAAGGTCTACGATTCCTTTCGTGAACTCTTCGTCGAACGCACCAAGGGCTACACCATCGGCGACAAGATGAATGAGGTCACCGATATGGGGCCGATGATCAACGAGGGTGAGGCTCGGAGAGTCGAGCGCTGGGTCGCTGAAGCGGTCGAGAAGGGTGCCGCGGTGCTTACCGGCGGCAACCGCGATCGGGCGTTGATGCAACCGACGGTGCTCGAGAACGTGCCGGTAAACGCCACCATTCACCACGATGAGGTCTTCGGTCCAACGGTCAACCTCTACCCGGTGGACGACCTCGACCAGGCGATCACCGATGCCAACTCGGTGAATTACGGGCTTCACGCCGCCGCCTTCTCCCGTGATGTGGAAACCTGCCACCGGCTGATCGAAGGCCTTGACGCGGGCAGCGTGCTGATCAACGACTCGACCGACTACCGCCTCGACTCGATGCCGTTCGGGGGCGTCAAAAAGTCCGGCCTTGGGCGCGAGGGCATCAGGTTCTCGCTTGCCGAGATGACGGAACCGAAGGTGGTTTGTTGGTATCTTCCAGGTCGCTGACCTGAATGAGGAATTAGGAAATCCCCACCCACCTCCTCCAGAGGGTCGGGTTCAGGGGTTCGTGTCCGAGGAATTGTCCGCATTTCGTGAACCCGATCCCCTGCCGATCCCCCGTGATAATCTTCCTGCCATCGCGAAGAGGTATCGGAGGCGGTTGAAGAACTCGATGACCACTGTCGTACAGCGCAAAGACCTGCTGGCTCTCGGTATTCTGGTCCTGATCACGGTGGTTGTGAGAGTCCCCGGGGTCTTCAACCGGGCGATCTGGTACGACGAGGCGATCACCCTACTCGAAACCGCCGGCAATGCCATTCCCACCTGGTCCGAGCTGCCGACACCTGCGCGAACCCAGAAGGAGCTCCTCGAGGGATCACCATCCCTGGGCGAGGTGGTGGCCGGTCTGCGCGAGACGGACGTCCATCCGCCCGTCTATTACGGTCTCCTTTCGAAGTGGCGACGAATCGTCGGAGGGTCGATTGAAGCCGCCCGGTTCTTCTCGGTCCTCTGTTCGATAGCCACGGTCATTTTCCTCTTCCTGCTCCTGCTTTCCGCCGGGTTCGAACGACCCTTTCTGCCGAGCCTCGTCTACACCCTGTCGTCCGGTGCCGCACATTACGCTCAAGAGGCGCGCAACTATGCGCTGGCGATGTTCTTTCTATTGGCCGCCTCATCTCTTGCATATCTCGCGACAAAATCGGAATTCAATAAGAAAAAGATTTTTTGGTTATTATCGACTGCATTTGGCGTGAACTGCGGGCTCGCATTTCAAACAAATTATCTCGCTATTTTTCCTGTTTTCTTTTTGTTGTTATGGTTCATCATCTGGAACCCAAAGCCAAGAATATTACGGACGTTCCCGGCTATCATCGTTTCTTTGGCAATATCTGCGGCAGGAGCGGCCATCCTTGCGGATCAAGTCGGAGCGCGCCCGAGACAATTCCAGAGGGAACTCGGATTCTGGCGGGAACTTCTCAAAATTCTCGATTTCAATATTGAGATTCTCTGGACACCAGTGGTGTCAAACAGGGGTTTGGTTATTGCGGTCTTTGGAACCGTGCTCATACTTGCAACGATCAGTGTTTTGTTCATCAGAAACTCCTGGGGGAAAATCGACAAGAAGCTCTTCACGATGATGGCCGGACTGGCGATCGCGCCGTCGTTTGGCCTGTTGGCCCTGGACCTCGTCTTCAGCAAGAACCTCGGCAAATCCAGCTATGTGCTTTTTTCCGGCCCCGCCATCGCCTACCTGCTGACCCTGGCGACCGGAGATCGGCCGGAGCCCGCGGTCGACACATCCCGGTGGCCGGCGAAGCGCCTCGCCGGAATCGTCAGGTACGTGTTGCCGGTCTTCATCGGACTGCAGCTGACCGGCATCAACTTCGACCTCGAGCGCACCCCCGCGTTCGCGGGCAGCACCCTGCGCAGCCTCGCCGGGAGGATCGAGGCCTCGTCGCCCGCACCAGTCGTCGTGATCGGCGCCGGTCATGGTCGTGGAGACCCGGCCACCGTCATCTACGAGCTGGCGCCGGAAACGATGGTCTGTGTTCTCGACAACGACACCGATCTGTCGAGGCTGAGTTCGGAGCTCTCGTCTTTCGACGAAATCTGGATAGTATTCGCGAAGGGCCGAATAACGGCGGCAGTCGAGCAATCGCTTTTCGGCGCCCTGACGAAGGACGACACGTATCGCGTCGTCTTTCGAGCGAAGAGGGTCGCGCACTTGAGAAAGACGCAACGCGGTCAAAACGCCGGTTGAGCCCCCGAGGCGACACCGTCATCTCATGTGGTATCGCCGTTCAGCGAAATGAGCAAAAATCAACATGTTACGATTGAACAATGATCGATCTCTCGGTGCTCGTGCCGGTCTACAACGGCGAGGCCTTCATCGAACGCACTCTCGGCCAGCTGATCGAATATGTCGTTTCTCTGAATGAGCCGGCCGAACTCATTGTCATCGACGATGGCAGTACGGATCGCACGTCGGAGATCATCGCTACGACGGTGGCCGAGGCTCCGGTCCCCGTGACCTTCGTGGGAAGCCCACGGAACGAAGGCAAGGGCGCCGCGATCAGACGCGGAATGGCCGTCGCTCAGGGCCGCTATCGCGTCTTCCTCGATGCCGATCTGGCCTACTCGCCGAGCGCCATTTCCGAAGTGCGCTCCAGGCTCTTTGAGGGAGCCGACGTGGTGATCGGCAGCCGCGTCCACCCCGACTCCACCTACCAGGTCAAGCCGTCGTTTTTCCGGTACCTCTACACCCGTCACGTCGCGGGGCGCATCTTCAACTGGATCGTGAGGCTCTTCCTCCTGCCCGGTGTCTTCGACTCCCAGGCCGGGCTCAAGGGATTCACCGCCGAAGCCGCCGAAACTATCTTCGGGGGATGGCTGCCGGACGGATTCAGCTTCGACCTCGGCGTGCTTTCCCGCGCACGTCACGAGCGCCTTTCGATCGTGCAAATCCCAGTTCATTACAGGTACGACAGCGAACCGACGACAGTGCGGTTCATGAACGACACCGTGGCCGCACTTTTCGACCTGGCGGTTGTGCGGCTTCGCATCGGTGGCGAGTACTCGAAGAAGGGCTTTGGCCGATTGGCGGCGTGGGCGGGTCGTCAGCTCGGCCGGGCGGGCGCGGCTGCCCGGTCTCCGAAAGCAACAGCTGCCGGTGTCGCGATCGTCGTGTTGGGCCTCGCTGGCCACGTGATCTTCCGCACCACGGTCCCAAGCAACGTGATGGCAATGGTCTTCTGGCTGATCGCGCTCGCGGGGTTTCTCGTGGTGGCATTGCGCAACGACGCCAGTCTACCCACGGACAACCGTCCGGTTTTCTCGAGTGCCGGCGAGTTCTGGGCCTTCCTGCTCATCCTCGTTCTCACCGCAGCCCTGCGGTTCTGGAACCTGTCCGAAATTCCGGCAACCCTCCACGGCGATTCAGCGGAGTGCGGCATCCAGGGGCTGAGGATCCTGCAAGGCGATGTCGGAGACGTGTTCAGCTTTTCTCGGTGGTATTTCACGCCCTACCCCGCCTACCTTCCCTACACCGCAAGCTTCGCGCTGGTGGGTGTCTCAATTCTCGGTCTCCGACTGCCTTCGGCCCTGGTCGGCACCCTCTGCATGATTCCGCTCTACTTCCTGGTGCGGGGCTGGCTGGGGCGCCGCGCGGCCCAGATCGCCAGCACTCTCTTCGCGTTTTCGCACACGGCGATCCATTTCAGCCGCATCGGTCTCTGGAACATCCAATCCCTCTTCCTCGCGCTGATTGGATTTGCGTGCCTCGCAGCCGCGCTTCGAAAAGGCAGCGCCGTACTCGCGGCGTGGGCCGGGATCGTGGCCGGCCTCGGGTTTTACACCTATACCGCCGGCCGCTTGATCCTCGTGGTGTCGGTCGCTGTTCTCGGGTCACAACTTCTGTTCGGTCCGCGCCGGCGACTAGTTCGGGTCGGCGCGCTGTTCGCCGCAGGTTTTGTGGTGGCGATGACACCGATGATGATCAGCTACGCGAAGGCTCCCGAAGCTCTCGACTCGGATCGTACGGGATCGGTCTTCGCGCTCGCCGAAAGCACCCGGGCACACGTGGAATCGGTGACCGGCGAAACATCGCCGTCCGGCATCCTCCGGGTCCAGACGATTCGGAGCCTCAGAGGATTCTACAGCCTGGGTGATCGAAGCGGCCAGTACGGCGGGAAGGCTCTCGTTTCTCCCGTGACGGCGGCGCTGATGCTCGCCGGCATCCTCTTCGCGCTCCTGAGGTTCCGCGAGACCGAAAGCCGGTTCGTTCTCCTGTGGGGGGGACTCGGTCTCCTGCTTGGCAGCATTCTGATCATCGATCCGCCGTCCCATACCCGACTGATAGCGGTCTTCCCGGTGCCGTTCATCTTCGCCGCCCTCGCCCTCGAAACAGCATTTCGTTGGCTGCATCGGCTCGGAGCGCGGTGGGTGCGCATCGCGGCCTTCGCGGCCTGCATTCTCGTGGTCGGCCAATCAGCGTATTTCAGCCTCAGTGTTTACCATTCGTACATCGAACTCGTCGACCGGGAAGGTCGGATCTGGGATGTCGTGAAGGTGATTGAAGAGTATGGTAAAGGGCGCACGTACTTTTTCTTCGGTGGACCGACAATGTCGGCCAACGCGCCCGCACTGAGACTGTTCACCAGCCAACACCGAATCGTGGACTCCTTTACGCCGACTGACGTCCCACATTACCTCGTGCGGACCACGGTGTTCATCATCCCGGCCCTCCTTCCCAAGCTCGAACCACAGATGCGCGACATCGGGACCGTCATCACTGAGCGCTTCCCCAATTCGACCCGGGAGGTCATCGGCGGCGAGCTCAATCCCCAGCTCATCATCTATGTGGCGGAAAACGGCGGAATGCGGCCGCCGACAGGAGGCTGACGTGCTCCCAAATCGAGAGAACTGCTGTATCACGAGAGAGACGGTGTGGCGCCTGTTGATGTTTCTTGCCCTCGTTTTCTGCAGCACGGTGAATGCGAAAGCGCAGGGAGACGTCCCCCAAGAACGACCCGACGATGCGGTTGAACGGGCCGCCGCGACGTCACGCCGTCAGCTCGAATCTGCCCTGACAAGTGAGGACATGAACCAGCGGTTTCCCGCGTTGCGCGCCGCCAGATACCTGAACGAGCCATGGATTTCCGAGATCGTGCTTCCGCTCTGCGACTCGCCGGACTTCATCGAACGGGTGCTCGCGATTGAGGTGATCACTAACACGAATCCACAGCTCGGAAGAGCAGTGTTCCTCAATGCCCTCACCTCCGGAGAACGCGCGCTTCGATTGCGGGGATTGCTCGGTCTGGCTGCGCTCGGCGACACCGAAACGGTCCCTCATCTCGTCGAGATCATGAAAAATGACCCCGACCCCGACCTCCGGGTCGCTGCGGCCCAGGCGCTTGGAGATATGGGTGATCTCAGGGCATCCATTGCACTGTATGAGGGCATCGAGAGTGATTACCCTCCGATGCGCGAACAGGCGGTGCTGGCCCTCGTCGCCATCGGCGAGGACGGTGTCGGGGAGTATCTGATCGACAGGCTGGAGAATGATCACTTTCCCGGCCGGAACGAGGTGCTGAGGCTGTTGGCTTTGGTGCCATACCGTTATCTGATCAGCGCCATTGAACCGTTCCTGGCGCACGAAGACAAGGTGACCCGCGTCCTGGCCGCCGCTGCGATCCTCTCCATTCTGGAAGGGTCTCCGCACTCCCGTCCCTGATGGTCGATCCCCGCGTCGCTCGCCACTATGCCGATTCGGCCTCCCGGTACACGCGGCTGCGTGGCTCGGGCCCACTCGGCTGGGTGCGATCGCGGGAGCAAGCCGCCCTCCGGGACCTCGCCGACATTGAATCAGGATCTATGGTCCTCGACGCGGGCTGTGGTGACGGCGCCACTCTCGATTGGCTGAACGAGCTCGGAGCCTCTGCAGTTGGCATCGATCTCACCTGGCCGATGGCTCGGATCTGTAGGTTGCGTGGGCATTCAGTCGCGGTCCAGGATATCGAAGAGCTCGGGCTCCAGGCGGTCTTCGACTGGGTGTTGTGCATCGGTTCCCTCGAGTTCGTGACGGACCCGGCACGTGCGCTCAAGAATCTCGGCGCATGCCTTTCCGCCGGCGGAACCCTCGTCCTCCTCTATCCCCGAAAGGGCCCCCTGGGTATTCTCTATGCCCTTTACCACCAAACCCATGGCACGCCCATCCACCTGTTCAACGCGGAAGACATCAGGGCACTGTTTTCGGGTGCGGGTCTCGAACCGCCACGATCGCGTCGCGATTGCCTGCTGTCGAGCGTCTGCACTACCGGTGCGACCGGAGAGACCCACCGGTGAAGAAGCTCCTCCTCACCTACGACGTCGAAGAGTTCGACTGGCGCCTCGGCGGCGGCCGGCCACTGCCGGCGTCCGAGCAGATCGGAATCACCGCCGAAGGCCTGCGCAAGCTGTTGCCGATTCACAGACGACATCGGGCACCTGCCACATTCTTCGTCACCGGGGCGTTCGCCTCGGCCGAACCAGAGCTTGTCAAGGAGACGGCGCAGGCCGGCCACGAGATCGCGGTCCACGGCCTGGCGCACGGAGATGACTACGCGAACCTCGAGCCCACGATCGCGATCGACCGTCTCAAACGAGCACGGGTTCTGGTCGAGGCCGCAAGCGGCCAGGAGGCGGTCGGGATGCGCACGCCGCGGTTGCGGCATTGTCTCCCCTTCGTCGTCCGGGACGCTGGGTTTTCCTACGATGCGTCACCTCACCCGACTTGGATCCCGGGTCGCTATTTCGGTCTCCACTTCAGGCGCGCTCCGTGGCGTCAGGAAGGCATCACCAAGGTCCCGATTTCGGTGCTCCCCGGCATTCGCATGCCCGTGTCCTGGATGTGGTTCCAGTTTGCGGGCCCGCGTCTCGGGTTGCTGGGCGCCCGCCTCGCCCTGCTCCGCGCGCCCTATCTGCATCTCTATTTCCATCCGTGGGAGGCAATCTCCCTTCGTCCGTTCGGCGCCTTACCCCCGTTTTCTTTTCGCACCGGCGAGGTCTTTCTCGAAGCACTCGATCGTCTCCTGACATGGAGTTCCGAGCGGCTCGAGCCTCAGACAGTGAAGGACACGCTCGACCCGGTGCCCCGGACATGCTAGAGTTTTCTGAGACATAATTGCAAAATCGTCCGAATCAAACTTGCAGCGAAAAGCTCGGGTTCGATTTTGGATCACACGAAAGGGTGGATTCATGAAAAAGACCATATTGTTGCTCGGAGCTCTGCTGTTGTCAGTCCCTGCCCTCGCGGGCGTCGTCTACGAGATTGAAGTCACCGACCACGAGCAGTCGCCCCCGAAATCCGAAAGCATGGAGACAGCTGTCGAAGGGCGGCTCCTCAAGATGGGGGTCCCGGCGGGCGGCCAAAACGGCAACGGGGAGATGATCTACCGCGGCGACAAACGGGAAATGGTCTTTATCGACCACGACAAAAAGAGCTACTACGTGATCGATGAGGAGACGATGAAGGCGCTCGCCGCACAGATCAACGAGGCGATATCGGTGATGGAGCAGGCCCTCGCCAACGTACCAGAGGGCCAGCGGGCCATGGTCGAAGAAATGATGAAAAAGAAGATGCCCCAAGCGCAGAAGATCGAACGTCCGAAGACGGAGCTCCGAAACACAGGAGAGCGGGCGGAGCGCAACGGTTATCCATGCGTCAAATACGAAGTGCTGCGCGAGGGCCGCACGATCCGTGAGCTCTGGGTCACCGACTGGAAGAATGTTGAAGGCGGCGCCGATGTCGCCGAGCTCTTCGAGGAAATGTCCGAGTTCTTCAAGGAGATGCTCGACAGCCTCCCGAAATTCGCAGGAGAAGGCGGCGCTGACCAGGCCTTCGAGCATATGAAAGAGATAGGCGGCTTCCCTGTCGTGAGCCGCGAGTTCGAAAATGACGGCACCCTCGAGAGCGAATCGTCGTTGCGATCGGCCCGCCGCCAGACTCTGGACCCTGATACGTTCGAGCCGCCCGCAGACTACAAGCGACAAGATATGTTCAAGGGTCGGTGATCAACAACTCGTCACTGCGCTCGACGATGGGGCAATCTGTCGGGTACGATCGGCACCGTGGAACGGAAAAAACGCCATCGTCTCCGTCACTGGATTCTGTATGGGTTGCTGTCCGTCTTAGCGGCGCTGCTGTTGGCGTCGACATTCGTTATTCTGACCTGGCCGGATGTGGCGGCTCTTTCACAGTCCAATCCGGCCTCTACGGCCTTCATAGAACAAGCCCGTTCTCGCGGCACCGAAGTCGAGTGGCGCTGGGTCTCCGCCGATGCGATTTCTATCGAACTCAAAAAAGCGGTCCTCGTCGCAGAGGATCTGAGTTTTTTCGATCACAAAGGTTTTGACACGTATGAGATTCGGATCGCGGCGCGGGATGCGATGGAGGGCAAGCGCGTGCGCGGCGCATCGACGATCACCCAACAGCTGGCGAAAAACCTGTGGCTGACGCCTTCGCGCTCACCCGTCCGCAAGCTGCGCGAGATCGTCCTCACGCGTCAGCTCGAACGCCACCTCTCGAAGAAACGCATCCTCGAAATCTACCTCAACGTGGTCGAATTCGGTCCCGGCATATACGGGGCCGAGGCTGCCTCGCGACACTTCTTCGGTGTCCCGGCCGCAGATCTGAACGCCGAGCAGTCGGCGCAGCTCGCCGCCTCTCTGCCGCGACCATCGAAGTGGCATCCGGGCGTCGAAAGCCGCGGCTACGAAAAAAGTGTGTCGCGGATCCTCACCCTCATGGCGCGGTGCGACTGGCTCGAAAAACACTTCTAAGCAAAAGCGAAGAAATGGCCGCAGGCATTTCAAGCGCCGAGTTCGTCCTCTTCGAATCGAGTGGGCACTTCGCCCCGGCGGAGGAGCCTGAGGCGTTCGATGGCCTCGTCTTCAGATTCCTCGGGGTCAATGAGGTCTTCCAGATTCCTCTTCAATCGTCGGCCCGGGATCGGCCTTCTCCGCCTCCGTCCGACGATCGACGGGCCCGTCCGCAGGTCCGGTGTACTTTGCCTGGAGGCGGCCGAAGGGGAGCTTGAAGTTGAGCCGGTAGAGCTTTCTTGTCACACCCGGGTCGATCCAGTAGATGAACTCACCCGCGCGGTCGAACATCTCGCCGTCCGCGGTGAGTGGCTGCACTCGAAGGAGATCTTTCTTGCCGTCCGCAGTGTCGAAACGCTTGAGCTCGCCGACCTCGGTCCCGGTCTCGGTGACACCGTGGTCCGTGAGGATGTTGAGGTCAAATGTCGATCCCGGTCCTCCGGCCAGCATCCTCCCGCGGAAAACGTACGCCAACGGGTCGAGGGCCGCCTCACCTTCGTAGGGAACGGTCTTGACGTTGCCGTATTTGTCGGCCCTGACCACACCTTTTTCATAGTCGATGTGATAACTTCTGATCTTTCGCCGACCCTTTTCAGTGATGTCGCTCTCATACGCGAGCGTGCTCAGGGTTTTCGCGTCGACCCAGGATTCGATCCGGCCGTCGACCCTGTAGATTTTGTTGAAAAATTTCGAGTTGCAAGCGGTCATTACGACGTGATAGGCGGGCCGGTTTTCGAACTCCTCGAGATGGCTTTCGAGCGTCATATGGCCGCAGGTTATGCCCAGATACTCGACCTTGTAGTGATACGGTCCCTCGGTCGGGAAGGCGGCCGGGCCCTCCGGCCCGCCCGAAGATTGCGGTTCTGCCTGGTAGACGAAGACCGTAGCCAAAACCATGATCAGCACCGCCGACGCCGCCCCAATCACCAGCCGCGGACGACCCGTCACGCTCATAGCAGCACCTCGCCGCTACCCTCGGTCCACCACCGCGCCGTCGACTGTGTGGCGGTTGCGATAGAGCGAACCATCAACAGCGGCCGACATGCGTTCGGCATCGAGACCTCCGCCGACAAAATCGGCGATGCGCCGCGCTTCTCGCTCGGGCTTTGCAACGACATCCGCGTAGTCCAGGTAGAGCGCCTCGAAGTTCGGCCTGAATCGAAGTTGGAACTGGACTTTCTCCAGGTGCGACTCGTACATCGTCAGCAGGTCCTGATCGTCGGTCTGGGAGTCTTCTCCTCGCCGAGCGAGCATCTTCGTCTGCGACGCGAGCACCTCGTGCAGGTTGCGACGCATGAACACCACCTTGTAGGCGTTGCTCCCCGGCAGATAATTGAGGAGTGACGATACGACCTTGATCACCTTCCCCCGGGCACCGCGAAGCCACCCTTTGTCCGTCATATCGACGAGATCCTTGACCCGCTCGTCTTCGTAGTACCCCTTCGGATTGTCCTCATCGGCTGTGCGAATGTTGTCCACGACCAGCTCCATGCCGCCGGCTTCCAGCATTTTCATCGCCATCGAGGTGCCGGAGCGGGGCAGGCCGGAGACGACCACAACCGGCCGGCCGTACTTCAGTCGCCTCGCGATTTTTCTCAGGATCGATGCCATTGTCGTTGACTCCAAGCAGCGGCCCGGAATAGGGTCCTTGATCCGCCGCGTTTCCAGTAACTTGAGATCCTAGCACGTGGGTACGCGAAGAATCCGCGGACCTGCCGATGGGGTATATTACAATGCCTCGGCCGAGAGCCCACCAAGAGACTGAGGTTTGAGGCCAAACACTGTTTTCGGGAGTTTCATGACGACAATCTCGGATCGCTTAACCCGCATATCTCGCCGGGTTTCGTTGCGAGAGCAGCGAGGTGCCGTGCCCAGTGGGGTCTGCGACCCAGAGGCCCCGCCGCAGCAGAAAGTTGGTGAGATATGCGGGTTGAGGACGCCACGCGTCCTTCCGGCCGCCCTCTTGCTGACGTGCATCGTCATGGTTGCGCCGTCCACGGCCGACGCCTATATCGGTCCGGGAGCCGGCTTCGCCGTTCTCGGCTCTTTCGCCGTTCTCTTCGTCACCATGATTTTGGCCGGGGCCTCCCTTCTGGTGTTGCCGTTTCGCATGCTGTGGCGCGCGATCCGCCGCCGCGCACAAAGCAAACCATTGGTCAAACGGCTCATCGTGTTGGGTTTCGACGGCCAGGAAACGACGATCACCGAACGGATGATGGCCGAAGGCAAGCTCCCGAATCTCCAGAAGCTCGCTGAAAGCGGCTGTTACAGCAGGCTGCGCTCGACCTTTCCCTCCATCACCCCGGTCGCCTGGTCCTCATTCACGACCGGCACCAACCCTGGCAAGCACAACATTTTCGATTTCCTCGACCGTGACCCTCGCACCTATTTGCCGAGGTTGTCGTCCACCGAGATCGGATCAGCGGACAGGGTCCTCAAGCTCGGCAAGCTGAGAATCCCGCTCTCCAAACCGTCGATCCGCCTTCTACGGAAGTCGAAGCCGTTCTGGACGATCCTCGGCGAGCACAAGATATGGAGCACCATCATCCGGGTACCGATCACGTTCCCTCCGGACAAGTTCTACGGCGCCCAACTTGGAGCGATGTGTATTCCCGACCTTCTCGGCACCCAGGGCACCTTCCTCCACTTCACGACGCGATCGGGCGGCGAAACCTTCCAGGAGGGTGGGCTGCAATTCGAGCTCAGCTCCAACGGTTCGAAGGACAGTTTCGAGGGAACCATCGAGGGCCCCGAGAACTCCTTCCTCGAAGGCAACCCGCCGATGACCCTGCCGCTTCGCATCGCCGTCGATCGTGAAGCCGGCCGCGCGCTGGTGTCGGTCAACGGCGACACGGTTGAGCTCGAACCACGGGTGCTCAGCGACTGGGTGAAGCTCAGCTTCAAGGCGATCGCGGGCATGAAGGTCACGGGCATTTGCAGAATGATGATCACCGAGATGAACGAGCATGTTTCGCTCTACGTCTCACCGATCAACATCGAGCCCGAGAAACCGGTCATGCCGATTTCGCATCCCGGCTACTACTGCTCGTATCTCGAGAAAAAGCTCGGTTCGTACGCCACCCTCGGCCTCGCCGAAGACACCTGGGCCCTGAACGAGAAAATCACCGACGACCACACCTTCATGACCCAGACCTCTGATATTGACAACGAGCGCGAGGAAATGCTCTTCGCCGCTCTCGATCGCCTGCGAAAGGGAACCCTGGTTACGGTCTTCGACGCCACCGACCGGGTCAACCACATGTTCTGGCGCTACACGGAGGACGGCCATCCTGCGGCTGAGGGAATCGAAAATCCCGAGTATGCCGATGCCATCGAGGACCAGTACCGGCGCAACGACGAGATCGTCGGCAAGGTCCTGGAACGCCTTGGCGAGGGCGACGTTTTATGGGTGCTCTCGGATCACGGCTGTACCTCGTTCCGCCGCGGCGTCAACCTCAATGCCTGGCTCATGGAAAATGGTTATCTGGCGTTGAAGGACGGTGCCGACGCCTCGGAGCCCTGGTTACAGTCGGTGGACTGGTCGCGGACCAAGGCATACGCGGTGGGCCTGGTCGGGATGTTCCTCAACATCAAGGGTCGTGAGGCGCAGGGCATCGTTGCCGCCGGCGACGAAGCCGAGTCTCTCAAGGCCGAGCTCAAGGCCAAGCTCGGCGGCCTGCCGGACATCGCAAAAGGCTCGGTGGCCATCAATGATGCCTTCGATACGGACAAGCTTTATCGAGGCCCGTACAAGGGCAACGCGCCGGATCTCCTGATCGGCTACAACCATGGCTACCGGATCTCATGGGACTGCGCGAGCGGGGTGGTGGCCGGCTCGGTCTTCGAAGACAACACCAAGGCGTGGAGCGGCGACCACATCGTCGATCCGCGGCTTGTGCCGGGGATATTCCTTGCCAACCATGCAATCGACGCCGAAGATCCGGCGATCATAGACCTCGCCCCCACCGCCCTGACGCTCTTCGGGATCCGGCCGCCCGCGCATATGGAAGGCACGCCGATCATCGCCAAAGACCGCTTGAATCGACTGTAAAGGGAGAGATCATCATGTTCGGATACACCAAGGTCAAGCTCGAAAAAAGCCTGGTCGACAGGATCAGCCGCTTCTCCGAAATCGCCGGCTACTCATCGCCCGAAGAGTTCATCACCCACGCGCTCGAAAAGGAGCTCGCCCAGCTCGAGGACGCCGATTCCGAGGAGGAGATCAAGAAGCGCCTCCAGGGTCTCGGATACATGTCGTAAAAGGAACCATCGTAGTCTCCATGAAGCTCATCAATGATCTCCTGCGCCCGGTCTTCGACCTGCTGCAATCTCCGTTTTCTGGGTTGCCGGCATTCGTCGGAATCCTGGTGTGGTCGATTCCGATTGGCGTGTTGACCCTCTGGGTCTTCGGCAAGACCTCGAACCAGGAACGCATTGCCGAGGTCAAGCGACGAATCCACGCAGGCCTTTTCGAGATCCGCCTTTTCAACGACGACTTCCGTGCCATTATGCGAGCTCAGGGAGAGATCCTTCGCCACGTGCTGCACTATCAGGCGCTGGCGCTCAAACCGATGATCTTCATCCTGCCGCCACTCGTGCTGGTGATGGTCCAGCTCCACCAGTTTTACGGCTTCCGCGGGCTGCGACCCGGCGAGGAGGTGTTGCTCACCGTCCAGCTCGCACCCGATTCGGTGGACCCGGGCCGGCGCCCCGAGTTCTCGCTCGAAATGCCACCCGGAATTCATGCGGCCATGGAGCCGGTATGGGTCCCCTCTCTGCGCCAAATCACCTGGCGCCTCGGGGTCGATGACTGGGGCGACTGGGATCTTGCCATCGACCTCGACGGAACACGTTTCTCGAAGAGCCTTCGCGCGACCGAAGAGCTGGTTCGGCTGTCGCCGGAGAGGCCTCCGCGCACCTTCATCGACCAACTCGAGTGGCCGTCCGAAAAGCCGTTTGAAAAGAACGGCCCGGTTCGTTCCGTGACGCTCGGCTATGCCGAGGGTTCGGTGGCGATCCTCGGCTGGGACTTCGAATGGTCTTTCGCCTGGATGGTGGTTTTCTTCGTCCTCACAATGGTCGTGGCATTGGTTCTGCGCAAACCCATGGGAGTCGAGCTCTGAGCATTTCGCGCCCGAGTCCGCGCCCGAGACCGCGCCAAAAGTGCCAGATGGCGGTCGGGCGCGTTTCGAAATGAAAAGCCGTACCCCGGCCATAGGAGCGGCCTTCATTTGCCTGGCGGCCGCGCTGTGGGGCCTCGACGGGGTCGTTCTCACGCCCCGGCTCGCCAACCTTCGGGTGCCCTTTGTTGTCTTCTTGTTACATGCAGTCCCCTTTGCGCTCATGCAGCCCTTTTTGTGGCGCAGCTATCACCGCCTACGGAAGATGTCGGCCCGCGGCTGGCTGGCCCTCGCTCTGGTCGCCTTCACCGGAGGACTCGTCGGCACCCTGGCCATCGTCAAGGCCCTCTTTCTGGTCAACTTCAACCAGCTCAGCGTGGTCGTGCTGCTGCAGAAGCTCCAACCCCTCTTCGCCCTCGCGCTGGCAGCGATCCTCCTCGGCGAAAGAGTCTCCGCACGCTTTCTAGCAGCCGCGGTGGCAGCGCTCGGCGGCGCCTATCTCCTCACCTTCGGCCTCCAGGCCCCGGATGCTGCGGCCGATGGCATCTCTCTCGAGGCCGCCCTGCTCGCGATGTTGGCGGCCGCCGCCTTCGGCGCCGCGACCGTCCTGGGCAAGATGTTGCTGAGCTCCCTCGATTTCAAGGACGCAACCTTTGCCCGCTACGGAATGACGTCCGGGATGGCCCTGCTCTATCTCGCGATCAGGGGCATCGGCCTTCCCTTTGCCACGATCACCGGCGCCAATTGGGTGATGATTCTCGTCATTTCCCTGACGACCGGTTCAGGCGCCATATTCCTCTACTACTACGGCCTGACCCGGGTACGGGCGAGCGTCGCCACGATCTGCGAGCTTTGCCTCCCGCTCTCCGCGGTCCTGCTCGACTACCTGGTCAACAATTCCGTGCTCGGGCGCTGGCAATGGGTCGGCGCCGCGTTGCTGGTTGGAGCAATCCTCCGCATTTCGATTACCCCGGAAAACGGAAACGCCGCGGAACGCGGAGGCGCCTGACCATATACCGGATGCCGGATGCCGGATGACAACGGACAATCTCTCAGCTCGGGTGGGTGGATCTGGTATCCGGCATCTGGGATCTCAGCACCGGCTACCTCGACGACGGCTTCTGCGGATACATGCGAGGTAACTCCGCTTCGACGGCATAGGCCATCAACGCGACAATACACTTGAGCGAAACCCAGCGAGAGGGCCCTCCGACCGTACGTTGAGCTGGCGCTGGCAGAGACGTCGGCACGGCAATGCCTCGCCGCCACCTGCCACCTTCCAACTGGCACCGTTGCACACGGCGCAGAGCGGGTACCATAGCCGGTCTCAGCGGCGCTGACGCCCGTGCGAGCACCCACAGAAGCTCTGCCTCGTCCGTCCGACCCAGGCAGGGATGACCAAAGCGGGTGGGCACCGTCCCCGCCACTCCGATCGCCCTCAGAAGAGACTCGACCGCGCGGCTTTCCAACACCTGCCGCCTCTGTTCGGCACAAGCGGTGAGTGCGCCGAGGAGAGCGACCGCCGTCACTGCGCACTCCCGGGTTACCGAATGACGACCAAGTTCCCGCCAGCCTCCGGCAGGGTGATTGGCTTCGCCGTCCTCGAGCCACGCCAGTCCTTCCTGAAAACGGGAATGCCGGCACCAACCCAGCTCAGCAAGTCCTTGCAGCGCGCGCGCCGTCAACCACGGCAGAGGTCGCCCACCCTCGCGGCGTGAAAACCCGCCCTCGCCGGGAGCTGTTTCGAGGAGCACCTCTGCCGCCGCCTGCAGTCGGAGATCCGCAGGGTCGGCGCCCCACTGGATCGCCGCCAACAACCGCCAACCAGGGCCCGAATAGGGTCGCCACAGCGGCGCATCGCCAGCCCAGGTTCCGTCTGGATGAAGATCTGCGATCAGCGAGGCGACCGGTTCAACAATATCCGAACCGCCACGAGCATGGACCACGGCCCGGCTCTCCGGCGGTCTCCGGACCAGCTCCACCAATACCCTCCAATGGAGATTCGGCCGGCGTCGATCGAGCAACCAGGGCAGCGGATCGCCGACCAGCGCTTCCCAGGCATCGCTGCATGTGGTCAATTAAATGCGGCCCCCACGTCGCAATTGCATAGTGTGCCTCAGCACCCGCAAGGCGCCCTCGATGCGGGAAAGCCGTCGGTTGCGCGCCTGAATACCGGGGTTGTCTTGCAGATCTACCGCTTCCGCGCGAGTCTCGCGGAGGCGTTTATCGAGCTCGAACTCGAGGGTCGTCATCTGCTCGATGTCCAAACGCTTGAGGGACACCTGAGACACCAGCGTGAATCCATCACAGATCTGCCGTGCCATCGCGGGCGCCGAACCGCCCTGGTAGCTTCCCATCGTCACCTCCGTAGGCAGCGACCAGTCTAACCCAGATTCAGCTGTGCCCGTGCCCGTGCCCTTATCCGTGTCCGAATGAGAACATTGAGAAGCGGGCACGGGCACGGAGACGGAAACGGGCACGGGAAAGACGCAGTGCCGCTTAGGACGAAATCGACCGCAGCGCTCCCTGGCGGTACTCAAGAACGAGGCTCGCCCGTACGGCGAGATTACGGTCCGGGGTCAGCCAGATAGAGGTCCGACCCACCGACGCTCGCACGACCGCGGATCGCCACAGCTCTCCGCGCACGGCGTTGACCCACGGCATCGGGTCGACCACGACCATCAGGTGGTAGGACGAGGGAATGACTCTGGCCACCAACACCAAAAGACGGTGAAACGGCGTCAGCGGGCTCCCGTCTCTTTCGAGAGATCGATCACCGAGAGCTTCGACAACCTCGTTCAAAGAGCACGCTTCACGGATAGCGTTCACCGCACCACGCTCCAGCGGTCGGTCCGCGAGTGCTGCGAGATTGGTCATGAGGTCTCCCGGAATGAATACTTCTCCGGGCGCCACAACGGCCGTCAGGGCATCGCCGGTCTCGATCGGCGCACCGTCAACCATGATCTGCCCGGATCGAGGCTCCCGTCGGGCACTCAGCACGTTGGCCAGATTGGCGGCATCCTCGGGCGAATCGCAGAGGATCGCCAGCGAGTCGCCCGCGCGAAGCTCGAGGTTGATCGGCACAGACCGGGGCAGCGTGTCGGAGCCTGATACCACCACTCGATTGAGGCTCAGAGTGCCGCGGATTTCGCGACTCGGTGGGCCAGGCGCCATCAGAACCCTTTCGCCTGCTGGGGCGCGAGCGAAACGTTGCGCTGCAAGAATCAACAGCGCCGGCGACAACCATCCTCCACTGTCGAAGGCAATCAAGCGCGGCGCGAGCGCGAAGACCACACCCCAGCCGCCGATCGCCAGATAGTCGGCGGCGTCCGGCCGGCTGCCATCGGGACGCGGCAACGCGCGCGCTACCGCCGCCACCAGCGACGCCAGCAAGAGCCACCCGAGCGCCAACTCCCAACCGCCCCGCAACAAGAGGAAGCTCGCCGCGGACATCCCGACCAACACGCTGGACCAGGGTTCGGCGGCCCGCGTCCGATCGACCAGCGCGTGGGCCGCGAGAGCCGCCGCCACCACCACCGGCGCCCAGCCCGGTTTCCAGGCGGAAATCCACACCAGAGCGGCAAGGAGGACCGCGTGATACCATCCGGCAACCACGGGCCAAGGGATCTTCACGGGGAGATGGTACTCCGTCGACGGCACCGCACCAAATTTCGAGAGGGAAACATGAAAGAGCTCGAAGGACTCGATCTCCTTCACATCGACGAAATGCTCGAGGCTGAAGAGCGGATGGTCCGCGACACCGTCCGTCAATGGGTCGACGAGAGGGTGCTGCCTAAAGTCGAAGCGTGGGCCTGGAACTGTCACTTTCCCCGCGAGCTGGTAAAGGAAATGGGGGATCTCGGTCTCCTCGGTGCCCCCTACTCCGACTTTGACCTTCCGGGCGTCAACGCCGTCACCTATGGGTTGATCAACCGCGAGCTCGAGCGTGGAGACTCGGGGCTGCGGTCGTTTGTGTCGGTGCAGACCTCGCTCGTCATGTACCCGATCCTCAGCTGGGGCAGCCGCGAGCAGCAGAAGCGCTGGATCCCCTCCCTCGGGAGCGGCGACGCCATAGGTTGCTTCGGTCTCACCGAACCCGACTTTGGATCCAACCCGGGCGGCATGCGGACGCGAGCGGTTCGCGACGGCGACCACTGGGTCGTCAACGGCGAAAAGGCGTGGATCACGAATGGTGCGATTGCAGACATCGCGGTGATTTGGGCCAAGACCGGTGACGGCGTCCGCGGCTTTCTGGTCGAAGCCGGCACCCCGGGTTTCTCCACCGTCGAGCACAAGGGAAAGTACTCACTGCGTGTGTCGGTGACCTCACAGCTGGTTTTCGAAGACTGTAGGCTGCCGCTCGACGCCATGCTGCCGGCAACCACCGGTCTCAAGAACGCCCTTCAATGCCTCAACCAGGCTCGCTACGGCATCGCGTGGGGCGCGCTGGGCTCGGCAATGGCTACCTTTGGCGCGGCACTCTCTTATGCGAAGACTCGAATCCAATTCGGCGGCCGCCCGATCGCCGCCCACCAGATCCAGCAGCAGAAACTGGTGTGGATGTACTCCGAAATCGTCAAGGGACAAATCCTCGCGCTCCAACTCGGACGCCTCAAAGATCGCGACCAACTGCGCCACGAGGCCGTATCACTCGCCAAACGCAACAACGTCTGGGTGGCCCGTGAATGTGCCAAGCTGGCGCGGGAGATCCACGGTGCCGCCGGCATCGTCAGCGAGTACCCCATCATGCGCCACCTGATGAACCTGGAGACTGTCTACACGTACGAAGGCACCCACGATATTCACACGCTCGTGCTGGGTCAGTACCTCACAGGCATCCCAGCCTTCGAGCCGCCGCCAGCGGAGTAACCAGTAACCAGTCCCGACACTCCTCCTCCACGGACTCGCACGCTGACCGCTCGTCACCGATTACTGGCCACGGGGTGGTCGGGTGGGACTGGTTACTGGGAGGGTGGGTGGCGGAAATAACCTTTTCTCAATTTCTACGTATAGAGCAACAGAAAACAAGGGTCGAAGAGGCCGACCCACGACGCCCTCACAAGCGTTCAACACAAAGACCTCTATCAAACTCCTCCTTCATGGCTCCTCCCCCGGGAGCCATCTTTTTCTATTTCTCACCGCGTCGCTGCGCGACGCGGTGAGAAAAAGGGCTGTTATTCTCCATGTCGTGGATTGGATCGTTTCGCTCATCCCTGAAGTCGCAGCCGACCCGATGAAGGCGCTCGCAAAGCCGCCCGCAGGTGCGACCATCGTCGAGCTCCGGCTCGATCGATTTTCTGGCATTGACGTCGGAGCGGCGGTCGGCGCCTGTCCGCTGCCGGTGCTCGCAACCCTGCGGTCGCAATCGGAGGGTGGCGAGGGGCCGGACGATCGGATCGCACGCGCGGAGATGATCAAAGCGGCGCGCAACGCAGGCGCAGCGCTACTCGATCTCGAGATCGAGCGAGACGCTTCGCTCGTTGGTGAGCTGGGCCTTACCCCTGAGCAGACAGTTCTTTCCTGGCACGACCCTCACGGCACACCTGATCACCTCTCGGACATCGCCGGGCGAATGATGGAGACCCGGGCACGCTGGATCAAGGTAGTGCCCACCGCAAAAAGTGTGAAAGATCTGGTGTCGGTCCTCGCGCTCCACCCGCAATTCAACAGCGGCAAGGTGCCTGAGCGCCGCCTGCTCATTTTTGCCATGGCTGCGCCCGGGTTGGCAAGCCGCTATCTGGCGCCTTTGCTGGGGCCGCCGATCGGATTTGCCGCGTGGAACGACAAGGCCCCCGCTGCGCCGGGCCAACTCACGATCGATCGCACTGAAGCCGTCATCGGCCATCTCGCCGCCCCCCCGCAACGGCTCTATGGCGTGGTTGGGGGCGACGTCAGCGGCAGCCTGAGCCCCGCCCTTCATGGCGCCGGTTATCGGAGCCTCGGTCTCCCCTACCTGTTGGTTCCGATCAGCGTCCCTGACGCCGGCGAGCTCGTCGAGCTCTTCCGCCCTCTGGGCACGACTCCTTTCGACCGCATTGGTCTCAAAATCAGAGGTTGGGCGGTCACAACCCCCTATAAGTCGGATGCGGCCGCAGCAGCCGACCAACGTGCCCCGAGGGTCGTGCGCGCTGGAGCCGCCAACACGCTGATCCTGGGCGAGAATCAGGTGATCGCTGACAACACCGACGCAGACGGAATCGTCGGATCGCTGATGAGTCTCGGCCGCGACCCTCAGGGATGCACGGCGGTGGTTCAGGGAACCGGTGGCGCTGCCCGGGGTGCCGCGGTCGGCCTCCATCTCGCAGGAGCCGACGTGATCCTCCGGGGCCGTGTGGCCGAGAAGACTCGGGCGACTGCCGAAGCGATGGAGATCGGCTGGTGTGGGCCGGCCGAAAAGGCTCCTGCCGAAGCGATCCTCGTCAACGCCACCCCCGTCGGCCACGAGGCCGGAAAGACAGGAGTTTTCAGCGAGGAAGAGATCGCAGGCGCCACCGCCGTCGTGGACATGGTCTACGGTGGGCGGACGACCGATCTCATTGCTCGTGCGCGCGAGCTCGGGCTGCCGGCGGCCGACGGCCGCGAGGTGCTGCTCCATCAAGGCATCGCCCAGTTTGCCGCCTTCACCCAGCGCGTGCCGCCCAAGGACACCATGCGGACCGCCTTGCGCCGCGAAGAATGAACTCCCCCCACCCACCCTTCAACACGAAGGCACGAAGAATTCACTAAGAAGAATTCTGACCTTTGCCCTGGAATGATCAGTTGTGACTGTGTCGCCAGGTTTAAGACACTCCCAGCTCTCAGAAATTTTCGGCGGAATGGTGGATGGGTGGAGGCCGACGGAAATTTCTGAGGGAGGGAGGGCGGGGGGTGGGGGCGGGATGTCCCAGGCTGTTCGACCTGAAAGAGGGCTCGCCAGCGCGCCCTCGGTGCGCGGGGGCGCGAAGCGGCGGCACCGACGACCGCCTGAGGTCGGAGGAGACGACGTGAGCGACCGGAGTCGAGGTCGCAGACCGCGACGGGCGGACACGGAGACGGGTTTTACCGCATGCCGACGGCGTGGCGCACTTCGTCCATCAACGGAGCCGCGGTCTCGCGCGCCTTGTCGGCTCCTGCTCTGAGAATGCGCTCCACCTCGGCGGGATCACTCTTGAGCTCTTCGTAACGCGCCCGCGCATCGCCAAAGATAACCACGTAGTAATCGAAAAGCCGCTTCTTCATGTCGCCGTAGCCGACCCCACCTTCAGTAAAAGCGGCCTCGACCCAGGAGCGTTCGGACACGTCGGGGGCAAAGAGCTTCAGCAGGTGATAAAGGGCATTGTTCTCCGTCGGCTTCGGGTCCTCCACCGGTGTCGAGTCGGTGACGATGGACATGATCGTTTTGCGGACCGATTTCTCGGGGCCAAAGATGTCGATCGTGTTGGAGTACGACTTGCTCATTTTGCGTCCGTCAACCCCGGGCACCACCGCCACCTCGTCGAGGATCAAAGGTCTCGGTACAGAGAACACCTCGGAGCCGTAAACGCTATGAAAGGAAGCTGCAATATCGCGGGTCACTTCGAGGTGCTGCTTCTGGTCCTTGCCGACCGGCACCAAATCGCTCTTGACGATCAAAATGTCGGCGGCCATCAAAACCGGATAGGCGAAGAGGGCATGGCTCGGAACCACGCCCTGCGCCACCTTGTCTTTGAAGGAATGACACCGTTGGAGAAGGCCCATGGATGTGACTATGGACAGGTACCAGCTGAGCTCGGTGACCTCGGGAATATCGGATTGGCGGTAAATCACGCTGCGATCCGGGTCGAGACCGAGGGCGAGGAACCCCGTCGCGAGGTCACGGACCAGGCCCCGAAACCGCTCAGAATCCTGAACCGTCGTGAGGGCGTGCAGGTCGGCCAGGAAGTAGTAACACTCGTGCTCCTCCTGCAGACGCAGAAACTGACGGATGGCACCGAAAAAGTTCCCGATATGCAGGTTGCCGGATGGCTGAACACCGGACAGGACGCGCATGAATCCTCCTCAGCGGCGGATATTAGCAAATAGAGAAAAATACCGGCCGGTTGCAACGCCGGCCGGGTATTCAAACAGAATTCAACAAATGGCGTTGATCAGCCGTCGTTCCCAATGGCCTCGGTCGGACACGACTCCATGGCCTCTTCCATGAGCTCGATCTCTTCATCGTTTTCGGGCTGTTTGGCGACAAAGGAGTATCCTTCGTCCTCATTGGCCTCGAAGTTGTTCGGGGCCGTCGTCCGGCACACATCGCAATCGATACAATTCGAATCCACGTACCACTTTCCGGGTACGTTGTCAGGAAGTCTGTCGTCAGCGTCGGCCATCATGCTCTCCTTTCAAGCGGGTTTCCCCGCGCGTCCGCGGGATGATACCACCCGCTCAGATTCTGTCAATTCGCGGTTGCAATCCCTTCACCGCGAGGGAATCTCAACAGGCCGCCGAGTCACCCGTGTGTAAGATCCGATGAGAGCGTTTTTGGCATCGGTCGACGGCCACTGGCACTCGACATTGTACGGATATCCAAATGTGGGAAGGATCGAC
>CAYRFI010000024.1:0-39953 GCA_964423595.1 uncultured Thermoanaerobaculia bacterium | reverse complement strand
TGTCGCAACGCTCGAGGAGCTCGAAGAGGGCGGACTCGGTGGTAGTGATGGTTGCGCCGGCGGCGGCTATGCGGTGAAGGGCCCATTCCTTGTCGGCCGGTCGGCGGGAGTTCACCGCGTCGTGCGGGACGTGGACCTCGAAGCCGAGGGAGACGAGGTCGAGCGCCGTCTGGAGGACGCAGACGTGGGTCTCGATGCCGGTGACGATGATCTGATTGCGCCCACTGTCCCCGATTGCCCTGTGAAGGCCGTCGTCGCGCGCGCACGAAAAGGTGAGCTTGCCGGGTGGCGTGTCGCCGAGAATGGCGGCAAGGCTTCCGACGGTCGGGCCGAGGCCCTGTGGGTACTGCTCGCTGGCCAGCACCGGCACTTCGAGCTCACGGCATGCCTCGACGAGGACCTCGATTCGCGGCAGGTGGCTCTGGTCGGCCATGACGGCGTTGATGCGGTCCTGGACGTCGATGACAAGCAAGGCCGCGTCGCCCTGGTTGAGTAGTCCGCTCATGTCGTTCCTCCAGAACGGAGATTGTAGAACGTCTTCTGGCTTCGGGGCGCGCTTCTCCCTTCGCGCTACCGAAGAGTGCCCCCCCTGACGATGTTTGGCCCTTTGCGCTCTGATCGATTGAAAGTCCTCACATCCAAAATCGTCAGGGACGGCACGTTTTGTGGCGCGCGCTTGCCTCGGAGTCCGCTGCAGGTTGGTGGATTTATCTGCGTCTATATGCGTGATCAGTGGTGTCTCACGGGTGGGTGGGTGGAAATCCGAAATCCGAAATCCAAAATTCGAAATCGGTTGTGGCGGGGCGGCTACAATAGCGCGATGGACGAAACCCCGATCATCGATGAACCCGAGGCAGAAGGGCCGCAGGCGCCGGCCAAGGCCGGAGAGGCGCCGCAGTCGAAGGCCCCGGCGCCAACCGAGGTCGTCTTCGAGGGTCTGGCCGCGGGCAAGGAGCCATGGCGGGGTGGAGGTGGGTGCAGCAGCCGTCTGCCGCTCTACGGATGCCTCTTCGGTCTGGTGCTGCTGATCGGCACCCTCATCGCCGGCACCTCGATGATGCGCCGGACGGTGTGGGTGAACCTGGAGCGCGCCCGGCGGGCGGTGGCCCAGAGCCTGCCGCGCGATCTGCCGGCGGCCGAGGTCCAGCGCACGATCAAAAACCTCGAACGATTCCGTGCCGTGCTCGAGGCTTCGAAGGACCCGTATCCCGAAATGGGTGAGTTCGTGAACAGGGTTCGCGCGGTGCTCCAAGACGGGCGCCTCACGGTCGACGAGGTCGGTGGCCTCAACGTCTATATCGAGAGAGTGATTGAGGAGTCGGGGATCCCGCCCTTCCAGCTCGGATTTCGGATTTCGGATTTCGGATTTCGAATTTGTTCTCGTGCGTTCGGAGCACCGGGGGGGCGGTCGGGAAATCCGAAATTCGAAATTCGAAATTCGAAATTGTCCCCGGCATGACCTCCCGTTTCGTCCTCAAGACCCCCTTCGAGCCTGCCGGTGACCAGGTCCAGGCGATCGACCGTCTGATCGAGGGCGTCGAAGGAGGGGTCGCCTTTCAGACCCTGCTCGGGGTCACCGGTTCGGGCAAGACCTTCACCATGGCCAAGGTCATCGAGGCCACCAACCGGCCGACCCTGGTCCTCAGCCACAACAAGACCCTGGCGGCGCAGCTCTACCAGGAGTTCAAGGCCTTCTTCCCCGACAATGCGGTCGAGTACTTCGTCTCCTACTACGACTACTACCAGCCCGAGGCCTACGTGGCGGCGAGCGACACCTACATCGAGAAGGAGACCTCGATCAACGAAGAGATCGACCGCATGCGGCTGTCGGCGACACGGTCGCTCTTCGAGCGTCGCGACGTGCTGATCGTCGCCTCGGTGAGCTGCATTTACGGCCTCGGCTCGCCGGAGGCCTACTTCGGCATGCTCCAGCTCTTCGAGAAGGACATCGAGCAGCCGATGGAGGAGGTCCTCAGGCAGCTCGCCAAGATGCAGTACGAACGCACCCACCTCGACCTCGCCCCCGGCTGCTTCCGCCTGCGCGGGGACTCGCTCGAGATCTATCCGCCGTACGACGACTCGGCAGTCCGGATCTCGTTCTGGGGGGACCAGGTGGAGCGCATCGAGCGCATCGATCCCGTGCGAGGAGTGGCCATCGAGGAGCTCGACCGGCTGCCGATCTATCCCCGCACCCACTACGTGACCCCGCGCTCACAGCTCTTGAAGGCCATCGACAGCATCCGCGCCGAGCTCGATCCCCGTTTGTCCGAGCTCACAGATGCCGGCAAGCTGCTCGAGGCACAGCGCCTCGGACAGCGGACCAACTTCGACCTCGAGATGCTGACCGAGCTCGGATTCTGCCAGGGCATCGAAAACTACTCGCGGCACCTCACCGGCCGCGCGCCCGGCGAACCGCCGCCGACCCTGCTCGACTACTTCCCACAGGACTTCCTGTGCATCATCGACGAGTCGCACGTGACGGTGCCGCAGGTCGGGGGGATGTACCACGGCGACCGCTCGCGCAAGCAGACCCTGGTCGACTACGGCTTCCGCCTGCCGTCGGCGCTCGACAACCGGCCATTGACCTTCGAGGAGTTCGAGGATCGGATTCACCAGGTGGTCTTCGTCTCCGCCACACCGGGCCCGTACGAGCTCGCCCACTGCGAGGGCGAGGTGGTGGAGCAGCTGATCCGGCCGACCGGCCTCCTCGATCCCGCGGTCGAGGTCCGGGCGGCGAGCCATCAGGTGGACGATCTGCTGGCCGAGATCCGGGAGGTGGTTGCGCGCGGCGAGCGGGTGCTGGTCACCACCCTGACCAAGCGCATGGCCGAGGACCTCAGCGCTTACTTGGCGGAGGTCGAGGTCCGGGTGCGCTACCTGCACTCGGAGATCAACACCCTCGAGCGCTCCGCCATCCTGGCCGATCTGAGGAGGGGCGAGTTCGACGTCCTGGTCGGCATCAACCTCCTGCGCGAGGGCCTCGACCTTCCCGAGGTCGCGTTGGTCGCAATTCTCGATGCCGATCAGGAGGGCTTTCTGCGCTCCGAGACGTCACTCATCCAGACCATCGGCCGTGCCGCCCGCAACGTCGACGGTCGAGCGATCCTTTACGCCGACAGAGAGACCGGTTCGATGCAGCGTGCCCTCGGTGAGACCCGGCGCCGGCGCGAACGGCAGGCCGCTCACAACACGGAACACGGTATCGAGCCGCGGACCATCGTCAAGGATGTCGCAAGCCCGCTGCTGGCGATGTCCGAGCTCGATTATTACGGTCCCGGTTCACGGCCGTTACGGGTCGCCGACGGCGATGAGGATTTTCCCGACGACGCCGTATCGCTCAACAAGCTGATCGCGGAACTCGAAAAGCGGATGCGGGCGGCGGCCAAGGCGCTCGAGTTCGAGGAGGCGGCGCGCCTCCGCGATAGGCTCAAGGAGCTCCGAAGGCAGCAGATCTACAAAACCTGATGTTTTTGAATGAGGAATGAGGAATTAGGAATGCCACCCACCCGCCCGACACGATCCGCCCACCGGCGGAGGGGCGGGAATTTCTAATTCCTCATTCCTCATTCCTAACTCCTAATTCGCGATCTACGCGATCCGGATCCCGAGGAATACCAGGTAGGCCGCGAACAGGACCAGCATCACCCCGCCTTCCCAGCGGTTGATGCGGCCATCGCGGAGAACGAAGAAACCGACCACGATGGTGGCAGCGACGAGGATCGGGATGTCCCAGCAAATGACGTTGATCGGCACCGCCGCCGGCCGGAGGGTGAAGGCCGTGCCGACAACGAGGCCCAGGTTGAAAACATTCGAGCCGAGGACGTTGCCGACACCGATCTCGGATTGGCCCTTGAGGACCGCGGCCACCGAGGTCGCGAGCTCGGGCAGGGAGGTGCCGAAGGCCACCACCGTGAGCCCGACCAACGCCTCGGAGACGCCGAAGCGGCGGGCGAGCTCGACGCCGCCGATGACCAGCATCTCGGAGCCGCCGATCAGGACAGCGATGCCGACGACGGTGAGGGCCAACTGACGCGGCAGCGTGCCGGCCACCACCGCGGGTTCGGTGCTGTGCCCGCGAGCCTTCAGAACCACAACCACGATGAAAACCACGAAGATCGCGACCAGGAGCAGGGCCGTCGATTGACTGATGAACCCTGTGCGGGCAAACACAACGAGCACCACCGCCGGTACGAGGCCGAACGCGAGGTCCCGGTAGAGCAGGTGGCGACCGCCGACGACGTGGATCGGGACCAGCACCGAAGCCACTCCGAGGACCAGCAGCAGATTCATGATGTTCGAGCCGACCGCATTGCCCAGGCTCAAGCCTCCGCTCCCGCGGAGAGAAGCCATGACCGAGACCGCAAACTCAGGCATCGAAGTGCCGAAACCTACTATCGTCAGCCCCACGACCATCGGCGAGATGCCGAGCTTGAGGGCGATGCGGGAGGCACCGTCGACGAGCCACGATCCACCCAGCGCGAGGCACAGAATGCCGCCGGTCACGAGAAACCACGGAAGGAGAATCTCGAAGGTCATTGCGGTGGGAATCCTACCACTGCAATTCCCGGGCCGCCGAAGCGGTCCCTGGAATTGCGCTAGAAAGGAACGCCGAAGCTGATGAAGAACTGGCCGCCGGACGCCTCGGGCGGCGGGTTGATTCTCCAGGCATACTCCGCCCGCAGCGGGCCCGCCGGGGTCACGTACTGGAGGCCGAGCCCCGGTCCCCACTCGATTTCGCCGAGGTTGACCTGTTCGGGCGAGGCCCACACGTTGCCGGCGTCGACGAAGATCGCGGCAAAGAGCGGGCCCGAGATGCGGCGCCGATACTCGAGGTTGAGGAGGATGAGAGCGTTGCCGCCGACGGGATTGCCGTCGACGATGGTCTGGCCGGGGATGCCGAGGTCGTCGGTGTTGAAGGCACGGAGGGTTGTGCGGCCGCCGGCGAAAAATCGGTAGGCGAAGGGGACCTGGAGGTTTTGCGGAAGGCTCGGGTCGGAGTTGATGGGCTCGATGACCCCGAGACGTAGCGCGATAGCGCTGAATCCGCGAAAGATCGGACTGTACATGGTTCCCCCCGCCTGCCACTTCAAGAAGTGGGCATTGGCCTGGAAGGCAGGGAAGGCGTACTGCAGCGACGCCGACGCGAAGATACCCCGGATCGGTGCGAGCGGGTTGTCACGCGTGTCCCACTCGATGCTGGGTGTGATCGACGCGACCTTGGATTCCTGGAGAGCGTCGTCAATGGTCGTGGGCTGGCTGATCGGCAGGTTGTCGGGCTGAATGATTTCGTACTCATACCGGAACCAGGGGCGCAGGGGGCGCTTGAGGCGGTCGCCGAAGTCGATCCATAGGCCGCGGCGCACCAGGTCGCGATCGGCCAGTATCTCGTCAGTGCGGTAGACGGCGAGGTATCCGGGAATCGGGAGCCCGAAAATACGCTGTTTACGCAGCGACAACGAATACTGCTGTTGACTCCGCGCCAACGAGACTTCGGCCGAGAAAGCGTAGGCGCGGCCGAGCAGATTGAGGTGAGACCAACCAAGGATGAGCCGGGCGGCATCGACGTTCGAGTATCCAACACCGAAGAGATAGGATTTCTGCTCGCCCTCCTCGCACGCAACCACGATGTTGCGGTCCGCCCGGTGCTCCTGGCCGGGCATCGGCGCAAGCTCGACGCGGCGGAAGAGACCGAGCTCGAAGAGGCCCCGTTGAGCGTCGAGCATCCTCCTCCGCGACAGCGGCTCACCGGCGCGAACGCCCGCCCGCCGAACCACGCCGGCAACCAGGTTCATGTGGGTGTGGCGGAGACCGGCGATGATGACGTCTCCGACGCGCACGAAGGGTCCCGACGAGACCTGAAAGGTGACCGAAGCGCCGCCCTCTCGCGACGTGTCGACCTCCGCATTGACCCGGCCTTCAGGATAGCCGGAGTCTGCCAGTGAGGCCTCGAGCCGGCTTTTGGCGCGCTCCACCGCTCCCGGGCTCCATGGGCTACCCTCGACCAGGTCGAGAGGGCCGGACTCGAGCTCGGCTGCCGCCTCGACCGGCAGACCCTCGATTCGGACCTCGGAGATGAGCCAGCGCACGGCCTCCTCAATGGGGAACAGGACCCGTACCTTGTCCTCGCCATCGACGGGAACCAGCTCCGCCGGTGAAACCACTGCGAACGGGAAGCCCCTCCGTTGGTAGAGCCCCTCGATGGCCTTGCGATCGGACTCGAGGGTCGCGTTGCTGATCTTCTGATTGAATCGACCGCCCGTTCCGCCGGGCTTCACGGAAATCGCGTCTCTGAGCTCTGACTGTCTGATGCTCTCGGCGCCCGGGAACTCCACGTCGGCGACCTTCAGCTTGCGGCCGGGGTCAATCGCGACCCGAAGGACTTGTTCGTCGGCTTCGACGACGAGCTCGGCGCTGACCGCGGCGAGGAGAAAGCCAGACTCCTGGAGGTTCTCCTGAATCTGCTCGGCCAACGCCTCGGTCTGAGCCGGATGGATCTCCTCGCGTGCGGGATCGGGGAAAGCATTTTCGGCGATCTTCAGATCCTCGGGCCGAGTCTCCAGTTCAAGGCGAAAACGAGCGCCGGGTTCAACCTTCAATACGACGTCGACCTCGGCTCCGTCGGCGCGTCGCTCGATCGACAGGACCTCTGCGTCCCAGTAGCCCATCGTGCGAAGGTTGGCTTCGGTCCGGTCCCGGAGACGATCTTCGAGTTTCGACGTGAGCTTTGCGCCGGCTGTGTACTTGGGTCCGGCGGCGGCCCTCACCTCTTGATTATCCAACCCTTCGAGGACCACCGTGCGCACGACCTGGGGCGCGCCGGCGGCGACGTCGAACTCAACCGCTACGGTGTTTGTTCGGCGGTCGAAACTGAGGTAGGCCTCGACCACGGCGTCGGCGAAACCGCGGTCGTGGAGCCGGCGCTCGACCCGCCGCCGGCTGGCGTCGATGCCTTCCGCAGTGACCGGATCGCCAACCTCGATCTGCATCCAGCGTCGAACCTTGACCCGAAGCGCCGGTTTCCCGGTACGGACCTTGACCCGCGAGATCTTCGAGCGATTGCTCATGCGTACCAAAACTTCGACGCCCCCCTCGGTCTCGGCCGTTTCCACCCGCAGCCGTTCCACCTCGCCGCCCGCGTACAAAGTGAGGATGAGCTCGCGCAATCGCTGCCGGTCGAGCCGGTCGCCCTCCTGCAGTTCCAGCACTTCGAGTATCGCGGCCTCGTCGACGGGCCCGATCGCCTCGACCCTCGCACTGACGATCAGCGGTCCCTCAGCTGCTGCCGTGATTGAGGGGACCGCCAACACGAATACCGCCGTCACAAGCACAGCGAGGGAAGAAGCGTGGATCAACGTTCTGTGGGCGGGGGCTGAGGCCCCCGCGAATTGCGGACGACGCTGACCGTATGTGATGACTGCAACCGCACTCATATGAGCCTCAATACGGTCGCCGCAATTTGAGGTCCAGAGAGAACGACTTGTCCTCGTGCTGGCCGGCCTCGAGGAAAAGGCCCGGTGACAGATACCAGCGACTGACCACGATCTGCTCACGCTCGCCGGAAAGGGTCGTTTGCAGGATGACCGTCCACGATGGTGTGATCTGTTTGATGACCGAAAGGCGGGCGGTGGGGTTGCCGGTCGAGTCGGCGGCGAATGGATCGACCCGTACCTGATCGACGGGGAGCGCGAGCTGAGCGCGGCGACTGAGCACCGAGGTCAATTCGCTCGAGAGGATCGAGGAGGCCAGCCCGAGGCCCACCGCGCCGGTTCCGTAACCCCGGCCGGTAGAACCGACACCGAGCAGCGAGTAGATATCCGGTGTGCTCAGGGGTGGGGTCGAAACCGCGGTTGTGACGAAGTGGTCGACGGTTCCGGAAATCTGTACTGTGATCTGGTACTCCTGGATCCAGGTCGCGGCCTGCAGATCGAAATATGGTTCGATGGCATCGGGGTTCGAGAAGGTGAGGCTGCCGCGCTCGATCTCATACCGGTTGCCGAGCAGCGTGGCTTCTCCGCCGTCCAGCATCTCGACCTGGCCGACCAGGCCGGGGTTGTTCGATGTCCCGGTGACCTCGAGCGAAGCCGAACCCGTCAGTCGCACGAACGGATTTCGGAGCTCGAGAGTCTCCTCTGCTTCGACCCGGAGGGCGAGATTGAGACCGCCGCCGCTCGAGCCCCGACCGGCTTCTTCGAGCCAGCCGAGGAGGATCGTCGCGACGTCCTCCTTGGTAGTCAGCGACATGCGGTCGACCGTGATGTCGCCGGAGAGCAAAAGGTCGTCGATCGGACCGTTCAGACGCCAGCTCCCGGAGACCCGAGCGTCGAGACTGGGCAGGACCTCGAAACGGACGCCACTGGCCGTGCCGTCGAGGGCAAGCACGATGGTGTCGTCCCGCTCCCGGACCCGTCCGCCGGCGCGGCCGCGGCCGCCCATAAACCGAAAATCCATGCCCTCGAGCTGGACATCCCCTGATGACAGCAAGACAGTGCCCTCGATCTGCGAAAGGATGGTCCGTGTTTCCGGAAGGCGGAACGAGCCTCCGTGGACTTCCGCGATACCTTCGAAGAGAGGTTCATCAACTGTGCCGAGAAGCTCGACGATACCGGTGGCGCGGCCCGCCGGCTCCCACTCGGGTAGGAGGAAGCGCAGAAACAGGGCGTCCATGGTGCCCGAAATATTGCCTCGAAGCTGCCGGTCGGGATCGATTTCCCAGCGCACAAAGAGCTCGTCGTCCCGTACGCGGAGCTGCACCCCCGGGACGACGAAGCCATCGCTGGACAGAGAGAACCCGGCGGGCTGGAGAAGGTGGATGGCCTGTTTCTCGAGTGCGAGATTGAGGCTCTCCAGACGGCCCTCTATGCGAGGCAACGGCTCATCTTTCCAGTCCACGGTGAATGAGCCTCCGGCCGTGCCCGACAGAGGGACCCCGGAATCGGGAGCGAGATGGGCGAGCAGTACGTTTGCCGAGGTCACCTGCAGGGTGCCGTCGCCGGACAGCCAGCCTTCATCGTTTCGGTCGAGATGGGCGTGGACCTCGAGGGCCCCCAGAATTTCGGCGTCGATATCGACCGTTTCGGGTTCACCCCGGATATCGAGCCGCGCGTGCTCGCTCTCGGCTCTCAGCATCGTCGTCGGACGGTCGCCGATAGGCACCTGAAAATCGAGGCTGACGTCGGCCGTTTCGCCGGCAAGACGCTGCACCTCCTCACCGAGGGATGCCAATGGCATCTGCGTCCATGACAGGGTTCCGCCGATCTCTCCGTCATGGACATTCCAGAACAGATTTCCCTCGAGCCCGTGATCGCAGCTGAGGTCGGCGCAGCTGAATCGCCCGTCGGCAAGCTCGATGGTTGTCGAAGTCTCCCCGAGATCGAGCCCCGCGAGAATCGGGTCTTCGATGCCCAACCGCCAGTTGCCGGTGGGTGACGCGATTCGCCCATCGAGAACCCCGCTGAATGAGACAGTCCCGCTATCGACCCACTGATCGAGGTCGATCCACGAAGCCGGTGCAGCGAGCGGGATGTGGCGACCGCGGATCTCCAGGTCGATCTGGTCGTCGCCCGCTTCGGCTCCCCAATTCATGTCGCCCTCGACCTCGCCGAAACCGTCTCCGACCTGGAAGCGGGCCGATCCGATGCGCAACGTGGAGCCGCTGATGGTCGCCTCCGCAACCAGCCGGTCGAATCGAATCGGATCCAGGATCAGCGGTTCAGCTTCGACGCGCGTGTTGACAGTGAGCTCGGAAAAGGGCCCGCTGAGATCGACCTGGATCTGACCCGACCCCGCGAGGTCGTCCGGAAGGACGGTCGACCCGACCCAGGCGTTGACCATCGGTCCGATCTCCGGAAAGACGGCCGGTTCGACGGCGATCGACCAGGACGGCTGCCAGGTGCCCAGGGTCAGTGCTCCTTGCCAGCGTGCTTTGGATTGTCCGATGTCGAGTTCCTCCCCATCAAATAGCAGGAACCCCTCACCGGTCAGGGCAACGCCCACAGCCCCGGAGACCGGCACCCCGGGGGTCGAGCCGTGGAGTATCAGATCGGCGTTCCCGTTTCCGGCGGGGAATGAACTTCCGTTCCAGTGACCGTCTGCCCGGAGATCAATGTTTGAAGCCAGCCCGGCCGATTCAATCTTGAGGTGGTTGAGGAATCTCTGCAGAGAGAGGCCTTCCCCCTCGAGGTGGGCAGTGTGGGGATACCGGCCTCCGAACTCGGCGAGCTCATAGCTGCCCCGCACGGAGCCGCCTAAAAAGTCGGCTCTCGTCAGCGTGCCGCGCAGGCTCCCATTCACCAGCGAAAGCCGTCCCTCGACATCGTCGAGCGAAAACCCGGAGACCGCCAGGTGGGGTGCGCTGATGTCGGCCTCGATCAACGTTGGCGCCCGGGTATCGATCACTGCCTCCACCTCAGCAGCACCTTCAAGCAAGCCGTGGGTCCTGACGAATCCGTCAAGCCAGCCGATGTCGAGAGGACCGCGAGCCTCGAGCCGTGCGCGGCCGCCGCCAATCCGTCCACGACCCTGAAGCTCAAAGCCGACGCTCTCGAGTCGGTAGTTGGAGAGATCGACTCCGTTGTCGTCGAAGACAAACCGCGCCAGAAGCGAGAATCCGACCGGCTCCATCCTGCCGATCTCGAGCTGCGCGTGCTCTACTTCGGCGAAACCCCGCGACTCGTCGTCCTCGGTCGACCAGCTCGATCGCACGTCCTGGAGGTCGAGGGCGATTTTCCCCGGTAAGTCGACTCCCTCAAACTCCAGGTCCTCGAGCGAGAACTGTCGAACCCTGAACCTGACCTGTCCCTGACCGTCTCCCGACGTCCGCGGCAGGCCGGTGACTGAGATGTGGACCCCTTTCGCCGCCGCCCGGCCGAACTCTATCGTGCGCCGGGTGAGCCACACTCGTCCCAGGTCCACCTGCAGAGCATCGATTTCGGCGTCGATCCCCGCGCCTTTGAAGTTGACCTGACTGAGCCGGAGGCCCGGAGGCAATAAACTCCAATGAAGGTCGCCGATTCCGAGCTCGGCCCCGTAACCGGCGGCCGTTTTGACGAGCCAGCTCCGTGCGAGGCGACGGACCGGTTCGGTCTCGAGAACCGTCCTGGCCGCCAGTGCGAAGATCAAGAGGAAAGCGATGGTCGCCAGCACGGCGATCACCGTGCGTCTGAGATGGCGGTATCTCACCCGCCCCGCTCCCCCCATTTGAGCTTCCGGTGCAGGATCTGGAAGTACGAGCGGTCGCGGTCAGTGATCAGGTAAACAGGGTCCTTGCATCTTTCAATCCGCACCAGGTCCTCGGTGCTGAGCGGGAATCCCTGCTGACCATCGAGGGTCAGCCAGACTTCTTCGGAATCTTTCTCGAGGCGCATCTCGACCTTCGAGTCAAGCGACAGCACGAGCGGCCTGTTGGTCAACGTATGGGGGCAGATCGGGGTCACGACGATGACCTCGAGATTAGGGTAGAGGATCGGTCCGCCGGCCGATAAATTGTAGGCGGTGGAGCCGGTCGGGGTCGCGACGATCAGCCCGTCGGCTCTGAATCGGCTGACCAGCGCCTCGTTCACGTGCACCGACAGATCGAGCATTCTCGCCAGCGCAGACTTGTTGATCACCGCATCGTTGAGGACGCAGTGGGTGGAGGGATCGTGACCTGGTGTCTCGACGGTCACCAGCAGGCGTTCCCGGCGCACCGTTTTCGCTCGACCTTCGAGCGCTGCGTGCAGCATCGGGACAAGGCTCTCGGCTGGATGCTCGGTCAGGAAACCCAGCGTTCCCATGTTGATGCCGAGAATGGGCGTACCGTTGATCGCGCCACGGGTCACCGAGAGAAGGGTGCCGTCACCGCCGAGCACCACCACCAGGTCGACCTGGCTCGGGAGCTCCTCCCGATCAACATCCCCGTTGACGTTCAGAACGGTGGCGGTCTCACGTTCGACCACAGCCTCGAGATCGAGTCGCGCCAGCTCGTCGAGCAGCTTTTTCCCGAGCTCGGTGGCCTCGGTGCTGGTGGTCTTGAGAACCACCCCGACTCGACGCATGGGTTGATCAGCCATCGACGCCCATTCTACGGCAATTCGCCTTCGGAACTCGCGGGCAATTTCCGCGAGTTCCGAAGGCGAATTACTATACAACATGTGGTGGCTATGGGTCTCAAAACCACAACATCTTGTGGTGTTTTATGAATCATCAATTCGTGCCAAAAAAAGGCGGTCCAAAACGACGCAAGTATTTGACGCCCAGACCCTTGACATGAAGTCCGTGGCGGATCATCATGGAGTGGTCAGAAGTGGTCCAAATAGGTCTGATGTGGGAAAGGTCGTCTATTGAGGGCTCACTTCGAGTTTCAAAGGGGGCAGTGTGGAACGGTTTCGCGGAGGCTTTCCGGCCACCATCGACGCCAAGGGGCGGTTCAAGCTCCCGGCGAGGCTGCGTGAGCAGCTCGAGATGGATTTTGGTCGGGAAGTCTACGTCTGCTCCTTTTTCCCCCACGAGCTCAGAGTTTACCCGTTGGCCGTGTGGCAGGGAGTCGAGGAGCGGTTGCTGAGCAAGCCGGCGATGAAGCCGGCTGTGCTGAAACTCATCGAGCGAGTCAACTACGGCCAACTGTTGGAGGTGGACGACCAGGGGCGAATTCTCGTGCCTGCTTTGCTGCGGGAGATGGTGGACGTGGAAGGAGAGGTCGTGGTCTCGGGCCGCATCAACCATCTTGCCGTCACCAACCGCTCCCGGGCCGCCTCATTCCTCAAGGAGTCGTCGCTGAGTGACGAGGAACTCGAGGAACTCGCGCAGCTGGAGCTGTGATGGAGGACGTGAGTGGCCTCCGAACACCTGCCGGTGCTCACCGATCGGGTGGTGGAGCTCCTTGTGCCAGCCGGACCGGGTCTGCTGGTCGACGCGACGGTCGGTCTTGGAGGACATGCCGAGGCTCTGCTCAGGGCGGAGCCCGAGTTCCAGCTCGTCGGTATCGATCGTGATCCCCAGGCCCTTGCCCGGGCTGGTGAGAGACTCCAGCCCTTCAGCGATCGTGTGCAACTCGTCGAAGAGACCTTCGATCGGTTGCCGTTGGTTCTCCGGCGACTCGGGCTTGGCCCGCCCGCGGCCGTGCTCGCCGACATCGGATGCTCCTCGCTCCAGCTCGACAGTGCAATCCGCGGATTCAGCTTTGCTTCGGACGGCCCGCTCGACATGCGAATGGGCGCGACCGGCCCGACCGCAGCCGAGCTGCTCGAGCAGGCAGAGTGGGAGGAGCTGGTGAGGATCCTGCGGGACTACGGTGAAGAACGGCGGGCGCGAGCGATTGCCAGTGCGATCGTCGGGCGCCGAGAACAGGATCCCCTGCGCACGACCGCTCAGCTCAGCCGTCTGGTCCAGGATGTGGTTGGGGGTCGAGAGCGACGCATCCACCCTGCGACCCGAACCTTTCAAGCGTTGCGAATTGCGGTCAACGACGAGCTCGGACAGCTCGAACGCTTTCTCGAGCCTGCAATTCGCAGCCTCAAGTCTGGTGGCCGAATCGCGGTCATTTCATTTCATTCGCTCGAAGACCGGATCGTCAAACACACCCTGCGGCGGTTGGCCGGGCGTTGTACCTGCCCTCCGGATTTCCCGGTCTGCCGCTGCAATCCCCAACGGGTCGTGGAGGTGCTGACGGCATCTCCGGTACGGCCGGACGAAGGTGAGATCGCCCGCAACCCCCGTGCGCGTTCGGCGCGCCTGCGGGCGGCCGCACGACGCCGGGAGGATTGACCGTGGATTTTCCCGTCATCGGCCCGTCCAATCGCTTTTTGATCCCACAGCGGGACCGCCACTGGCCGCAGGTCCTGAGCGCGTTGATCGGGGTTTCGGCAACGGTCGTGCTGGCGCTGGCACTGGTGGGCTGGCCGAGGCTCAAGAGCACCTCCATCAACTATGAGTTGATCCGGCTGCGTGCGCAGGTTGCGGAGCTCGAGCAGCGAGAACGCACCCTCCGGCTGGAGCTCGAACTCGAGCGAAGCCCGGAAAGGTTGGCGGCGCGTGCCCGCGAGCTCGGAATGGTACCGGCCGCTCCGGCCGGTTTGCCCGCGCAACCGCCGCTCGAGGTGGCGCCGTGAACCGCCGGCGCCTGCTGGTGGTGGTTGCGGGGATGGCGCTCGCTGCAGCTGGGGTGGTTGCGAGAAGTGTTCAAATCTCGGTCTTCGAACACGGTGCCTGGGCAAAGTACGCCCTGAAGCAACAGCAAGGTGTCATTTTTGTTCCGGGCCCGCGGGGCACGATCCGCACAGCCGACGGCTACGTGCTCGCAACCTCGATCGATCGAGTCGCGATCCAGGTCGACACCAAGCACCTCGAATACCCGGAGATGTTTGCCGTTGCGGTGGCGCCGCTGCTCGGCCAGAAGGAAAACGACCTCGCGCGCCGTCTCGGCGGCGAAAAGAAATGGGTGTGGCTGGCCCAGCGGGTGCGGCGCGAGGTGGCGGAACAGGTGATGGCGCTCGCGCAGCACGCAGTGGTGCTGGTTCCCGACTTCGCGAGGATCTACCCGCAGGGAAGTCTGGCAGCACCGGTTGTCGGATTCACTGGCCGTGAAGAGCTGCATACGGTTGGGCGGGCGGGTCTCGAGCACTACTTCGACGCCTATCTGGCTGGCGAGCCGGAGCAGTATCTGGCAGTCAACGACGCGGTCCAACGCAAGGTGCGGTTGCAGCGGCTGCATCGCGGTCGCGCCGGTTATGACCTCCAGCTGACACTGCTGGCGCGACTGCAGGCAAGGTGCGAGGCGGTGCTCGAGAGGACCCTTCGGACGTACAAAGCTCGCGCCGCATCAGCGGTCGTGGTCGATGTGCGAAGCGGGCATATTCTGGCCATCGCCTCGCTGCCGTCCTTCGACCCGTCCAGCCCGGGGGATGCAAAACCCGAAAACTGGCGCCTGCGCCCGGTCCAGGATGCATTCGAACCTGGATCGGTCGTCAAACCGTTCGTTGCGGCCGCAGTGCTTGCGGCCGATGTCGTTCGTCCCGGTGAGCGTTTCGATTGCCGCAATCGGGGCATCAGCGTCGCGGGCCACTGGATACGCGACCATGCCGATCCCGGCCTCTACACCATCGACGAGATCATCATCCACTCCGCTAACGCCGGCATCATCGAGGCGGCCGAACGGGTGTCGGAGGAACGACTGTGGCAGGCATTCGACGCATTTGGTTTCGGTCGACGTACCGGTGTTATTTTTCCAGCCGAGGCGCGCGGCTTGCTTCCGGAAACCCGCACCTGGTCGAATATGAGCCGAGCAGGGTTTGCTCTCGGTCAGGAGCTCATTGTCAGTCCCCTGCAGATGGCAATGGCCTATGCGGCGATCGGCAACGGCGGCTGGCTCCTCAGGCCGCGGCTCGTGACGCCGGAATCAGAACCTGGGGCCACGGCCGACCAGGGAGCGCGAACCCGGATCCTCGACGATGCCCTGGCCCGCCGTTTGTGCAGCATGCTCGAAAGAGTAGTTCGTGACGGCACCGGCAAACTGGCGGCGGTGCCGGGCTACCGGACCGGCGGTAAGACCGGAACCGCCCAGCGAGCGGTCGGCGGTGGCTTTGACGACGACCACCACGTCGCCTGGTTTGCGGGCCTGATGCCGATGCCGGACCCGCGGATTGCAGTTGTTGTGGCCGTCGAGGACCCGGTGGAGGTCGACTTCTGGGCGTCAGCCGTGGCGGCGCCGGTCTTCTCCGAGATCGCCGAAGCTGCGGCGTGCCTCCTGGACATCGCCCCGACCGAGCGGGTGCCACCCGCCGGTCCGCTTATCGCACGACGCGAGGCTGCGGCTGAAGGTGGAAACGCATGAAGCTCGAGACCCTCCTCCTCCGCCTCCGTGAGGGTCAGTTGACCGGCGACCCGGGACGCGAGGTTCGTGGCATCACCCACGACTCGCGAAAAGCGGGGCCGGGACTCATCTTCGCGGCCCTTCCCGGTGAGCGCACCCACGGCGTCGACCACCTCGAGCAGGCGCTGACCGCCGGTGCGGCGGCGGTTCTCACCGACCGCCGACCGCGAAAGAACCTCGACGTCCCCTGGATCAGATGCCGGCACCCCCGACCGCTGATGGCGAAGGCGGCATGGATCCTGGCCGGAAACCCACAGAAGAAGCTGCAGATGGTGGCGGTCACCGGGACCAACGGCAAGAGCACCACCGCCCACCTCATCAGCCTCGTCCTGAGCTCGGCTCGGCGGCCGGCGGCGTTCATCGGCACCCTCGGAGCGCGCATCCCGGGCGGTGTTGAAGTGCGATGCGAGCGGACGACGCCGGAGGCCACCGATCTGGCACCGATGCTGAAGAGAGCGGTGGCCGACGGCGCAGCTGCGGTGGCGATGGAGGTCTCCTCCCACGCCCTCAGCCAAGATCGGTTGACGGGACTCGAGTTCGACGTCGCGGTCTGGACCAACCTGACCCGCGATCACCTCGACTACCACCACGACATGGAGACCTACTTCGAGGTCAAGCGGCGTCTCTTCACCGAGCATTTGGCAGAGAACGGCCGCCGGGTCCTGCCGGTCGACGATCCCTGGGGTGCGCGTTTGCTCGACACACCCAGGGATGGCGACGTTTCATGGGGCCTCGATCGTGGCTCGGTCTGTGCCAAGGACGTCTCCAGCAATCTCGACGGGAGTCGCTTCAGCCTCCGCTTGGGTGACGAGGAAATATCGGTCGATCTGCCCCTTGTTGGGGTTCACAATCTGCGCAACGCACTCGCCGCCGCGGCCGCTGCCTACGCCGCAGGCCTTGATGCTCGCGCCATCCGGCGCGGCCTCGCGCAAGCGCGCCCGTTGCCCGGTCGTATGGAACGGGTCCCGGTCGATGCACCGTTCCCGGTCTTCGTCGACTATGCCCACACCCCCGACGGTCTGCGCTCGGTCTTGCAGGCCCTGCGCCGGGTCACCGACCGTCGCCTGATCGTCGTCTTTGGCGCCGGGGGCGATCGCGATCAGGGCAAGCGCGGTCCGATGGGCTTCGCGGTCGGTGAGCTTGCCGACGTTGCGATCGTTACCTCGGACAACCCGCGTTCGGAGGACCCGGCGAAGATCGCTGATGCGGTGGCCGAAGGCGTGCGTGCTGCGGGCGCTGACCCGTTGCTGGTGCTCGACCGCCGCCAGGCGATCGCCACCGCTCTCGAAGCGGCCGACCAGCGGGCTCTGGTGCTGGTGGCGGGAAAGGGGCACGAGGCCTGCCAGACCATCGGCGACGACAGGGTCCCGTTCTCTGACCAGGAGGTCGTTCGGGCGGAAGCGCGGAGGGCACGGTGCGCATGACTGCAGCCGATGTTGCCCGTGTTGTCGGTGGAGCAATCGAGGGCGATGCCGCTGTGCGCCTTCTCGGCGCCGAGGTCGACTCGCGGCGGCTCGAGGGCGGAGATCTCTTCGTGGCTCTACCGGGCGCACGGTGCGACGGTCACGACTTTGTCCGCGCCGCCCTCGAAACCGCAGCGGCGGCGCTGGTGCGGCGCGATGCCCAACTCGTGGCGCCTCCTCCACAGCGAGCGCTGGTGCGGGTCGATGATGCGTTTGCGGCCTATCATGAGCTCGCCCGTCACGAGCGCCGGGAGCGTGCCTGGCGGGTGGCCGCGGTGACCGGTTCGGTGGCGAAGACCACGACCAAGAACTTCCTTGCCGCGCTGCTGACGCCGCATTACCGGGTCGGCGCTTCGGGGGGTAATCGCAACAACACCCTCGGGTTGCCGGCCGAAATCCTCTCGCAGGAGCCGGACATCGAGGTCTTTGTCGCCGAGGCCGGGATGAGCACCCCGGGCGAGCTTGCGATCCTGGGTGAGATCCTGCGTCCCGAGCTGCTCCTCTACACCCGGATCGCGCCGGTTCATACCGAGTTCTTTCCCGACATTGCCGGGATCGTCCTCGCCAAGGCCGAACTCCTGCCGTGGCTCGACCCAGACGGTGCACTGGTGATCAACGCGGACGACCCGAATCAGGAGGGGTATTTCGCGCAGACCGGGGCCAGGGTCATTCACTACGGCTGTGAAGACTCGGAGGCGCGCCTCGAGGATGTGGAAGACTGCGGTCTACTCGGCAGCCGGTTTCGGCTGGTGCTGCCGAAAGGAGAGGCGGAGGTCGCGCTCGCCCTGCCGGGAAGGCACCAGGCCGAAAACCTGCTCGCCGCCGCCGCTGCTGCTTCGGCCTTCGGTGTGCGGGCCGAGCAGGTGGCGGAGACCGCGCCTCAGCTCCAGGCGCCGGAACACCGGGGACGTCTGGTCGAGATCGGCGATGATATTTCGCTGGTCGACGACAGCTACAACGCATCACCGCTGGCGGTGCGGCGGATGCTCGAGCTCCTGGCGCGGGTTCCGGGTCGCCGGGTCGCGGTGCTGGGTGAGATGTACGAGCTCGGTCACCTGGCGCAGGAAGCGCATCAGCTCGCCGGCGAACAGGCCGCCGCGGCCTGCGATGTGTTGGTCGCCGTCGGCGGCGCCGACGCGGGAAGAATCGCAGACGGGGCTCGAAAGGCCGGACTTCCCGACGGGTCGATCTACCTGGAAGAGGACGCCGATCACGCCGCCGAGCTCCTGCGCCGCGTGCTGCGCGCAGGAGACGTGGTGCTGGTCAAAGGTTCGCGAGGGGTAGGCCTCGATCGGACGGTGGCGGCGTTGACGGGGCAGGAGGCGGCCTGATGTTGTACGCGCTCCTCTATCCCCTGGGAGACACCTTCATCGGTTTCAACGTCTTCCGCTACCTGACTTTCCGGACCGGTCTCGCGATCGCGACCGCGTTCTTCATCAGCCTGGTGGCGGGCCCTTGGATGATCTCGAAGCTGCGCGCCCTCCAGGTGCGGCAATCGATACGGGACGAGGGGCCCGAGCACCACCAGGTCAAGGCCGGGACGCCGACCATGGGCGGCATCCTGATTGTCTCGAGCTTTGCCCTCACGACTCTGCTGTGGGCAGATCTCAAGAATCCCTACATCTGGACCGTGTTGCTCGCGACACTCGGTTTCGCCAGCATCGGATTGATCGACGACTGGCTGATCGTACGCAGGCAGAGCAACCTCGGTCTGACGGTGCGGCAGAAGCTCCTCCTGCAGGTGCTGGTGGCGGTCGCTGCGGGTCTGATGGCGCGGTCCGCCGCGTCCCCGGCGACGCACGCCGGCGCCCTCGCGGTGCCGTTCCTCAAGGACGTTCTGTTGCCGCTGGGAATCTTCTACATTCCGTTCGTGGTCCTGGTCCTTCTCGCGTCGTCGAACGCGGTCAACCTCACCGACGGCCTCGACGGGTTGGCGGTCGGCGCGGTCGCCATCGCGGCAGCGACCTACACGGTCTTCGTCTATGTCGCCGGCCACTTCCGGATTGCCGAGTACCTGCGCATCGTGCCGGTCTCTGGCGCCGGTGAGGTGGCGATCTTTACCGGAGCGATGGTGGGCGCGGCGATCGGTTTTCTGTGGTTCAACTGCCACCCGGCACAGGTCTTCATGGGTGATGTCGGTTCGCTCGCCCTGGGTGGCGGTATCGGGATTGTCGCCGTGGTGGCCAAACAGGAGCTCCTGCTGGTGCTGGTCGGTGGGCTCTTCGTGCTCGAGGAGCTGTCGGTTGCCATCCAGGTTGTGTCCTACAAGCTTCGCGGCACCCGGGTCTTTCGTATGGCGCCGCTGCACCATCACTTCGAGCTTCTCGGCTGGACCGAGACTCAGGTGGTCGTTCGTTTTTGGATCATCGCGGTGGTCTTCGCCCTCGCCGGGCTGTCGACCCTGAAGCTGAGGTAAACGTGGCGTACGAGTGTTCTCCGCGGGTGCTGATCGTCGGGCTGGGAAGCTCCGGCGTGGCCGCCGCACATCTTGCCGCGGCAGACGGCTCCGAGGTCTGGGCCACCGACCTTCGATCCGAGAGCGAGCTGGCGACAGAGTTGGCGGCTCTCGGCGGCGGTGTACGCACCTTCATCGGCGGCCATCCGGAAAGCTGCCTCAAGGGGGTTGGACTGGTCATTGCTTCGCCCGGCGTCCCGGCCGACGCGCCTCTGCTCGAGTCGGCGCGTGAACGCGGCATCGAAATCAACACCGAGATCGAGTTCGCGTGGTTCCATCGGCCGCAGGCCGAGCTGGTCGCGGTGACCGGTTCCAACGGCAAGAGCACGGTGACCGAGCTGACGGCGCGGATGTTGGTCGAGGCGGGTCGGTCGGCGGTGGCTGGCGGCAACCTCGGTACTCCCGCGTCGCAGCTCGTGCTCGAGGGCGGCTGGACGAGCTGGGTTCTCGAGGTTTCGAGCTTTCAGGCCGAACTCCTGACAGCGATGGCACCCCGAGTGGCGGTCTTTCTCAATCTGAGCCAGGACCATCTCGAGCGCCACCCCGATCTCGATTCGTACTTCGCAGCCAAGCAGCGGCTCTTCGCTTTTCAGACCGATGCGGATACGGCGGTGCTCAATGCCGACGACCCAATGGTCGCCGCGACCAGAACCTCAGCGCGCAAACGGCGATTCTCGATTGCTGGTGCGGCCGATGCCTCGCTCGACGGCGACCATTTGGTGCTCGACAGCGAGCCGATCATGCGCACGTCCGGAATGCGTCTGAGCGGGGTTCACAACATCGCCAACGCTCTTGCCGCAGCGCTGGCGGCGGCTGCCCTCGGCGCATCGCCGGCGGCCGTGGCCACGGTGTTGGGCACGTTCGAGGGGCTTGCGCACCGCCACCGCACCGTCCATGCAGAGGATGGGGTTCGCTGGGTGGACGATTCGAAGGCCACAAACGTCGGTGCCACCCTGGCCGCGCTGCGCGGTTACCCCGACCGATCCCTGCACCTGATCCTCGGCGGTCAGGCCAAGGGCCAGGATTTTTCGGTTCTCGCTGACGAGGTGCGGCGGGCGGTGACCCGCCTCTATGTCATCGGCGAGGACGGGCCCGCAATTGCCGAGGCCTTGGCCGGTTCGGCGTCGACCGAAAACTGCGGAACCCTGGCCGAGGCGGTGCGGCGGGCGCGGAGCCACGCGACATCCGGCGAGTGGGTCCTGCTGGCGCCGGCATGCGCCTCGTTTGACCAGTTCTCGAATTACGGCGAGCGTGGCGACTGCTTCACCGATCTCGTGCGGAAGGAGGTGGCGTCATGCCTATAAGGCAGCGCTTCGACCGCCTCCTGCTCGGCTCGGCGATTCTCCTGACTGCCATCGGCCTCGCCATCCTCGCATCGGCCTCGTGGCTGCTGGCGACCGAGCGCTACAACCGGCCCGGTTCCTACTTCTTCACCTGGCAGGCGGCGACGGCGATCATCGGTCTCGGGCTGATGGTTGTGAGCATGCACCTGAGAACGGCCCTTCTCACCGACCGGCGGCTCGTGATCGGCGCCCTGACAGTGGGGTGGGCCCTGCTGCTGGCCGCCCTCGCTCAGGCGGAGGTTGCCGCCACCCATCGATGGATCAGCGTTGGTGGGATCTCGATGCAACCGTCGGTGCTGGTACGGCTTGGTCTGATCATGTTGATGGCGATCCTCCTCGACGAAGCGCGACGTGAGGGTTGGCCGTGGCAGAAGTTGACCGTAGTCGGTGGGGTTTCCTTCGCGACGATTCTGGTGATCGTGATCGAGCCTGACCTCGGAACGGCGGCCCTGCTGGCGGTGATACTGGGCACGATGGCCTTTGTCGCGGGGATGCCGTGGCGGCTGTTGGCGGCCCCCGCGGTCATCGCTGCGGTGGTGCTGGTGGTGGCGATCATCACCTCACCCTACCGGCTGGCCCGCGTGCAGGCGTTTTTCGACCCCGAGATGAACGCCGCGGGCAGTTGGCAGACGTACCAGAGCCTGGTTGCTATCGGCAGCGGTGGCTTCCTCGGCCTCGGTTACGGCTCCGGGCTGCAGAAGCTCTTTTTCCTACCCGAACCACATACCGATTTCATCTTCGCGATCACCGGAGAGGAGCTCGGGTTTGTGGGTTTGATGGTCCTGCTCGGTCTGGCCGGGGTCATCGTCTGGCGCGGATTGGTGGTTGCCGCCCGCCTCGAGGATCCTCAGCGCGCCCTGCTCGCCTTTGGGATCACCACGGCCTTTGCGATGCAGAGTCTCGTGCACATGGTGGTGTGCCTCGATCTCCTGCCGCCGAAGGGCATCCCACTGCCGTTGGTCAGCTACGGCAAGACCGAGATGCTGGTCACGCTGGTCTCGATCGGAATCCTCCTCAATCTGTCACGGGAGGTCAAGGCATGAGACGGCGGGTGGTGATTGCGGGCGGCGGTACCGGTGGCCACATCTTCCCCGGATTGGCGGTGGCGCGCGAGTTCAAAGCGCGTGAGATAGATGTCCACTGGCTCGGATCGCGTCGCGGTCTCGAGGCCGAGCTGGTTGCCGAACGCAATATCCCGATCACACTGGTCGATCTCGAGGGCATTCACGCCCGGACACCAACGGCTGCGGTGCGTGCCCTCGCCAAGCTACCGAGCGCCATCGCCACCTCGGTTCGAACCCTGCTCAAGCTCAGACCCCTGGTGGGGGTAGTTGGGGTCGGCGGATATGCCTCCACCGCCGGAATGGTGGCAGCCGGGCTGCTCGGGGTGCCGACAGTGCTGCAGGAGCAGAATTCAATCCCCGGCTGGGTGAACACATTCCTCGCTCCTTTCTCTGACCTGATCTGTTGCGGATTCGAGGACGCGTTGAAGGCGTTCCCCTCGCTCTCCGCCGAGTGGACCGGCAATCCAGTTCGCGCCGACTTTTTCGGGGTGCCGGATGTGGCCCCGCAGGATCCGAGTCGCCTCCTGATCCTGGGAGGAAGCCAGGGTTCTCTGTTCATCAACCGAACGCTGCCGCGGGCGCTGGCGAAACTCCGCGATGAGGGCCTGAATATCGAAATCAGGCACCAGGCCGGTGTCCGTTGGGCGGAGGTCGTGAGGACGGCCTATCAGGACCTCAACCTGGAGGCCAAGGTGACCGCCTTTCTCGCCCAGCCCTGGCAGGCGTTCTCCGAAGCGGATCTGGTGGTGGCGCGATCGGGCGCCCTCACGGTCTCGGAGCTCGCGGCCGCCGGACGTGGTGCGTTGCTGATTCCCTTTGCCGCCGCCGCCGGGAATCACCAGGAGTTCAACGCTCGGAGTCTCGAAAGGGCCGGCGGGGCGCTGGTCGTGACCGAGCATGAGGCGATGCCCCTGAGGGTGTCGATGCTCCTCGGAAAACTCCTCCGCGACCACGACGCGCTCCGCGAAATGGGTCGCAATGCGCGACAAGTTGCCCTGCCGGATGCCGCCGCTCGCATTGCAGAGCGGGTACTGTCGATCGGTGGTGGGGTATGAGCGTCAACCCACATATCTCACCGGGTTTCGTCGCGAGGGCGGCGAGATGCCTTGCCCAGTGGGGTTTTCGACCCGAGGGGCGCGGAGCGCGTACTTGCGGTACGTCGAGCACCCCGAGGCGAGAAAACACCGCTGGGTGCGATTTATCGCCGGCCGCAGCGGAAAGCTGGTGAGATATGCGGGTCAACCATTTCCACCTAATGGGTGTCGGTGGGGTCGGCATGTGCGGCATCGCTGAGGTGCTCCTTGCCCAGGACCTGACGGTCAGCGGCTGCGATCTCGCCGCAAACGAGCGCACGCGGAGATTGGCCGAGCTCGGCGCGGAGATCCACCTCGGTCACACGCCGCGACACCTCGAAGGTGTCGACGCCCTGATCGTCACAGCCGCGGTGTCGAAAGAGCATCCCGAGCTGAGGGCGGCGATGGAGAGACGCCTGCCGGTCGTGTGGCGGGCTGAGATGCTGGGCGAGCTGATGCGGCTCAAACGAGGCGTGGCGATCGCCGGCACCCACGGCAAAACTACCACTACCGCCATTGTCAGCCACCTCGTGACGGCGGCCGGCGCCGACCCGACGGTCATTGTCGGTGGGCGCGTGCACTTTCTCGGCACCCATGCCCGGGTCGGTGAGGCGCCTCTCCTGGTCTGCGAGGCCGACGAGTACGATCGGTCCTTCCTCGAGCTGACACCGCATATCGCGGTCATCACCAATCTCGAGCCCGAACACCTCGACTGTTACGGGAGTGAAGAAGAGCTGCGCCTGGCGTTTGCCGCCTTTGCCAACCGCGCTTCGGTGCACGGTGCGGCGATCGTCTGCGCCGACGATCCCGGAGCCTGGGGCCTTCGCGATCAACTGCGGCGGAAGATCGTCGGCTATGGGAGCTCGGAAGAGGCCGAGATGCGGCTCGAGATCACGGCCAGCGAATCCCGCGGCACCGATTTCACGGTCTTCCGAAAGGACCGCCGGCTCGGCGATGTTTCGCTGCCCATTCCAGGGAGATTCAATGCCCTGAACGCCCTCGCCGCGATTACGGTGGGCCTCGAGCTCGGTCTCGAGTTCGATGCGCTGGCTGCAGCGTGTGCCGATTTCTCCGGCGTGGCGCGCCGATTCGAGGTGCGTGGGGATCGCGGCGGGGTGACCGTGGTCGATGACTATGCCCATCACCCGACCGAGATCACGGCCCTGCTCGAGGCAACCCGGCAGGCGATGCCGGGGCGGCGGGTGGTCGTGGTCTTCCAGCCTCACCTCTACAGCAGAACCCGTGATTTCGCGAGCGAGTTCGGGTCGGCGCTCCTCGGCGCCGAGGTGGTGATCGTCCTTCCCATCTACCCGGCGCGTGAAGAGCCGATCGAGGGAGTCAGCTCACAACTCGTGATCGAAGAAGCCATCCGTCTCGGACACCCGCGGGTGCTGGCCGGACCACCGATCAGCGAGGCCGTGCAGCAGCTCGAAGAGCTCCTCGAGCCTGGTGACGTGCTGCTCACGGTAGGCGCCGGCGACGTCGATGATCTTGCGGCAGCGTGGCTGGAAGGTGCGGCATGACCGCCGACGTTCCCCGCTTCCTGCCGGAACGGCTGCGGCCCCCGACGAACGGGCGAAAGCGGAGACGCGGTTATGCGCTGCTGACAGTCGTGCCGGTCATGCTCCTGGCCCTGCCCCGGTGGCAGGTCACAGAAGTTCTCATTGAGGGCTGCCCGAAGCTGCCGGCGGCCTCGATCCATTCGCTGCACGAACTCGTCGGCCAACCGGCCATGGGTCTTGACCTGGGAGCAGTCCGCGACCGTGTCGAAATCTGGCCGGGCGTGGGCGAGGTCGAGGTCGAGCTCGAGCTTCCCGGCACTGTTCATGTCCGAGCGGCGGCCGCGGTCAGTCGAGGCAGTCTCAGGCTAGGCCGCAGCTGGCACGGGGTCGCCGCCGACGGCTCGTTGACCGGGCGTATCGACTTCGCCTTGCCGCCGGTGCTCGAGGGGTTCACTGGTGATCTCGGACGCAGCAAGGGGCTTGCCGTCGCGAGCCGACTGGAAGAGGCGACCGGTGGTCAAGTGAGAGAAATCCGCCGCGTGACGCCGTCGGACTACAGGCTGCAAGTGCAGCCGGCGGACGGAGGCCCGGAAATTGTCATCCACGTTCTGCCACAGATTACCGACGCCGAAAGGGCCTGGTGTGCGGCCGTCACCGCCGGTTCGCTGACCCAGACCTGGGCGGATCTCAGGTGGACAGATCGGATCGTGCTCGGGGGTGGATCGTGAACGAGCACCACCCCGTGATTGGAATTGACCTCGGTTCGTCGAAGGTGTCGGTCGTGGTCGGAGAGATGGAGGACGAGCGGTTGGTCGTGCGTGGCTGCGGACAGGCAGTGCACGATGGTGCCCGCAAAGGCGTCATCGCCAGCCTCGAAGAAGTTTCGCAGGCGGTGCGGGTGGCGGCGGAGGAGGCCGAGGCCATGGCCTCGGTACCGGTAGAAGTCGCCCAGGTCGGGATCGGAGGCCTCCCGATCAGGGGTGTCCCCTCGACTGCGTCAGTACCGGTGACGGGGCGTGACCACACTGTCACCTCTGAAGACCTTCGGAGGGCGTTGGCCGCATGTGCTCAGGTGGCCATTCCGGAGGATTTCAGGGTCCTCGACATCATCTCCTGCGGATTCGCTCTCGACGGCCAATCCGGGATGGATTATCCGGTCGGGATGCCGGGGAGTCGTCTCGATGCGTCCGCCTATGTGTTGTATGCCAACCGCACCCACGCCGAGACTGTCGAACAGGCGGTCAACCATGCGGCAGTCGCTCTCGGACGCCTGGCTTTCGAGCCGCTCGCCGCAGGCGAAGCGGTGTTGACTCGGGATGAGAAGGAACTCGGGTGCTTGCTCCTCGATATGGGTTACGCGACCACCGACTGGGTCCTTTACGCCGAGGGAGTCGTCGCCCTGAGCGGTGCGGTGCCGATCGGCGGACGTCACTTCACGGCCGATCTGGCGGCGATGCTCAAGACGACGACGGCGGCCGCCGAGCGCACCAAGCGTCAGATCGGCGCCGCTCTCGATCGCGAAGGTCTCGACCGCGCTGCGGTCGAGGTGCCGGCGTTGGGAGGAGACGGCAACCAGGTGCACTCCGCCGCCTTCGCCGCCGAGATTCTCCACGAGCGTGCACGCGATCTCTTTATTGGAGTTCACAAAGTACTGGTGAGTCAGGGTTTGGATAGAGTGCCAAGATCCGGGGTGGTGCTTACGGGTGGCGCATCGAAGCTCGAGGGTCTCGAAGAGGTCGCCGAAACGATCTTCGGCCACCGGGTGCGCCTCGGTGTTCCTCGTTCGCTGGCCGGGCTTGTCGAACCAGTGTCGGGTCCGGAGTGGGCAGTCGCCTGTGGGCTGATCCGACTTCACCACAATCGTCGAAACCAAGTGTTGACGTCGAGTGCAAACCGGGGCAGCATCGTGGCATGGCTCCGCAACGCCCTCGGAGAATTTTTCGAACTGGGAGGTGGACATGATCGAGTTTGATGACGGAGTTACGGGCGAACGGAGCGACGCCGAAGAGTCGGAGAACCCCAGATTGCATCTCGTGGGTCCGGAACCGGCGATTCTCCTTGACGAAACGGCGGCGCCGGCGCGGATCAAGGTGATCGGGGTCGGCGGCGGTGGCTGCAACTCGGTCAACCGCATGATCGAGGCTGGTCTCAGCGGTGTAGAGTTCATCGCCGGCAATACCGACGCCCAGGCACTCGCCAACTGCCGAGCGCCGGTCAAGCTACAGCTGGGCATGGAGCTCACCCGGGGCCTCGGTGCGGGCGCCAACCCAGAGGTCGGGCGCAATGCCGCACTCGAAGCGGACAAGAAGATCTTCGATTTGATTGACGGCGCCGATATGGTCTTCATCACCTGCGGCATGGGCGGCGGCACCGGCACCGGGGCGACGCCGATCATCGCCCAGATGGCACAGGACGTTGGCGCACTGACGGTGGCCGTTGTCACCAAGCCGTTCTCCTTCGAGGGCTCGCGCAGACGCGGCGTGGCCGAGGAGGGCATCCAGCAGCTCGGCGAGCACGTGGACACGCTGATCACGATTCCCAACGACCGGCTGCTCAAGTTCGTCGAACGCAACACAAACTTCACCGAAGCGATGAGCATCGCCGACGACGTCCTGCGCCAAGCAGTGCAGGGGATCGCTGACATCATTACTGTGCCCGGGCTCATCAACCGCGATTTTGCTGACGTCAGAACGGTGATGAAGGGCATGGGCCACGCGATCATGGGTGTCGGCACCTCGTCCGGCGAACATCGGGCCGTTGAAGCCGCACAACAGGCGATCGCTTCGCCGTTGCTCGAGGAGACCTCGATCGAGGGCGCGCGCGGACTCCTGATCAATATCACGGGCGGTGCGGAAGTCACCCTCAATGAAATCAACGAGGCCGCCGAGATCATCACCGACGGCGCCGACCCGGACGCTCAGATTCTCTTCGGTGCAGTGGTCGATCCGGATCTCGGTGACTGCGTGAGCGTGACCGTTATCGCCACCGGCTTCCAGGGCCCCGCGGACGGCACCCAGTTGCCCGCGACCAAAGCGAGAGCGACCGCAAGGCAGGATGCGTTCGAGGAGAGTACTCCTACCCGTGCCAGCCGCTTCCTGGTGCCGGGCGGGCCGAACTCCGAGTACGGCATCAACCAGACAGACGATTACGAAATACCGGCGATCCTGCGCAAGCAGATGGACTGACCGGCGAAACCACGATTCTTGGTTTCCGAGCATCTGCTCGGCGACCACTTGACCCCTTCCGCGCCCCACCTCCCTGCGGAAGGGGGCTTTTTTGAATTCGGAATGAGGAATTCGGAATGAGGAATTCGGAATGGGGAATTACCGCCTGCCCACCCCATAGAAATTTCGAAAATCGGATTTCGGATTATCCTCCCACCCATTTCTCGGGGAGGGTTGGTGGGAATTCAAAATTGAGAATTGTGAATTGAGAACTGACGAGGTAGCCTTCGGTATGGCTTCCGCATACCGCCTGATCACCATTCCGCCCAGCCACTTTTGTGAAAAAGCGCGGTGGGCGCTTGAACACGCCGGGATTCCATACCGTGAGGAGGGGCATCCGCCGCTCCTTCATCGGGTGGCGACGAAGCTCAGTGGCGGCGGACACTCCACGCCCGTGCTGGTGGCCGGCGACCGGGTGTTGCCGGACTCGACGGAAATCCTCCAGTTCATCGACGTCGAGCACGCCGACGGTTGGCGCCCCTACCCGACTGACTCACAGCTGCGGGTGGAGGCCGAGGAGTTGGAGGAGGTCTTTGACACCCGTCTCGGGCCTCACACGCGCCGCATCGCCTACTACCATTTGCTGCAACACGATGAGCTGTTTCTAGCGTCGGTGCTGACTGGGGTCGGAAGTTTCGAACGCGCTCTTTTCAGGGCCCTTGTTCCACTGATCAAAAAGCTCATGCGCGTCGGCATGCGGATCGATGAAGAGGGCGCAGAACGCTCGCTCGGGTACGTACAGAACGTCTTTGCATCTGTTGGAGAAATCCTCGCCGATGGACGTTCGTATCTCGTCGGCAAAAAATTCGGAGCCGCCGATCTGACCTTTGCGGCCCTCGCCGCACCGGTGCTCTTGCCGAGGAGTTACGGCTCGCCGCTGCCGTCGCTCGACGAGGTGCCGGCGGGGTTGTTGGCCCAGATCGAGGAGTTCCGGTCCTCGCCGGCCGGCGAATTTGCGCTCCGCATCTACCGTGACCACCGATGACGGCCCGCGAGCTGACCATCGAGCTGCCGCACCTGCGTCTCGCCGCGCGCGAATGGGGGCCGGCAAATGGCCCACCGGTCCTGGCCCTCCACGGGTGGCTCGACAACGCGGCCAGTTTCGACCGCCTCGCACCGCTGTTGCCGGAGCTTCATCTCGTGGCCCTCGACCTGGCCGGCCACGGCCGCTCACAGCACCGTCACCCAAGCGTTGTCCATCACTTCATCGACTGGGCACCGGAGGTGGTAGCGGTGGCGGATCGTCTTGAGTGGGGAAAGTTCGAGCTCATCGGCCACTCGATGGGCGCCGGCATCTCGACCCTGGTCGCGGGGACCTTCCCCGATCGTGTCCAGCGCCTGGTCTTGCTCGAGGGCGCCGGACCGCTCGCGGCGGATGCGGCCAGGGCACCGGCTCAGCTGGCTTCGGCGGTCGAAGACGAGGCCCGCGCGGTAAAGGCTTCTCCCCGCCTCTTCCCCGATCTCGATGCGGCCATCAAAGCCCGGCTGCGTGACTCGGACCTCGACACCGAGGCGGCGCGGTTGCTCGTCGAACGTGGTTCCGCAGAGGTCGACGGCGGGTTCCGTTTCACCCATGATCCACGCCTGCGGACCCGTTCACGGACGCGGCTGACCGAGAATCAGGTATACGCGTTTCTCGCCGCCATCGAGTGCCCGGTGCTGGCGGTGCGCGCGCTCCAGGGCTGGCCGTTTCCAGAGGACGTGGTGATGGCAAGGCTCAAAAAGATCCAACACCTCGAAACTGCGGAGATCGAGGGCGGCCACCACGTGCACCTCACCCACCCCGAACGCGTTGCTCCAATAATCTTCAAATTCCTGTCAGATTGAGTGAGATCGCAAATCCGGTTGTTGCCGGGCCGAGACTCTCGTGAAGCCGCAATCCAAAACCATACGCACGAAGAAATAACGCAAAGGCGCAAAGAGTATTGGTTTTCGGTCAGTTGTGAAGGGCGAATCTATCTGACACCGCTGATTTTGCGGATGCCCGAGCTTTTTGTCCTTCTTTGCGCCTTTGCGTTAGATTCCGGTCGGTCACCTTGCCGCGCCCAGCGTCACCTTGAAGTCCTTTTTGAATCCCTCCCGATCGACGGTCACCGTGACCAGGTCACCCTCTTGGTGCCTTTCAAGCACGAGGCCGAGCTCGCCGCCCGAACGCACCGGTTCCCCATCGACAGAGACGATGACGTCGCCGACCACCACACGACCGCGGCGGTCGCGGTATGCAGGCCGAATTCCGGCTCTCTCGGCGCTGCTGCCACTTTCGACGCCGATCACGACGGCGCCCTCGATTCCCGCCCGCCGCACGACGTGATCCGACGCGAGTTCGACGCCGAGGTCCGGTCGCTGCACTCTGCCGTATGCGATGAGCTGCGGCACCACCCAGTTGACGGTGTCGACCGGGATCGCGAAGCCGATCCCGGCGTACGCGCCCGACGGGCTGACGATGGCAGTGTTAACGCCGATCAATCGGCCGGCGCTGTCGAGCAGCGGGCCACCGGAATTGCCGGGGTTGATGGCGGCATCGGTCTGGATCACGTCGCGGATGGGGATGCCGTCACTCGAAACGATCTCGCGCCCGAGGGCGGAGACGATGCCGGTGGTCAGGGTCTGGTCGTAACCGAATGGGTTGCCGATTGCGAGCACCGTCTGCCCGACCTTGAGATCCGAGGAGCTGCCGATGGATATCGGCGTTAATTGGCTTCTCGGCGCATCGATGTGAAGCACGGCGAGGTCCTTCTCGCGGGCGTAGCCAACAAGATCCGCCTCCCACGTGCTTCCGTCGGCGAGGGTGACCTCGGCACGGTCCGCGTCGCGAATGACGTGGAAATTGGTGACGATGTTGCCGTGATCGTCCCATACGAACCCGGACCCGGTACCGCTCGGGATCTCCATCACGTTGAAGCGGAAGAAGTCGCGACGCAGCGCCACCGAGGTGATGTAAGCTACCGCCGGAGAGGCCTCCTCAAAGAGCTCGGTGATACTTCGCTCCTCGACAGTGAGATCGCTCCGCTCGGTGACCGGTCGCGAGGCCGATTCGGTGCGGCGCGTTCCCTGTGCACAGGCCGGCGAGCTCACGGTGACAGCGGTGATGAAGCCGACAATCGACAGAGCTCCAAGCATGCCTCGTCTCCAGATCATTGGACCATCCTCCAGAACGGTCGGGCACTGGAATCAATCGTCCCCGAGCCGCAGGTACTGCCACCCTGTACGATACCCGAGAATCCCCGAAAGAAGGTGGTAAAGTGCGAAGAGTTCGAGGGCGAAGGGCAGGTAACCGCCGTAGCCGAGCACCGGCATCTCGAAGATACGGCCAAAGCCCACAAACGGCACGTCATAGATCCACTTGGGGAAAGACCAGTAGTTCCAAAGCTCCCAGAAGAAACCACAGATCAGGGTCCCGATCCACAGCGAAATGACCGGGCGCCAGTCACCGACCGCGGTGCGCGCGAGCAGCGTCCGGTGTCCGAGCCGGTGGTTGACGGGCTCGAGGATGAAGAAGACCGACAGCCACACGAAGGGGTAGAAATAACGAGGCCACCCGAGAGCGAGAGCGAGCATCACCAGCCCGCCAACAAGAAAACCGGTCAAGACTACAGTGTTCGGCACGATTCTCGGACCGAGCGGCAGCCGCCGCACCCACTTGAAGGAACCGACGAGTTCGGCGGTGCCGAAGACTGCTGGAATGACGGTGGAGAAGGCGAGCGACGCCAGGAGTGCGTATTCGATGGGGCCGATCAAACCGTCGTCGAGGTAGATCCAGTTCCGGGTGCGCTGGTTGATGAGTTCGAAAAACCACCACGCTGGCACCGACGCCGCGAAGAGCCCGATGTAGGCGCGTCGGCTGCGCGAAAGGAGTGAGCTGCCGGTGCAGGCGAATGTCAGTCCGTCGACCGTCAAGCAGTAGCCGAGCCACAGCGGGAAAAAGGCCCAATGGGTTCGGATGCCGTCGAGGCACCAGTTGAGTGGCCAGAACACGGCGACCAGGGCGAGGCCCATCCAACCGTGAAATGGCCATGTTGGAGAATCGGCGCGGGGTTTGTCCATTCTGTTGCTCTCCTCCAGACTCGGTCGCGACGTGACGTATGTCAACTTTTGATGTCGACGTCGTGACACAATGGAGGAGGAACCAATCGATGATTGAAATCGGAACTCGTGGTCCGCCCGAGGGAAGGAGACGCTCGTGAAAAACCTGATCACCATCGTCGTCGTTATAGTCGTTGCGTTGGTCGCATTCAACTACTTTCAGACGGGCGAGTTCAAGCTCCTGCCGGGGAGCTCCATGAGTCCGGAGGAGCACGATCTCAACCGCCTCAAGGGCGAGTTTCGACGCGCCGCCCAGGCGTACCGCCAAGCGGGCCGCTCGGCCGGCGTGAGCGGCCTCGACACCACCTCGGATGCGGCCGCCGCCCTCGAAACCGTGGACGGGGTCGAGCGCGACGTCAAGGCACTGCGAAAGCGGACGAAGGATCCAGAAGTTATAGCGAAGATAGACGACCTCCTGGCCGAGATCAAAAAGTACAAAGAAGACGTCAGGTGAGAATCGAGCAGGTGGGCGACTCACCACCTGGCCGTGATGTACTTCAACCAGCCGATGATCGTGATCACGATCAGGGCAACCGCGCCGAGTCCGAAGGCAATCCCCACGACGAGCTCGCCACCGCCCCACGAAACCCCGACGAACCAGTTTGACGCGTTGGTCGAGAACTGACGTTCGCCTGGTCCGAAGGCCACCCAGCCGGCAATCGCTGCGAGACCGCTGACGATGAGGAGCGGGAAGAGGCCTGCAATCTGCTTCTGCATCCGTGGTTCGAGGTGGTTCACCGTAGGTTTGGTGAGTATGAAGAGGCCGGCAACGACGAAGACACCGGCTGCGATTCCGCCGACCCACCGGGGAGCGCGCCAGGAGGCATCGTCAGTCGGGATGATGCCGTCCGCCGCCAGCACTGGCACCATTCCCATGAGGATGACCATGCCTCCCATCGCAAGTGGCGGAACGAGTGGCCGGATCGCCCGGACGACGCGGTTGTTGGATTGCATGATGCAGTTGACGACAATAGGGAACGCAGGAGCCCACAGAAAGAGCCCTCCTCCGGCGAAAACAATGGCGCCGATCACCATGGCGAGCTTTTCACCCGGCGCGTCGTCGCCCAAGATTGCCGTGCCCAAAAGGACCAGGGAAGACACGATATAAGGAGCACCAAAGACCGTGAGAATGACGCGGCTGATGCAGGTCGGTGCACCTCGATACGAATCCACGGTGGGCCCAGAATACCGCTTCTGCACCGATCTTCTGCACCGGGCTAACGCCAGACCACGACCTCGTTCAACGAACGGCGTGTGCGCCGTGGCTCCGCCTGGGCTGGCCGGCCGAGGGCGATCAGTGCCACTGGTCGCCAGTTCCGTGGCAACTCGAGCACGCGGGCGGCCACCGCCTCGTCGAAGGCCCCGACCCAGCAGCTGCCAAGGTTCTGTTCGGTGGCGGCGAGAAGTATGTTCTGAGCCGCGGCCGCAGTGTCTTGGAGGCAGTAGAGCTCGCGACCACGCCGACCGTAGTGCTTGACACTCTCCTCGGGCACGGCGCAGACCGTGATCACCGCCGGCGCCTGGCCAAGAAAACCTTGGCCGTGGGCCGCGGCGGCAAGTCCCAGACGTCGATCGAGATCGAGCACGACCACGAAGCGCCACGGCTGCAGATTTCCGCCAGACGGGGCCCATCGCGCCGCCTCGAGTATCGCTTCCAGCGTGTCCTGATCGAGCGGGGAGGGATCGAAACTACGACAGGAGTACCGCCGTTCGAACACCGTGCTTGGGTTCACCGTCATGTCCTTAATGCCTTCGAAATGAGGCGCGCTCTGGCCCGCCAGCGAGCCCGTCCGCTCACAAATCGGTCTCCGCCTCGGTTTTCAACTTCCGGCGTTCGCGGACCGGTCACCACGACCTCGCTTGTGAGCCGGCTTCTTCCATGCTCACCATAGGTGGCTGATCTCCACCACAACCAAAAACGATCAGGAGCGCTGCGCACAGTGAGAAGAACCTGCGCGGCTCATTGAGTTTCATGTTTCACCCCCGCTGTCTACGCGTCGATACATGCTGCTCCGCGGAAAACGGTAACTCTTTTATCGCGAAGAGGGTAGAAATAGCGGCTGTTCGAGCAGCAGGGGCTCGAGGAACTCCCAGATCCGCCGGCGCATCCAGCTGAGACCGAGCGGGGTCATGGAGTAGAACGCGGGCTCGTGATCGTAATTCATGCTGATGCGGTCCGGTTTGCCGAGCGCGAGCCAGAGATCCTCCCGCGATTTCTCGGGCACGCATTTGTCGCGGTTGGCTTCGATGATCAGCACTCGGCGTGGATCGACTCGATGGGGATAGTTGGCCGGATCCACGACGCTCGTGATCGGCTCGAGCCGGGTCGCGAGTTCTTTCCGGTCCCAACCGAAGCTCTCCGCCGCTTTCGCCTGCACGCTGGTGGTTCGCCTGCCATCGCAGTTGGCGACCACCAGATTGAGATGACTGCCTCCCATGACCGTCACCGTGGCCGCGAGCCGGGGCTCCTGGGTGGCGATGGTTCCGGCGACGATGGCGCCGAGGCTGCAGCCGATCAACGCTACCCTGCCGGCGTCGATCTCGGGCCGTTGCTCGGCCCAGTCGATCAGCCGGCGTGTATCGACGATGGTGACCCGCTGGCGTTCGATGGCTTCGCGCCACAGCTCGAGGAACTCGGACTCGTCAGCGGCGGCGACGAGCCCGGGCCAATCTGCGAGATGCGTATCACCCTGCACGTGGAGGACATGAACGGCGCCATTGCTGTGCCGCTGGATGCTGGAGGTGAATTTTCGCGGTGGATAGGTGTAGGAACCCCAGATGGGCAGGACAATGACCAGCGGGTGCGCCCCCGGCAGGATGCTTCGGTAGTACCTCGCGGTGACGAGGTTGTCCTTCTGATTGTTGTCGCCGACGGAGGGGATCTCCACGAGCCGAAGCTCGTACATCGAGGTGGCGCCGGCGCCCTCGAGATGATTGGTGTAGGGCACGTCGGTCTTCTTGTATGTGAATGCCGGCGCGGTCTCGAACGATCGGCGTTCCTGGATTTCGCCGGCATCGGTGTACGGCGTTCGCACATGGCTGGTGAAGCAGCCCGTCGCCATCAACGTCACCTCCAAAACAGCAGCCACGAATTGCGGCGCTCGGGCGCAGGAGTTCTCTGTCCAGGAGGCCATTCGTTCGCAAGTTTAGCTCAGGTCGGTGTGCGAGATTTCGAATCCAGGCGGGGATCAGCTGTAGATATTGGAGTCGAGGGCGATGTCGACGATCGCCTCTCGGACGATCTCGCCAGGAAATCCGCAGTGGTGCTCGATGGCTTCAGCAAGCTGCTCCTTGTTGGCGAACCGGTGAGTCGTTGTGCCGTGACCCGTAGATTCTGTGAGGTCGAAGTTGTGGAATCTCAGCGATCGATCGGGGAAGAAACGTTCGACCACGACGACATTCATGAAGGTCGCCGCGTCGGTGTATGAGTGACGGATGACTTCGTCAAAATGCTCGATTTTGCGCGGCTCGGGTTTGGCGATGTAGCCGTGAATGAGATCGCCGTCGCGGTAATGGTCCATGCGCGACCGGCCGCGCCCATCCTGGGGATGGAGCACGTACCGATTCCGGCCGAACACGATTTCCTGCTCGATGTCGAGGTCGCGCGCCATCGGCTCGAAGAACGGCGCGCCGTAGCCGACGTCGACCAGGTACTCGCGACCCTCGAGTCGCACGACCGAGACGACGTGCACGTCGGGTCTGGTCATGTCGGCGCCGCAGAGATCGACGTCATAACCACAGTGGCGCAGGAGGTCCGCGAAGTGGGGGTTGTTGGCGTAACAGGTGCCGCCGAAATGAAATTTCTCGATGCCCTCGAGGTGCTCCTCGAGACTCGGGATGTACGAGGCGCTCCGCGTCTTCTCCAGATAGAGCTTCGAGATGTTCTCGAACGGGACCCGAATCAACTGAGCCCGGACCAACCGGCGCAGGTGGTCGAGAGAAGGGTCATCCTGTTCGACTTCCAGTATCGAGAGATACCGCTCGAATGATCCGAACCCGGTCACAACAGGAATTTCCTCCAACAGGCGGAGTATAACGAGCATGTGAAGAGCGGTCTGCTGTGACACGATGATTGGGCCGCATATCTCACCGGGTTTCGTCGCGAGGGCGGCGAGGTGACGTGCCCAGGGGGGTTTCGACCCGAGGGGCGCGGAGCGCGTATTTGAGGCACGTCGAGCACCCCGAGGCGAGAAAACACCGTTGGGTGCGGTGCATCGGCGTCCGCAACAGGAATCTGGTCAGATATGCGGGCTAAGGGGGAGGAACATGCAGTACACGATCCACGGCGAGCTGGCCCAGGTTGCAAACCTGAGGTTGGAGAAGGGCGAGACCTGCTGGGCGAGCAAAGGCTCCATCGTCGCCATCGACCCCGGCCTCGGCTGGATTCTCAAGGTGCCGGGTGGGGCCAGCGGGGCGGCGCGGCGGATGATGTCGGGAGAGGGCATTGCCCTGACATACCTTGAGGCATCGGCCGACGAACAACGTGTCACGCTGGCGGCCAATCAGCCGGGGAAGATCGTTGCCTGGAACCTCGATGGCGGGCCGGTGATCACGACCCGAGGTTCCTTTGTTTCGGCCTTCGGGCCCAGGGTCGACATCGACGTTCGCGTCGCCAAACGGGCCGGGGCGGCCTTCTTCGGCGGTGCCGGGCTCTTCCTACAGCACATCTCGGGCTCGGGGACGGTGTTGGTGCATGGCTCGGGTGATTTTATCGAGCGGGAGCTTGCCGAGGGTGAAGCGTTGCTGGTATCGACGGGCAGCCTCGCGGCTTTTGCCGAGTCGGTCGACTATGACATTCAGGGCGTAGCCGGCTGCCGGCGGATGGCCTTCGGCGGTGAGGGCGTTTTCATGACCCGGCTGACCGGGCCCGGCCGCGTATTGCTACAGACCCTGAAGCGCGTGACGCCAGGCCCGAAACAGGGCCGGCACTCGTGAGTGCACGTTATCGCACGTAACCGAGGGCTTCGAGCGCCTCGAGTGTCTCCGGGTCCTGGTCTTCCTGGGCAACGCTTCTGGCCGGGTAACGCAACATCTCTGCCTTGAGAGCCTCGAACAGGTATGCGCGAACGTCGGCCTCCGCCTCCGCCCTGTCTAACCGTTCGTCGGGAAGGCGAAAGAGCAGCTCCGAATCGGGCGTCCACAGGTACTTCCACAGCCGATCGACGATGCCCCGGGTCCGCGGATCGGTGGCCGGGGCGACCGCCTCGCCGTCGACGCTGCGGATGATTCTGAGGCGAGAGGGAATGCGGTCAGGATTTTGGACCTCGGGCGCGCGGACAAGTACGAAGGGACGGCTCCGCTCGCTGAAGTCTTCCTGGAGCGGCAAGCCGGCGACACCTTCGGGAGGCGCTAATGAGAGTTCGTGGAGCACGGTCGGTGTGATATCGAGGTTGCTGACGCGGCGGTCCACTCGCAGCCCGGCGCCGACACCGTCCGGATAGCGGACGATCAGAGGCACCCGGAGGGCGCCCTCGAAGAGACAGTCCGCGTGCTCGAAGTGAATTCCGTTTTCGAAGCACTCGCCGTGGTCCGCGGTGACCACGACCATCGATCGGCGTGAATGACGGAGCCGATCGAAATTCTCCAGCAACTGCCCGACCCAGAAATCCGTGTACTCCACCTCGCCGCGGTAATAGTCGAGTGCGAGCTCGAAGACATCTCGAGGGACATCCCCGTTGTTGATCTTTGCGACCTCGTTGAGGGTCTTCCACTGGATCGCCGGGATCCGGCGCTCGATTTCGGGGTCGATCCCACGGCGGTATTCTCGAGGGGGATCATAGGGCTGATGAGGGTCGTAGACGTGGACCCAGAGCAGGATCGGGATGTCTTGATTCGCGGCGCCGAGCCACTCGATTGCCCTTTCGACGATGGTTTCTGCTCGGGGCTTCTCGGTCTTATCCTTCGGCGCATCAAAATCGACGAATCCCTGAGCGAGACCGGACCCCTGGTTCAAAAAACGAATCCCCGTGAATCCAGCCGTTTGGTAGCCCGCATCGAGGAGGATTTCGGCTAGCGTGACAATTTCGTCGGGGAGGATCTGGTGGTTGGTCAGCACACCGTGCTGGTCCGGATAGAGCCCGGTGAGAATTGAACCGTGCGCGGGCCGCGTCAATGGCATCGGAGTCGTCGCGGCCTCATAGACCACGCCCTCGCTGGCGAGACGCGCGATGTTCGGGGTCAGCGTGTCCGGTGCGCCGTAGGGCTCGAGCGAGTCGGCGCGAAGGGTATCGATGGTGATGAGTAAGATGTCGGGCTGCTGAGGCACGCTCTCCGGCCGACAGTGAATACTCAGCAGAATCGCGATCGCTGCGGACGCCCCGACACAGGTGTTTCGACTCAACATTCTATTGCACGTAACCGAGCGCCTCGAGCATCTCGAGAGTCGCTGCGTCTTCGGATTCTAGTGCTGGGGCTCCGGCTGGATACAGACTCTGCTCTGCCTCGAGGGCTTGCAGCAGCTCCTTCAGAGTCGCCGGATCAGTGTCTACCAGGTTCCTGATCTCGTCGGGGAGGCGGAAGAGCTGTTCGGAGCCCGGTGCACCGAGGTACTTCCACCACCGACTGACCACTCCCCGGGTGCGGGGGTCTGTACGCTCGGCGACAGGCTCCTGGGCCACGCTCTTGATGACTCTTCGGCGGGGGATGACCTTGTCGGGGTAGCGGACCTTTGGAGGGCGGATGAGGACGTATCGGTCCCGCGGGCTCTCCATCACCTCCTGCAGCGGCCGCCCGGGCATGGGCTGTTGTGCGGGCAATGCGAGCTCCGATAGCACCGTCGGGGTGATATCGAGATTGCTGACCCGGTTGTCGATCCTGAGGCCGGCGCCAATTCCCCCTGGATAGCGGACGATCAGAGGCACCCGGACCGTTCCCTCCCAGAGGCAGTCCTGGTGGGTGAAGTAGATCCCATTTTCGAAACACTCCCCGTGGTCCGCGGTCAGAACGACCATCGATTGTGAGCGTTTACGTAGCCGGTCGAAAGAGCGGAGAAGCCGTCCAACCTGTTGATCGGTGTACTCCACCTCGCCGCGATACAAGAGGCGCGCGTGTTCGAGCACCTTTGCCGGAACATCACCGTCGTTCTCCGCAACGATTTTTTGCAGGATGTTCCATTTGATATACGGGATGCGGCGGGACAGTTCGGAGTCGACCCCTCGCCTGAAGGCGGGCGGCGGATTGTAGCTCAGGTGGGGGTCGTAGAGGTGGACCCAGATCATGACCGGGGTTTCGGGATTGGCATTCTCGAGCCAATCGACCGCAGATTCCACGACCTTGTTTGCCCTGCGCTGTGCTCGCTCGACCGGCGCATCGAATATATCCAAGCCCTGCCCGAGGCCCGACCCGGGGCCGAGGAATCGCACACCGACAAATCCTCCCGTCTGGTAGCCCTGGCCCTTGAGGACTTCAGCCAGGGTCTGTTGTTCCTCAGGCAGCGCATACCCGTTGTGCAGGACCCCGTGCTGATCCGGATAGAGCCCGGTGAAGATCGAGCTGTGTGCGGGGCGGGTCACCGTGATCGGTGTCGTTGCCGATTCGTAGACGACGCCCTCCTCTGCGAATCGCGCGATGTTCGGGGTGAGTGTGTTGACGGCGCCGTATGGTTCGAGTGCATCGGCTCGCAGCGTGTCGATCGTGATAATCAGAATGTCCACGGGGCTGGGTTTGACCGCGGGCCCTTGGCACGCGACCGATGCTGCCGCCAGCGCAACGATAAGCGCGCCGGCAGCCACCTTGCCGCGGCCACGTTTGTGAGAGTCTGGGGTCACAGTGACCTCCTCGTCCCGGATTGTAGCAAGTAAGGTGCATTCAAACTGATTGGCGAGGTTGAATAAAAACGCCTCCCAGATTGGGAGGCGAGTCTTTTGATGGTACGCCCGACTGGATTACTGACGCCCTTCGGGC
>CAYRFI010000023.1:35000-40339 GCA_964423595.1 uncultured Thermoanaerobaculia bacterium | reverse complement strand
CTCGGCGATGCCCTTGAGCGTGATGTAGCGGCTGGTGGCCGTGTTGTTGCTCGAGCCAGTGCAGCGCCGCTGCGTGGATTCGCTCGGCGCTGTCGTTGATCGTTGTCTCGATGCCGTTGCGCTGCTCGTGCTGCAGCGGCACCAGCTCTATATGCTCGAAACCTCTCGTCAGACCGAGCGCCGGCGAGACGTGGAAGTTGGACGAGATCGAGGCCGTGGCGAAGCCGGCGTCGGCAAAGACCTCTGCCAGGGTCGCGGGGCCCTCCGCCGCTAATCGACGGCCCTCAAGGAAACCATAACCGGTAAACAGGGACTTGGTCGCTGGGCCGGTGTTGGGCGCAACCGAGAAATGGTTGGTGAAGGCGGCCCCCTCGGAGGCAAGACGGTCGATGCACGGAGTCGCCCCAAAGGTCGAACCAAGAGAGCCGACATGGTCGCCTCGGAGGGCGTCGAGGACATAGAGCACTACCAGCTGCGGCGGATCTGGTGCCGTGCCTGGTGAATCTGGATTCCGGCTCTGCCGGCTGACCAACCGCAGATCACGCCACCGCCCGGCAAACCCCCGCCCCCTCGCCGTCAGGCGGATGCGAACCATGCCCGATGCGTCGAGCAGCGGTAGATCGAAAAACTGGACATTCTCGGGAGGTGCGGACGGAAAAGCGCCCGTCTCGAACACTGTCACGACTTGTCCGTCACCGTGATCGACGGCGACGGAAAACCTCTGCCTGGTTGACATCTCGGGTGGCGGCACGAGCTCGCCCACGAGATGGGAGTCGCCGTCGACCCAACGCACGAAGTCGACCGACGACCATCCCGACTGGATAACATCCGTGCCTTCGACCTTCACCCGCCCTCGCGGCGTAGCCACGCTCAAGGTGGCACCGGCCAGTTCGATGGCGTCCGAAAATTCGAGCTCGACCGGAACCCTGCCGAGACCGAGGTCCACGGGTAGTGGAATGACGACCCTTTCCTCAGTCACTTCGAAGCTACCGAGCTCCCGATCCGCGGCCCGCACGCGGATGGAAGCTCGGCTATCACCCCAACTGTCGGCAAGCTCGAGCACAAGGTCGCGCTCACGGGGATCGAGAAGAACGATCTCGAGCCATGCCGTGGATCCGGCGGGGCGGATGCTCAGACCGCTGCCGGTCTTGGCGAATTGCCAGCCGCGAACAAACCGGGTCCCGGGTGGAGCGTCTGGCAACGCCAGCGCTCGGCGTTCGGTCAAGGTGATCGGCCGATGACCGGAATCGACCAGCGGTACCTCGACGGTTTCCAGCCGTTCGCAGCCTGAAATCAAGCCGAGCCACACGATCACGCCGAGCGTCACATCGCGCCGAGCGCCGCTCATCTCACATCCACCTCATTCAACGTAACCCAGCGCTCGAAGCTCCTCGACCATTTCCTCTGTGAGCTCGACCTCCCGGCGCGAATCGAGGTCGAGCTGTGGGCGACGGGCGCGCCAATCTTCGAGCTCGGCGAGGAGGGCAGCGCTCAGGTTCGGTCGCTGCGCGCTCAGATTTCGGCGCTCGCCAGGGTCGCGGTGAAGATCGAAGAGCTTGACCCTCTGGTTCGAGGTCCGCTGGATGAGCTTCCAGCGCGGCGTACGCACACAGTAGAGCTGATCTCCGTACTGGGCGAACACTCGCTGATCCTGCCACTTCTCTGACGGGCGACCGAAAACGCTCCGCCCTTCCATCACGTTTGGGATCTCGAGGCCGGTCAGCGAGAGCAGGGTGGGTGCGATGTCAACGAGGCTGACTAGAGAGGGGTCTACGATACCGCGATTGATGCCGGCACCACCGATGATCAGTGGCACGTGCAGTAGCTCCTCGAAGAGCGTGCCGCCGTGCAGGACTCCTCCGTGCTCGCCGAACTCTTCACCATGGTCGGCTGTCACGACCACGATCGCGTTGTCGAGAAAACCGAGAGACTCCAGCGAAGCCAGCAGTTTCCCGAGGACCTCGTCAGTGTAACGGATCTCGCCGTCGTAGAGTGATTCGAGATACTCGAAATCCTCCCTTGTGAGAACGCTGGCAGGTTCCTTCTGGATCTTCAACAAAGCTTCGCTCGAAGCTTTGACGGCTCCTGTGTGCTCTCCGAAAAGGCGTCGGAACCCTCTCGGCGGGTGGTAAGGAGAATGGACCTCGTAGGTGTGGAAGAATGCGAACACGGGCCAGCCGGCCTCGACAGGGCCTCGCACGTGTTCAAGGAGAAATTCCATCCCTTGATCGACGCCTCGAGCGAGGTCGATGTACTCGTCGAACCCGCGGGAGAATCCGAACCCGGCCGACATGTGGCCGCCTCCGGTGACCGCCATCGTGTGCCAACCGGCACCGGCAAAGATTTCCTGGACCATTTGGATACCACTGGGAATGCTCCGGCCCGTTGTCGAAGTGGAGTCGATGCCGACGCGGTGACTCTCTTGATACAGCGATGAAAGGAGCGTGGTGTGAGATGGGGGTGTACCGTGAGTGTTGGCGAATGCCCTCGAGAACCTCGTACCCTGTGCGGCAAGATTGTCGAGCACCGGAGAGGTGTGCCGATCGTATCCGTAGCAACTGAGATGATCAGCGCGAAGAGCATCGATGGAAATCAGCAGGATATTGGGCCGACCGGCTTCAATGGGCGCCTTGCCGCACGCTGAAAAACAGAGGAGCAAGGAAAAAACCCGACTCATCCAGAAGAAGTCCTTGAGCGTCATGCGGCGCCTCCGTGCCCGACGCGGGATCGATTACCAATCCAACCCGCACACTCCACAACGGCTTTCCGGCCTCGAAACGAAAACCGGAAAGAAATGCCGGCTAACGGCAAGCGCAAGCATACCCTCGCCGGGATCGAGATCGTCTGGTAGGATGATTCGGTGAGTACGATCTCTCAGACCGTGGCATCTCTGCTCCGTGGCTATTATGACCTCTTCCACAGCCGCCAGCGGCCACCGGTCTGAGCGATAGACAAAGGGCCCGCTGGCGACGGCGGGCCCGAGGGCTCACCTTCGTCCGCGGTTCTCGTTGGAGGAAACCGTGCGGACACCATTTTCACCGACCGACGCGCCGGGGCCGCTCCTCGATCAACACCGCCGCGATATCGAGGCTCTGGACCGACGCATCCTGCACCTGATCTGTGAGCGGCTCGAGCTGGCTCGCCAGATCGGAGAGCTCAAACAGTCCACGGGGATCCCCCTGCGGAACTTCAAGGTCGAGGCCGAGGTCTATTCACGCTTTGAGGAAGCGAGCCGTCTGCTCGGCCTCGACGAGGACCTGGGCCGCGACCTCGCAACCTTCCTCATCAGCAAAGCCGTCGAGGAGCAGGCGGTTCAGCGCGATACCGTGTATCAGGGAAACGCGCTGCGCGCTCTGGTGGTCGGCGGCAAGGGCGGGATGGGCCGCTGGATCGCCCGATTCCTCCGCGGCCAGGGCCATCGGGTCACGATCCATGATCCCGATCCGGCAGAGTCCGACTTTCCCGAGGTCACGGATCTCTCAGCCGTCGCGATCGAGGCCGATCTGATCGTCATTGCGGTGCCCATGAGCGTCTGTCCGGACGTCCTCGAGAACCTGGCTCAGCTCGGGGTGAAGGGGGTTGTCGCCGAGATGTGCAGCCTCAAAGGCCATCTCTCGCCCCTCATCGAACGGCTGCGCGAGGACGGCCTTCGCCTGGTTTCTTTTCATCCGCTTTTCGGCCCCGATGTGCGGATGCTCTCCGGACGCACGATCGTCTTCTGTGACGAGGCCCGGAACAAGGATCTCGAGGTTGTACGCGGTCTCTTCGCCGAGACCTCGGCACGGCTGGTCGACATGTCGAGCACCGAGCATGATCGCCGCATGGGATTGGTCCTCGGCCTCACCCATCTCGCCAATCTGGTCTTCGCACGCGCCCTTTCACACTCATCGATCCGAGCCCTCGACCTCAGTGAGGTCGCAGGTGTTACGTTCACAAAACAGCTCGGGACGACGCGCGAGGTCACGGGCGAGAACCCGGGGCTCTACTTCGAAATTCAGGCCCTCAACCGACTCACGCCGGAAACCGGTAGATGGTTGCGACAGGCACTCGACGAATGGCTGGCCGCGGTCGAGTCCAACGACGAAGCAGGCTTCACGACCCTCATGCGGGAGTGCCACGCCTATCTCGATGGCGCGAACTCTCAAGGGATCGCGCCGTGAGGGCGGTCGATGCGGTGGTCAACGCGCTCGCGACGCGCCCAGAGCCGCCGGTCTCGTGGATCGTCGGCGAGCCGTGCTTCGAGCCGCCGCCCGAGCTGGCCGGAGCGTTTGCCCGTGCCGCACAATCACCACCTTTCCGCTACCCGCCACCGGGCGGCCTGCCGGCGTTGCGCGAGGTCCTGGCGGAGCGCTTTGCAGAGGAAGGGTATCGTGTTGCACCCGACCATATCGCCATAACGAGCGGCGCCAAATGCGGACTGCTGGCCCTTTTTGCGACCCTGCTCGAGCCAGACGACGAGCTCATCCATCCCCAGCCCTGTTACCCAGCCTATCCTGCGATGGCCTCCCTTCTCGGCGCGCGGCCGGTCGCCGTGGCGGAACGGGACGGCAGCTTTTCCGGCTGGGCGGAGGCCGTCGCCCGCCGCATCGGTCCACGCACCCGGGCTGTCGTCCTCGCCTCGCCATCCAATCCAACCGGCGCGACGCTCGATGAAATCGAAGCACGTGCGCTGGTCGAGCTGTGCAGCGCCCACGGGATCCACCTGATCTGTGACGAGGCCTATGTGAACTTCAGATTCTCGACCGATCGTCAGGCCTTCCCGAGCGATCTCGACCAGGATCATTTGACAGTGGTGAGGGTTCGCAGCGCCTCCAAGAGCTGGGCGGTGTGCGGCTGGCGACTGGGCTGGGTGACCACCAACCCGTCCTTGGCCGCACGCGTGGCACTCGCGCACTCATCCCTCCTCAATCCCGCGTCAGGACCGGCTCAGGCGGCACTGTGCGCCCTTCCGGAGGTCTCAGCCACCTACCTCGAAAGCGCACGAACGATGGTCGCAGACCGGATGGACGAGCTGTGCACCGCCCTTGCGCGCGCCGGACACCCGATCAAGAAACCGGAGGGCGGATTCTATCTCTGGCTCGATCTCGCGGACCTTGACCCAGCTGAAGCGGTCGACTCCGCTCGATGGAGTGTGGAGGTGGCCCGTCGCACGGGGGTGGGACTGTGGCCGGGCGATGATTTCGGCGGCCCAGGTCACGTCCGAATCGCGGTCACCGCTCCCTCGGCAGCGAACTGGCAGACAGCCGTCCGCGCCCTGACGGCGGTGCTCACAGCAACCGGATAGGACCGCCGAACTGCTCCCTTGCTCCTCTGCTCCTCTGCTCCTCTGCTCCTCTGCT
>CAYRFI010000023.1:0-34990 GCA_964423595.1 uncultured Thermoanaerobaculia bacterium | reverse complement strand
AACCCTCTATTCTTTGCCGTCATCGTCAAGCCAATCCGGGGTCTCCTTCGTCTCGAGAAATGTTCGGACCCCGCGCCTGCACTCGGGGTGCATCCGCTGCCGAACGTTGGCTTCCGCTGCGACGGCGATCGCCTCCTGCCAGCCAAGCCCCACCGTCTGGTTGAGCAGGGCCTTGGTCGCAGCCAGGGCGGACGGCGACGCCTTGGCGCACACCGCCCGCGCGAGAGCGACGGCGGTACTCACGCTCTCACCTTCGGCCGCGAGCTCGTCCGCCAAACCGAGTTCAACCGCTCGTGCGCCGTCAATCATCTCGGGGTCGAGGAGCATCCGCCGGGCAAAGTGACCGGCCACCCGGCGGGTGAGAAAGGTCAGCACCATCGCCGCGAGAAAGCCGATCTTGACCTCGGTGTAGGCGAAACGTGCGGCGGGCTCGGTCACCACCAGGTCGCAGGCGGTAGCCAGCCCGCATCCGCCGGCCACCGCGGCGCCCTGAACTGCAGCCACCGTCAGCTTGGGGTGTCCGAGGAGGAGCTCGAAGAGTTGACGCAGCTGCTCCGTGTCAGAGCGACTCGCCACTTCGTCGCCGGTTTTCGCAATCCGCTCGAGCGCCTCGAGATCCACCCCTGCCGAGAAGTGGCGGCCGGCGCCGGCGAGAATGACGGCGCGCACCTCCGCATCCGACGCGGCCCTTTCGAGGGCCTCGGAGAGGGCGATCACCATCGATGACGAAAGGGGATTCGCACGGCCGGGATCGTTGAGGGTGAGGACGAGGACTGGACCGTCGCGATGTTCGATGACTGGCTTCTTCATGCCCCTATCCTATCTCGAGATCATAAAGCGGCGCGCCGGTAGACCTCGAACAGCCGAGGCACCAACGCCTCGCGGGAAAAGGACCGCGCCTGCTCGAGTCCTCGATCGCGGAGTCCCCGACGAAGGCTCTGGTCTCCCAGCAGGCGGGCGATCGCAGCCGCGATTTCGTCGACATCCTCCGGATCCACCAGAAGCGCGGCATCCCCTGCAACCTCGGGCATCGAGGAGATCTGAGAGGTCACGACCGGAGTCCCGCAGGCCATGGCCTCGGCCACCGGCAGGCCGAAGCCCTCGGCCAGAGAGGGAAAAATGAACAGGTTGGCCCGGCGGTAGAGGGCAGCGAGGACGTCGTCCGCGATATGACCGATCTTCACCACCGACCCGTCACCGGTCATGCGCTCGAGGCGGCGGCGAATCCTCCCCTGCCGCCAGCCCTCGGAGGCCACCACCACCAATTGATGGGCGCCAGTGTTCGCACCAATCGAGCTCCAGGCATCGAGCAGCCGACCGAAATTCTTTCGCGGTTCGAGACTCGCGACTGCCAGAACATAGGGTGGACGGACACCCAAGCGAGCGGCGGCCGCGGTGTCCGCATCGCGGTCACCGCCCACCTGGAAGATCGGGTTGAGCATCGGCGGCACGACCTCCACCGAATCGACCGGCAGCGCGAGAAGTCGGACTGCCTCGTCTCGGGTGGCGTTGGAAACCGCAAGGATCGTTGCGCCTCGCGCCAGGGCCTCGGAAACCGAAGCAAGAGAACGCACCCGATTGTCGAGGGTGTGGAAACGAGGATGGCTGAGCACCGTCAGATCGTGAAGGGTGAAGACGTGGCGCGGGACGCCCACCGGCGGCATCGCGTATCCCGGAGCGTGAAAGAGATTCAACCCCTCGAGCTTGGATCTGACCGCGGGAGCCACCGCGACCTTGGCTGGCAGGGGACCGAGCTCCAGGACGAAGGCTTTTCGCCTCGACCATCCCTGGTCGAGGTCGAAGAGAGTGATCTCGTCGACTCGAGGTGACTCGACCAGCGACCGGATCAGCTCGCGCGTATAGGTCGCAACTCCACCACGACCGTGCAAGGCCCGCCCGGCATCGATGCCCAACCGCATGGCTCAGCCGTCCCGCCCCCGGGAGCAGGCCCTCCGCAGGCCATCGAGGTGTTGCAGAAGAGCCTGTCCCGCTGGGGCAGGGAGCCGACCATCGGCCATCGCTCTCGAAACGCCCGCCTCGGCCCGATCGAGTCGACGCAAACGCCGAAAACGGCGAACGAGCCAGCGCAGAGTGAAAAACCCAACGAACGTCGCAAGCGACGCCATGGCCACGAAGAATTCCGTCCTCATCACCCTCTCCCCGCCGTCAGCCAGCGATCAACAGCTGTATCACCGAATCGTCGCCGCAACCGTCGTTCCACGAGATGATATTCCCATTGCGGCCGATGAAGTCGATAGTAGCGGAGCTGCGACGGCCGATAGAGGTCGTCGACCTCTCTCTGACCCGAAAAGCCGCCTGCGTGGTGAGCGAGAGCATGCGGCTCCTGCGCCAGGCGCCACCCGGCTGCCTCCAGGCGAAGACACAGATCGACATCCTCGAAATACATGAAGAAGCCCTCGTCGAAACCCCCAACCTCACGAAATGCCTCTGCCCGGATCAGCACGCAGGCGGCCGTGTACCACGTGGGCCCCACCAGCCGCGCCAGCCTGCGGGCCAAAGACCCGTGCGCCCAGGCCTGAGCCTCGAACGGATTGCGCGCCTTCTGCAGAACCTCACCGAAAAGACCCCGTGCAGGCGACCAGGAGAATTGGCGTCTACCATCCGGGTAGCGCAGGCGTGGTGCGACCAGACCAACATCGGGACGACCATTGAGATGTGCCGCGAGCAGCCCGAGGGCGCCAGGCTCCAACCGGGCGTCAGCGTTGAGGAGTAACAGTGCGTCGCCACTCGCCTTCGCAGCGGCCAGGTTGTTGGCGGCGGCAAACCCGAGATTTCGCTCCTGCGGAATCAGCTTGACCGCTGGGAATTGCTCCCGAACCAGCGACAAGGAATTGTCGCGAGACGCGTTGTCGACCAACAGCACCTCGATCTCCGACCCGTCGAGGCTTTCCAGGCAGTGGCCGAGAAAGGCCTCGCCGTCGTGATTGACGATGATCACCGAGATCACAGCGACACTGCCCGCTCGAGCTCGGCCACCAATCGACGCGAACACTGTTCCCAGTCGAGACCTGTGAGCACTGACACGATCTCCGCCATGACCCGGGCCGTCCGATCCGTGCTTCCGAGGACCTCCGACATCGCTCCGGCGATGCTTTCTGCGGCGAGTTCTGGGACCCGATACGGGTAGTCCGGCCAAGCGTCGTCGAGCCCGAGACCGGCGCTGACCACCACCGGCGTTCCGCAGGCCAGGCACTCCAGCGGGGGCAGACCGAAACCTTCGTGGCGAGAGACGTAGATCCCCAGATCCGCCCCGCGATAGAGAGGGGCGAGGGCCGCCTCCTCCACCCACCCGAGCCGTCGCACAGCGTGCTCCAGCCCGAGCTCATCAATCCACATTTCGAGCTTCTCGGGCCGGCGCATGCGGTTCGCGCCTGCAATCACCAGCTCGAGCCTCGGGCGATCAGCTCTGACAATGGCAAACGCCTGCAAAACCTGATGCGGGACTCTCCTATCGAGCACAGTACCCGGCATGAGGACGAACGGTGAACACACCCCGAGATCTTTCAAAACCCGGCTATCGTCGTCACGGGCATGTGGCGAAAACCTCGTGCCATCGACCCCGAGAGGCACCACCGCCATTCGATCATCACCAACACCGTAGAGTTTGGCCACCAGCGAGGACAGATGTTCGGTGTCTGTGATCACGCGGCGCGCCACTCGTGCCGCACGCCGCGCCAACAAACGGCGCCGCCACCGTTCGCGCAGGCCAAACTCGTCCGGCAGAATCTCGAAACTGAGGTCGTGGATGGTCACCACCGATGGCGCCCGCAGACCGAAGGGCAGGGTGTAGGCGGGCCCGAAGACGACATCTGGCCCGACCGCCTCAACATCCCGCGTGACGAGCAACTGCTCCCAGAGGACCCGGCTCCCGTGATGGCGCGAAAAGTGCGGATGGATGGGGCCATCCGAGAGGGACAGCGATGGCGAAGGTTCCCCTTGAAAGAACACATGCCACTCGATGCCGTGATCCCACAGCCCGAGGCCGTGGAGAATTCCCTCCAGGTAGCGACCAACACCGGTCGCGCGGCCCTCCATCTCGGCAGCGATCACACCGACTTTCATCGTGCCCATCCTAGCGCTTCAATTTGGCCTGGTCCCACTTCTTGAGCAAGTAATCAGTACCTCCCAGCTGCCCAGTAACCAGTGGCCAGTCATCAGCAATCAGTCCGAAAGCCCGAGAGGTTGGGTGGGCGGGCACTGGTTACTTGTTACTCGTTGCTGGTCACTTGGGGAGTCTGCCACCGCCCCGAATCCTCTTTCCGTGCTGAAACCCTGCACAACGCTGCGGTAAGATTGTCCCCTATGTTCCACCGCCTCACGGCCACATGCGGTTTCTTCATCGATATCGCCCGCGACGCGGTTGGCACCCTGCTCGCCCGCTCGCGACGCTTCCATGCCCGCGTCGTGCACAACCGCGAGGAGGCCGCCGTCGGAGTCGACGTTTATCCGTTTTTCGAGCGCATGACAGGTGTTGGATGGTACGAGTGGAACCTTCTCGCAGCCCTTGACCGTCGCGACGACGGAATCGCCTACAACCTTTACGCCCGTACCTTCCTCGCCCCGGACGATCCACCGGCGCCGAAGATGCCGGGAACCCGCTCGATGCGGCTTCGCGTCCACCAGATGCCGCCCGGGTTTCTGCTGCCCGTCCAGCCGACCCTGGTCTTGTTGCGCACCATCGTCGAGCCCATCCTGCGAATCCTGGACGGCAACGACGTCGTGTTTGCGCCCAACTTCTTCCTCCACCCAGACCAGGAACCCTTTGGGCGGGCGCAGGTTGCGACCGTCCACGACCTCGCTTTTTCGGTCTTGCCGGACACGGTTTCGCCAGCCACCCTGGAGGGCCTCGAGCGAAACTTACCACGGACCCTCTACCACGCCGATCTCATGATCGCGGTCTCCGACGCGACCGCCGGCGATCTCGTTGATCGCCTGGGCGTCAGCCCGCGCTCGACCCGAACAATCCATGAGGGCGTGGACCCGGGCTTCGCAGAGGGTGTGGCACACGAACCACCGCCCGGGATTTCGGACACCTATCTGCTTTTCGTTTCCACCCTCGAACCTCGCAAGAACGTGGTTGGAGTCTTGCGCGCTTTTCGTCTCCTGGTCGAGTGGGGATACCAGGGTGAGTTGGTTCTGGTCGGCCGCTGGGGCTGGCGGACTGAAGCGATCCGCGACGAGCTCGAATCGTCGCCGGTGCGCGATCGCATCCGCCACCTCGATTACGTGGACCGTCCAGAGCTCGCCGCACTCTACGGTGGTGCCGACGCTTTGCTTTTCCCATCCTGGCTCGAAGGGTTCGGCCTGCCCCTGATTGAGAGCATGGCCTGCGGTACGCCGGTGGTGACCTCCGGAACTGCAGCGATGCCGGAGATCGCCGGTCCGGCCGCGGTCTACGTCGATCCCGAAAGCCCCCACAGTATCGCCTCCGCGACCGCGGCCCTCCTCCGCGACCCCCAGCACCGAGAACGGTTAGTGACCCTCGGCCGTAAACGGGCACGGAAGTTCTCGTGGGATCGTGCCGCTGAGGCAACGGCCCAGGTCCTGCGAGGCGCCGCCGGTTTGCCGGTAAAGGGCGCCGACGAGTTTCGCGCATAGGCTCGCGGTTCTCCATTCGAAGCGACCTCTTCCGATTGCGCTACCCGAGAGGATGCCAGGCACCTCCGTTCAACGCGTCATACCTCGGAGAACCAATTCGCGGTGGAATAGGTGGGCCGGAATCCCTAATTCCTCATTCCGAATTCGGCCGTCAGGCGCGGACGTCGTGGAGTGCGACCCTGAAGGTGCGCCAAAGGATCTTGATATCCAGTCCGAGGCTCCAGTTCTCGATGTAGTAGAGATCGTGGGCCACTCGCTGACGGATCGAGGTGTCGCCGCGCAGCCCGTTGACCTGCGCCCACCCGGTAAGGCCCGAACGCACCCGGTGGCGGGTGTTGTACGTCGGATACCGATTCCGAAATCTCTCGACAAACTTCGGTTGCTCGGGGCGCGGACCCACCAGCGACATGTCGCCAAGAAGGACATTGTACAGCTGAGGTAGCTCGTCGAGATTTGTCCGCCGCAGAAAATCGCCAATCCTGGTCACCCGGGAATCGTGGCTTCGGGTCCAATGAGACTCGCCGTCATCCTCAGCATCTGGCCGCATCGAGCGGAATTTGTAAAGGCGGAACGAACGTCCATCCAAGCCCGTCCGCACCTGGGAAAAGAACACCGGACCACCGTCCTCGCGTTTGATCAGCAGGGCGATGATCGGGAAGAGCCACCCCGTCAACAACAGCAAGATCATCGAACCAAAAATATCGAAAGCACGTTTGACGATCTGGTTCCAACCCTGGAGTGGGATCTGGGTGAGATTGATCAGCGGCAGGCCATCGAGGTCCTCGATGCCGGCGCGCATGACGTAATACTGGAGAACGTCCGGCACCACCTTGATGTCGACCAACAGCTGGCCTGCCCGCCGCACGAGTTTCACAGTTCGGTAGTGCGCTTCCAGCGGCAGGGCGATCATCACGTGATCGACCCGTTCATCGGTGATGACCTGTTCGAGATCCTTGGTCGTACCGAGCACCGGCACGCCCTGGATGTCACGCTGCTGCCTGCCGGGATCGTCGTCGAGAAATCCGATTACCGAGAACCCGTATTCCTTGTGCAGCTGTAAACGATAAACCACCTCACGCCCGAGATCGCCGGCTCCAATCACCAGCACGCGCTGCAGATTCCGTCCCGACCTTCTGATGCGAGCGAGAGTGGTGCCGATGGTCCAGCGGGTAAAACCCACCATAATCGTGTCGACGGCAGCGAAGACAGCCAGGAAAAGCCGCGAATAAGTGAAGTCCGGCGGCCGGTAGAAGGTCAGCCCCGCCGTCAGGAGCACCGTTGCCAGGAGCACCGCGATCGTCACCCGCATCGACTCGTCGAAACGGGAACGGATCTGTCGTATCTGATACAGCCCCTGGAAATAGAAAACCAGCGGGTACAGCACCACGACCACCGGCACGAGACGCAGGTACATGTTGAACGGCGGCAGGCCCTTGGTGACCGGCTGGATCTGGACCTCGAATCGCAGCCAGTAGGCAATGATGACTGCCACAGCGGTCGCGAGACTGTCGCCCACCAGCTGGAGCAGGACCTGGGTCTGCCGTCGGCGCTCAATCACTGCGGTGTCTTTCCGAAACCCAGACGATCGAGGAGGAACCCGAAACGGGTGCGGAACCTCTCGCGCGAGAACAGATCGGCACGACAGCGGAGCTGATCCGGGTCCCAGGCACGACCGAGCACTCGGGTCGTCGCTTCGACCAACGCGTCGACCGAAGATTCCTCGGCAAGCTCCCCTTCGACGCCACCACGAACGACGTCGGCAGTGCCGGAATGAGCGAGACCAACGACCGGAGTGCCGCATGCCAGCGACTCCACCGAGACCATGCCGAAGTCCTCGACGTTGGGAACCACAAGCGCCGCCGCGCGCCGGTAGGCCTCGCGTAGCTCGTCACGCTCCAACCAACCGAGGAAGCGGACGTCAGCCCCACCGAGGCGGCGCAATGCCCGCATCCGCGGACCGGTACCGACGACCTCCAGGGTTCGGCCGAGCTTCCGAGCAACCGCAATCGCGTCCTCCACCCTTTTGTACGGAACCAAAGCGGCGACCGTCAACAGATTGTCCCCGCGTTCACCGCCCGGCGTGAAGTACTCGGTGGCTACAGGTGGTGGGATGACCTCCGCGGTCCGATTCCAGTAGTGTTTGATTCTCCACGCCACCAATCGCGAGTTGGCGACCAGGCGATCGACGCGGGCCGAGGACACCATATCCCACTGGCGGAGGCGAGCAAAGCGCATCTCAACGATCGGTCGCAGCAACCTCGGGATCGGGTCGAGGTATTGGTTCCTCTGGTCCCACACATATCGCATGGGGGTGTGAACGTAGCTCAGGTGAAACGCTCCCGGCGGAGGGATCACGCCCTTGGCGACCGCATGCGAGGTTGAAATCACCAGATCGAAGTCTTGAAAGACGAATGACTCGGCCGCGGCCGGCATCAACGGCAGCAGATAACGCCAACGGCGGCCACCGAACGACGGGCCCTGCAGCCACGAGGTCACGATCGGATGTTCTTCGACAAGGGGTGCGACGCTGCCGGCCCGGTGTACGAGCGTATAGATGGGCGCCGAGGGGAAGAGGCGCGCGATGTCATACAGGACCCACTCACCACCGCGCATCCCGGTCAGCCAGTCGTGCACCAGAGCAACCCGCACTCATTCCTCCCCGAGGGCCATTCGGTAGACGGCGACAGTCTCCTCCACCATGCGCTCCCAGCTCAGGTTTTCGGCCCGCTTCCGCCCTGATTCGATCATCCGCCTTCGCAATGGATCATCCACCAAAACCCGCTCGATGGCCTCGGCAACCTCGTCTACCTCGAGCGGGTTGACCAACCTGGCGGCGCCATCGCCGAGCTCTCGCATCGCACCGAGGTTGGAGGTGATCACCGGCAGACCGGCGCACATCGCTTCGAGCACCGGCAGGCCAAAACCCTCGTAGAGCGAAACGTGCAGCAGCACCGCTGACACATGGTACAACGCGTACAAGTGGTTGCGGGGAACCCGTCCCAAAAAGCGCACGCGAGACCCGAGACCGAGGCGTTCGGCTCGAACCGCGAGCCGATTTTTGACGCCTTCGCCACCCAGGAAGATCAGCTGACCCGGAACCCGGTGCTGGCGAACCGCGAGGTGGTATGCACGCAGGACCATGTCGAGGTTCTTGTGAGGTTTATCGTTGGCGACCACGAGGATGAGCGGTGAGCGCAGCCCGTATTCGGCTTTGAGGTTCTCCAGATCTTCTTTGCTCGGGCGTTGCGCGATGCTTGGGTCAACGCCGTTGGCGACAACCACCAACTGTTGGGGGTCCGCGGCGAAGAGATTGATGAGGTCGCGTCGCGACGAGCGCGAGACGGTGATCACACGCCGTGCGCGCCGCAGCGCGGATCCGATCATCAGCCGCAGGTAGAGCCGCGCCAGATGGGGTCGATCGCGTGGCGGGTAAAAGAGCTGAATGAGATCGTGCACAGTCACGACCATCGGGCGGGGTACCAGTTGCGGCGCCACATAGTGAGGGAAGTGGACAAGATCGACCTGCTCCCGCCACAGAGCCGCCGGGACCTGGATATGTTCGGCGAAGCCATAACCACGGGCCGAGGTCGTGATGATCCGTGCACTCGGAGCGAGCGCCGCCACCCGTTCTTCGTGGCCGGAACGCGTCAACACCGTCAGACTGACGTCCGGACGTCCTTCGAGGCCGCGCAACAGAGCGCGCAGGTAGGTGCCGATACCGAAATCGATCAGCTTCCGACCATCCAGGGCCAAACGCAATGCCATGCGGCCATTGTAGCGTCGCTATACTGATCCCAATGCGAACTGCCCTCGTGATTCCTTCTATCGGCGCACCCCACCTCAGCAACTGTCTGGAGGCGGTCGCCGCGCTCGACCCGGCTCCAGATGTCAAGGTCCTCGTGCTGTCGGGAGGGGCGGACGCACCATCGTGGACGAGCAGCATCGATGTGCATCGCCATCGCGATCGGCTGGGTTACGCAGCGGCGGTCAACGCCGGAATCGCCGCACTCGATCGAGAAATCGACGCCGTCGCCATCCTCAATGACGACGCAACACCGGATCCGGGATGGCTCGGCGCCCTCGTGAACGCTCTCGATCGCGATCCCGAGCTGGCGGCGGTCCAGGGCACAGTGGTCGCCGCCGGTGGAACATCGATCGACGGTCGCGGCATCGTCTTCGATCACTGGGGACTGCCGGTACAGATCGACCGCGGTCTGACCGTCGTTGATGATCACGGCGCGCGGCCGGTCCTCGCAATTTCCGGCACCGCCGGTCTCTATCGTTTCGATGCATTACGGCGGGCAGCCCTATCTCGCTTGGAGATCCTCGACCCGCATTTCGACTGCTACCACGAGGACCTCGATCTCGGCCTCCGCCTTTTTCGCCTCGGCCAACGAGCGCTGTGGATTGGCGGTGCGCAAACCGTGCACCTCGGATCCGTCAGCGGTCCCTCCCTTCGCTGGCGTCATCCATGGTGGATGCTCGCCAACCGGTGGCGGGCGCTCGCCGGCAATCTCAGCCCGTCCGCATTCTTCCGGGCACTGCCACGGCTGGTGCGCGGCGAGATCAGAGCGATCCGAACCCTCTCCCGCAGCAACTGGCGGGCAGTGCCAGCCGCCGCCGCGGTCGCTGCGGTCTCCCCTCTGCTGGTGGCTGGCGGTTGGCGACGACAGACGCCGGGCCCACGGCTCGACGCGATACCGGAAGCTCCTCGATGAGGATTCTGGTTCTCACCGATGATCTCGTGGGGCCGTCGATGGCCGGTTCCGCCCTCCGTGCCTGGGAGCTCGCACGCGTCCTCCTCGGCGCCGGCCACGAGGTGGTGCTTTCAGCCGCAGCCGGGTCCTCGCATCCCGAGGGACACGGTCCGCCGGTGGTTGCGGAGGCGCCGTGGCGTTGGGCGGACGCAGTTCTGTCGCCGCCGTGGTGCCTGCCGCCTCGAGCGTTCCTCGGCAATCATCTCCTGGTGGTCGACGGCGTCAATCCGCTCCTCGCCGAACTCGCCGCCTGCCCTTCGACGCCGGATATCGAGCGCCGCCGACGCACCGCCGGCGCACGCTTACCGCTTGTGGCCTCGAGGGCCGATGCAATCCTGGTTGCCGGCGACGCACAGGCCGGATGGTGGTCCCGTCACCTCGCAGGGCGAGCTGACGTGCCCCTGATCCGCGTACCATTCGGCATTCCGGACACGGACCCCGCGACCGATATCGACCCCGTCGTAGGAGTTCCCGCGGGATGGGCGGTGGTTCTGTGGTGGGGCGGTGTCTGGCCCTGGCTCGATCTCGACACCCTTCTCGCCGCTCGGGCCCGCCTCGGTTCAGCCAGAGTCAGCGTGGTCGTCCCGACAGCGGACCGGCCCGGCAGCCGCACCCACATGACAACCTCCGACCTGAAGGCAGCAGCGACGCGGCACGGCCTCCGGGGACCGGCCATCGTCCCACTCGAACACTGGGTCCCCTACGCTGAGCGCCATCGCCTTCTCAACCGGAGCGCCGTGCTCGCCGTCCTTCACCGGCCCGGCCCGGAGACCGCACTCAGCTTCCGCACCCGCGCCCTCGACGGAGTCTGGGCCACGGTACCGCTCCTTCTCAGCGAGGGTGGGGCCACCTCAGACATCGCCAACTCCCAAGGATGGGGCGCAGTCGTGCCCCCCGGCAACGCCAAACTTGCAGCCGCCGCCCTCGCCCTCCTGCTCGGCGACCGCTCACAGGATCGTTGTCGCGCAATGCTGGCCAAGACCCGCGGTGACTGGCGGTGGTCGGCGGTCGCGCAACCACTTGTGGAGGCCCTGCCCGAGCTGACCAGGGGCACCCGAAGAAGCCTGGTGCCGGCCGCTCTGCGCGCCGCCACCGTCCTCGCCGGACGCTCACCGGAGAGCTCGTCGTGACCGCTGCCGTCCGGGTCATTGTTGTGCGTTGGCGCGGTGGAGACGAGGTCCGCCGGTGTCTGAGATCCCTGCTCGCCAACGCCGGACCGCGCCTCGCTCGTATAGTCCTGGTGGATTCGGGATCTGGAGACGGCGGCGCCGACCGTCTGGCCTCCGAATTCCCGGGGCTCGACGTCGTGGCGCTCGATCAAAACCTGGGTTTTGCGTATGCAGCCGATATCGGCGCCAGAAAGGGCTCGGAACCCCTGCTCCTTCTCCTCAACCCCGACATCGAGGTCGAAGCGGGCGCGGTGGATTCCTTGGTCGATCTGCTCGAAGACCGCCCGCGATCCGCAGGTGTGGTGCCATTGCTCGAGGGGCTCGACGGCGTCTCACAACATCGATGGCAGCTTCGGTGCCTCCCGGGGGTGGCGCGGCTTGCCCTCGGTCTTTCCGGTGCGCCTGCGTTTCCGTCACCACCGAACACTCCCGTCGCGGTTCCGCAACCGGCCGCGGCCGCGTGGCTGGTGCGCCGCACCGTGTGGGAGTCCCTCGGCGGCCTCGACCCTACCTTCGAGCCCGCATGGTGGGAGGACGTCGACTTCTGTGCTCGCCTCCGCGATCGTCTCGGAGAGCCCGGGTTTCCCGCCGACGAGGGCTTCGTCGTCGTGCCCACCGCGCGTCTCCGCCACGGTGGGGGGGCGAGCATCGCCGCCCTCGGCCGCGAGGCCTTCTTCACCGCCTACTACAGCAACCTCCTGCGCTACACCGCTCGCCACCATCCAGGTCGATTGGGCCTCATCCGCAAGACGCTTCGGCTCAGCATTTCTGTCCGCATGCTGCTTCGTCCCGCGCAAAGCCAGGCCCTGCAAGCCGCACTTCAGGCGATCAGAACGGCCACACCACCGGCGCAAGGAGGGTCGCCGCCAGGAGCAAGAGGACGCTGAGAGGGAACCCGACGCGCGTGAAGTCAGTGAATCGATAACCACCCGGGCCGTAGACCATGAGGTTGGTCTGGTAGCCGATCGGCGTCAGAAAGCTCGCAGACGCGATCAGCGCCACCACCATCACGAAGGGTCGGGGATCGACCCCGAGGTCGAGGGCCGTCGCCACTCCCAGGGGGAACATCAGCGCGGCCGCGGCGGTGTTGGTCACGATCTCTGTGAAGAGCATGGTCAAGACTGCAAGCGTGGCCAGGACGGCGTACGGTCCCCACTGACCCACCGTGGATACCGTTGAATGTGCGATGGCGTGTACCGCCCCCGAGTTGAGGAGCGCGAGACCGAGAGCGATCGCGCCGGCGATGACAAAGAGGGTCTGCAGCTCGAGCGCCTGACGCGCGCTCGCAACCGAGATGCAGCGGCCGACGATCATCGCGCCAGCAATGAGAAAAGCCGCCAATACCGTCGGGATCGCCTGCGTCGTCAGCAGGACGATCATGATGCCCAATAGGACCAGCGACAGCGCAGCGCGCTCGTACCGGGGAGGTTGCGAGTCCTCGATGCCGCTGACGAGGAAGAAGTCCCGGTTATTGCGGTGGGCATCTGCGAAGTGCGGGCCTGTTTGGAGAAGCAACGTGTCGCCGGAGCGGAGCACCACATCACCGACACGGCCGGAGAGCCGTGTGCCCCCGCGGTGGACCGCGACCACCGCCGCGTTGTACAGGGCGCGGAAGTTGGACTCGATGATGCTGCGGCCGATGATTGGGGCCGTCGGCGACACCACCGCCTCGGTCAGCATGTGCTCGCGTTTCACTGAAAGCTGGTGCTCGTATCCCGGGTCGGCTACCGGGATGAGGCCCGGCAGCCTCTCGAGGTCGACGATGGTGCTGACGACTCCGCTGAAGGACAGCACGTCGCCTGCCAGAATGACGTGATCCGGCTGGACCGGCGCGATAATGTCGCTGCCGCGGACGATCTCGTGGAGGTAGAGCCCATGCAGATGGCGAAGGCCGGCCTCCTCGACGTGCATGCCGACGAACTGACAGTCGTCAGCGACCCGCATCTCGACAATGTATTCGCGCGGCGAGGCGCCGATCTCCTCCAACATGTCGGTTCGCTCGGGAAGAAGACGGCGTGAGAAGAAAATCAGATAGAGGACCCCGAGAAGAGCGCAGGGAATTCCAACCGCGCCGATCTCGAATAAAGCCATCGGCCGCAGGGACTGCGCGAGATCAGGGCGCGCCGCGGCAGCATCGGCCATCATGCCGTGAACCACCAGGTTGGTGGAGGTACCGATGAGGGTCGTCATGCCGCCGAGGATCGACATGAAGGACACCGGAATCAGCAGCTTCGACGGCGACACCCGATGCTTGGCGGACCACCGGTTGAGCATCGGGATCAGCATCGCCACCACCGGAGTGTTGTTGAGAAAGGCCGACAGTACCGGAACCACCATCCCCATTCGCACCATCAGGGCACGCCTGGTGCGGATGCCGCGCAGGAACTTCCGGGCGACGAGGTCGAGAGCGCCGGTCTCACGGACTCCGGCCGCCACCACATACAAGGCGGCAATGGTCAGCATTCCCGAGTTGGTGAAACCGACGAACATCTCTTCGAGGCTGAGGATGCCGGCCAGCCCGCATGCGACGACCGCCCCCCACAGGAGGGCGTCCGCGGCCAGGTTGCGGGCCAGACCGATCACCACGAGGGCGGTCACGCCGAGTGCAAACCACGCGGTCCAGGTCATCGATCTTCCATTCCGCTGACGATCAAACGGTCCAGGACGACCGCGCCATAGGGGGGAGAGTGCAGAGTGATACTGAGGCTTTGATGCCCGCCGCCCGGCGGTGGCGGCATGCGGAGGCTTTCGGTTGCAGCCTCGCCGCGCCAGGGAAGCGAAGTTGGTTCTTGACCATCCCACCTGAGCTCGAGCTGCGCCGCTTGTCGAGCAGTACCGAGAAGCCAGCCCTCGAGCACGACCTCGGCGCCGTCGCGCAGATGCAGAGGCACAGTCACACGATCACCGTCATCGAGGCGCCAGCCGCAACGGTGGCTGTAACGTGCAACCGTGCCGGCCGGTGGCACCGGAGAACCGCCGCTCTTGTGAACCTGGGGAGCCTCCGCTTCAACCACGCTATCCTGGCGCAGTCCGAGATTCAGCACCAGCGCCGCTGCGGCCGCCAACCACAAAGCGATCCAACCGCGGCCGAGAAGGGACGCCGCGCGGCCGCGCGATTTTGCGATCCACAGCACCAGCATCACGACAACCGCCAAGACCGCCGGCACCAACAGAGTCGCGGTGTCCACCACCAGGAATGAGGGGAAAAAGCTACGCCCATCGGCGGCAAACCGACGTGAAAGGGCGTCGGCCAGCCAATAGCCGCCGTCACCCGGGTTGACGGACACATGAGGTCGCGTGAGGAGAACCCACCAGGCGACGATCGACGGCGGCAACAGCACCGGCAGGAGTCGCCGCCAGCGCAGCGGGCGAGCCAGCAGCAGGCCGCCGGCAAGCGCGAAGGCGGGCAGCATCGGCACCAGATAGCGCGCCGGTGGTGCGCCGCCGCCGTACCACTCGGTGGAGTTCAAAAGGGCCGCGACCGTAAGTCCACAGCCGACCAGCATGGCACGCTCTCCCGACCCGCCCCGTCTCCACAGCAAGGTCACTCCGGCCAGGGCTGCGACGAGCAATGGAGCAGTGAACGCGAGACCGCCGGCGGCATCGAAAATGAGGCCGCCGACAACCCGCGCCGCGAGCCCGGGATCGGTTGGTATGAGGTGATGGAACCGACGGTAAGGACCGAGGGGGTGACCCATGGTCACCCAGCCGACGGCGAGGACGGTCCCTGACGCCAGCACCAGCACGAGCAGGCCCCGGAGGGGTCGCCGCCGCAGCCACGCCGCGCCGGCAACCGGCAGGGTCAGCAAACCGAGTCGGGTCTTGACCGCTGCCGCGACGACCGCCACGGCGAGAGCCAGCCACCGGCCGCCACGCGATCGGGCCGCCAACACCAGCAGCGCTGCAACTGCCAACGCGCCTGGCACCTCGGGCCAGATCTGGGTCGAAAAGGTAACCACCGGATAGGTCGTGGCCAGCACCAGCACCAGCATCCCGACCGAATTCTCGTGCAGACCGAGATCCCGCGATCGTCTGGCGATGAGGCCCACCAGCGCGGCGCCCATCAGCGCCAGCAGAACGAGAGCACCGGCCCGACCGGCCACCACGTAGCCGGGAAACAGGATCATGGCGAGAACCGGTGAATGAAAGAGCGGCCGCCCGGGTGCATAGAGCTGGTTCTGAGGGTGGCCCTCGAGATCGAGATCGTCGGTGATATCGAGGTCGTGGTCACCGGCCAGCGACTCCATCACCACCAGGTGGAAGGGCTCATCGCCGTAGAGGGCCGGCGTCAGGTGCGGGGTGGCAAGGGCCAACGGCAGCAACACGGCGGCAACGGTCACGAACACCCTGCGCCGCCGCAGCCAGATGAGCGCCGCCGGTAGCCACGCCGCGAGCAGTGCCGCCATCGCGAAATCTACCGCCAACCGTTCGCCGAGGAGGCGAAGTGGTTCCACGGCGGATCTCGCCACCAGAGATCCAAGGACCAACAGCAGCCATGGCAGGACGCCGACGCCGGACCGCCACGTCCCCGCGGCGAACTCAATCACCGCGACCACGGCAGTCGCCGCCAGCAGCCAGATCGGTAAGATCCAGTCGCGAGGCGGGGTCGCACGCACCGCACCGATGGTCTCCACCCGAACACTGACCTCGCCCGGAAGCTCGGGGTGCCGGATCAGCACCGTTCGCTCACCCACCGGTACCGCGAAGGTGCTTCGCGCAGACGCCCGCCAACGTGTCCCGGCGCCCAGCCCGTGCGGTCGCCAGACAGTGATCTGGTCCGACGAGCCGACGAGGATCACATGGTCGTTGCCGGCGAACCGCAGCACCGCCAGCGGAGCATCCTCCGCAAGACCTTCGTTGTTCTCGACATCGAGATCGACGACGTAGTCGCCACCGGTGGCCGCCGACATCGTGAGCTCGCCAAGCTCAGGGGTGAGTACGAACGCGCGTTGTTCCGGCGCTGGAGCCCGCACCGGACCGATGAAAAGGGTCACGCCGAGCCACACGGCTCCGGCCACGCCCGAACGCAAGCGTGGCGTGACCGCCAGAGCTGCAATCACTATCGCTCGCGCCAACCAGCCTTGATCCGGGAAGAGATTCGACACACCCAAACCCGGCCATGACGAGAGGGCGGCGGCGAACAGCGCCGCTGCTCCCAAACCCGGTATCCATCCCAGGACCAGGCGATCGCGATTTCGGTGACCACCGATGACACCGAGCGTGAGGCACGCGACCACCATCGCTGCTGCGGCCAGCGGCCAGCTCTGCCACGGAAACGCGGCCCCGAGGAGGGCGGCGAGCTCAGCGGCCCGGCGGCCCGACCGTCGAAACGCCATCCATGGAAGGAGTGCGGCGACTGCTATGGACGACACCGATGGAAACACGCCGAAACCGCTCAGCCCGAGGCCCACCGCGGCTCGCGCAGCCAGTCCCAAAAGGGCCGCGAAGGCAGGGAGGCGGTTCTCCGGCACGCGCCCCCAGGCTGTGGCTGCGGCCGCCCAGATTGCGAGCAAGAGCAGCGGCGGCAGCACCATGTGGCGCATCGTGGAACTGCCGACCATGGTCATCGCAAAGGCTGCCGGCACCAGTGCTGCTTCGGCCAGACGCCTGCGAACAGCGGCGGCTGCCCATACCCCGGTGGGAACGAAGGCCAGCGCCACCGATGTCGAGGCCAGGAACGCCTCTGACCACGGTATGGCGCCGAGGCCGCCCAGCACCGCTGCGAGCAGTCCAAACGCCGCGGTCGAGGCGCAGGCAGCAACACGCTGCGATGTCACGGGCCCAGTCCTGGCGTTGATATCGACATCCCGGAGAGTATACCGATTGAATCTGCCAGCCATCACAGCAGGTAAAGGGTTCAGAGTGAAGGGTTAAGAGTGAAGATAGAGCAATGTTGATGCCTTAACTCTTTACTCTGAACTCTTTACCCTATTTCAGGCCCAGACAACCATCCCATTCACTCGACTCTCCCGTGCCTTTGGAGACAATTGGTGCGACTACCATTGAGCATGGCTGGAGAGAAGCAAGATCACGTTCGGCGCCTCGCAACGCCGGAAACGGCCGTGATGGTGCTCCTCGTAGTCGCGGTTCTGCGGGTCGCCACACCGGTCATGACTCTGGCCGTCGGCAGCACCCGCCTCCCCCAGTGGGATATGGCCAAGTACGGCGTCAGCGGTCTCCGCCTGGCGCGGGCCGTGCAGGATATCGACCCTCTCGTGTTCCTCCGTCACCTCAACGGCCTCGATGTGTGGCCGCCCCTCTTCCCGCTCCTCGAGGTCCCGGTTTTCCTGCTCGCGGGCCCCGGCTACGCCAGCGCCCGGGGCCTCGTCGCTGCGCTCTTCGCTGCGGCCATCGTGGCGGCGTTCTGGAGCGGACTGTGGAGCCACCGTCGGTTCGGCGTCGTTGTCGGCGCCCTGACCGCTGCATGCTTTGCCATCAGTCCAATGGCCCAGGTCTTCGCAACTGTCGTCATGCTCGAAGTTCCCGGAACCCTGCTCCTGCTGCTCGCTATCGGTCTGTATGTGCGGTCTCTGGAAACAGAACATGCGTGGACCTTCACCCTCGCGTGCACCGCGGCGACCACGCTTTTCTTCTGCAAGTACAACTACGGTCTGATCTGGATCCTGCCGATGACAGCCAACGAGGTGTGGCGCGCCCACGCCCCTTCGGGCCGTCTGCCTTCGGAATCGTTGCATCGGCTGGGGGCCGTTCTGAAGCGACCATGGCCGGCATTGCTGCTCTTCGGCCTGCTGGGAGCGGTGGTCATCGAGATCGCGGGACCGTGGCAATTCTCGGTCGGTGGACGGGCGGTGAGCCTGAGCTCTGCGGGACCGCTCCTCTACGCCCTCTATGCGTTGACCCTCGTTGGATGGCTCCTCCGGCCGCGGCGCAGCCTCGAGATGGCCAGACAGCTGCTCGCGCTCCCCAACTCCCGCACTCGCTCGATACTGATCGCCATCGCCTTCCCGGTCGCACTGTGGATGGTCGTGCCGTCGCACACCACGAACTTCATCAATTTTCTCGTCAACCGCTCCACAGGGCCCCCGATCCTGAGCCTTGAGAGCCTCCTCTTCTATCCCCGGGTCTTCGTCGGCGAATTCTCTCGATCGCCCGCTCTCGGGGTCGTCATCCTGTTGCTGGCCGCCTCGGCCCTGCGCCGACTGCGCGGCACCGACGAGGTCGGCCGGGTGTTGGCGCTCGCTCTCCTGATCTCGACCATCGCCGCCGTCGCCCATCCCTACAAACAGCCGCGCTTTCTCTTTCTTATCGCGGCACTGCTGTGGCTGACCGGTTCGCGGGAAGTGGTGGAGCTCGTAACGCGGGCCACGAGGCGGGTCGGAAACGACACTCAGCGTTGGATCGCAGCAATTCTCGCCGGTGCCGCCCTCCTCGCGGGAGCGGCAGCCCCGGTAGACGTCGACCGCCTGCTCCGAGGCCACCGCCAAATCACAGTGAGCGCCTCCACCTCCAAGGTACTGGAGGTCGTCACCGACGAGGCATCGAGGGTTCGAGCCTCGGTTCTCCTCGGCACCTGGAACCATTTCAGTCCCTGGTTGGTGGAATGGAGCTGCCTCCAACGACGACCAGCGGTGGATCCGGACCAGGTGCCTCGAGTGCCGACTGGTCGTGCGCGACGCGCCGACGTTCTGGGCTGGCTCGCCACCAACCCTCCCGAGCTTCTCATGGTCCTGTCCGCTGCGCCGGGCTCGAAGCCCCGCGCCGGATTTCAAGCAGAAACCCGTTGGCTCGAGCCTGTGCGGAGACAGCTGGCCCGCGATCCGCGTTTCGATCTCGTCTTGAGGGAGGACTTTCCGACTGCCCGCTACCGGCTGGAGAGCTTTGAAACGATTCGCACCGAAGGAAAACCTGTGCCAAGATGACCCCGTGAGCGTAGACCCGCATATCTCACCGGGTTTCGTCGCGAGGGCGACGAGGCGCCACACCCAGCGGGGTTTACGACCTGAGGGGCGCGGACGCGTATTTGACGGTACGTGGAGCACCCCGAGGCGAGCAAACACGGCTGGGTGCGGTGCATCGGTGGCCGCAGCAGGAAGCTGGTGAGACATGCGGGTCGTCGAGAACTCCTACGCGGTGGTCATCGTCACCCATGACCACGCCGAAACCCTCGGCGCCTGTCTCGCGGCGGTGGAGGCTCTCGAGCCCGCGCCGGCGCGATTGGTGGTGGTCGACAACGCCTCCGCCGACGGATCGGCCGAGATTGCAGAAAAACAGACCGGAGGTCCGGCGACGACCATCGTCCGCGAGGAATCGAACACCGGTTTTGCCGCTGCAGCCAACCGCGGCATCGGCGCCACCTCCGAGCCATGGGTCCTGCTCCTCAACCCGGACTGCGCGCCACGATCGGATTTCGCGCGAAGACTCCTCGACGCGGTCGCCAGCCGCCCCGAGGCAGCACACATCGGCTCCGCCAGCCCCAAGCTCCTGCGCGGCGAAGGCGCCGACATCGCGCCCCGGTCGGTCATCGACGCCGCGGGAATGGTCGTGACCTGCTCGGGACGACATTTCGACCGCGGAGCCGGGACCGACGATGACGGCTCCTACGACCGGCCGGCATGGGTCTTCGGCGGCACCGCCGCCGCGATCCTCCTGCGACGCGCGGCGCTCGACGATGTCGCCTACCCCGACAGCGAGTTCTTCGCTGAGTCCTTTTTCGCCTATCGTGAGGACGCCGAGCTTGCCTGGCGTCTGCAGCTGCGCGGCTGGCGGTGTCTCTACGCGCCATCGGCGGTCGCGGCCCATCGCCGAGGATTCCGACCCGAGGAAGGCCGGCGCGGCCACGCGGCAGTCAATCGCTACTCGGTGCGCAACCGCTTCCTGCTACGCCGCAACTGTGCAGACCTCTGGTGGCACCTGCGCTGCTTCCCGTGGTGGCTGCTACGCGACCTTGTGGTCGTAGGCGCCTGTCTGACGGTGGAGCGCGCCTCGCTGCCAGCCCTCGGCGATGTCCGGCGCCTGCGTGGCGATTGCCGCCGCCGCCGGAACTGGGTCCTCGGCCGGCGCACCGCGCCGCCCCGACAAATCACCCGTTGGTTCCGTAGACGGGGACGGGTGGAGGAGGTTGAAGGGCCGTGAAGCTCGCGATCATCGGGACCCGCGGGGTGCCTGCGAATTACGGCGGGTTTGAAACGTTCGCCGAGGAGTTGGGGGCGCGTCTCGCTGAACGCGGTCACCAAGTGACGGTTTACGGGCGGCGCGGCTTTATCGACCCGCAGCTCGGCGAGTACAGGGGAATGCGGTTGGTAGTCCTGCCGGCATTGCGCAGCAAGCATCTGGAAACCGTCTCTCACACCTTCGTGGCGGCCCTCCACGCCGCGCGCAGGGGATTCGACGTGGTCCTGATGTGCAATGCCGCCAATGCGCCCTTCGTCCGCATCCTGCAGCTGGCTGGCGTCCCGGTGGCCCTCAATGTCGACGGTCTCGAACGTAAGCGCCGCAAATGGGGACTCGCCGGCCGCAGCTACTATCGCCTCGGCGAGTGCCTCGCCGCCCGCCTCCCCAACGCCCTCATCACCGACGCCGAAGTCATCCACCGCTACTACCGGCGCGCCTACAGGGCCGTTTCCGAGATGATCGTCTACGGCGGCGACCTCGAGCCCCCGGAAGGCTCCGATCAACTGGACAAGCTCTGTCTCAAACCGGGTGAGTACCTGCTCTACGTCTCCCGATTCGAGCCAGAAAACAATCCGGACCGGGTCGTGGAAGCCTACCGCCGGGTCGAGGGATCACGACCGCTGGTCATGGTCGGCGGCGCCCCCTACGCCCGCGGTCTCACGCGTCGCGTCGCCGAGCTTGCCGACGAGCGGGTGCTGCTCCCGGGCCCGATCTACGGCGACGGCTACCGGCAATTGCTCTTCAACTGCCGCGCCTACATCCACGCGACCGAGGTCGGCGGTACTCACCCGGCGCTGGTCGAGGCGATGGGCGCCGGGCGGCCGGTGCTGTACTATGACACGCCAGAAAACCGCGAGGTCGCCGGCGATGTCGGTGTCCGTTACACCTTTGACGGCGACGACAGCCTCGAGGAAGTCATCGGCGGCGTCATTGACGACGGAGAACGGCTTCTCGAAATGGGCCGCCGTTCAGAGGGCCGCGTCGACGAGCGTTACCGGTGGTCCGATGTCGCCGACCGTTACGAGAGGGTACTGGAGGGATTGTGCTGAAGGAGAGGGCAAAGGTCATCGCCTACTGGGTGTGGACCGGAGACCTGGTGCTCACCACCGTGGCGTTCTTCCTCGCCTGGTGGTTGCGCTCCCACGTCGCACCGCAGCTCGCTCCCTCGATCTTTCCGACCGAGCTGTATCCGCTGTCGCGCTACCTCGGTCTGCTGCCCCTGGTCCTCGCCATCTGGACCGTGCTGCTGGTGACCCGCGAAGCCTACACCTCGCGCCGCACCGTCGCCCTCGCATCCGAGATCTGGCAGGTCGTGCAGGTCGTAGGCGCTGGCACTCTGACCCTTGCCGCGGCGGGTTGGCTGCTGCGGCTCGACTTCGTCTCGCGGCCGTTCCTGATCCTCTTCGCCTCTCTCGACCTCCTGTTTCTGATCTTCGGTAAGCTCGTCCTTCGGCTCGGCGCACGCCGCGTGCGCCGACGCGGCTACAACTACCGTACGCTTCTGATCGTCGGCATCAACCCGCGCGCCGAGGAGGTGGCTCGGATCATTGCCGAGCATCCTCACTGGGGGCTCAAGCTGGTCGGGTTCGTCGCCCCCAACGGCGAGCACGCCGGGGAAGTCGCCGGGGCGCCGGTGCTCGGCAACGCCGACGATCTTCCGAAGATCCTCGAGAACGAGGTCGTCGACGAGGTCATCTTCGTCCTCTCGCGGCGTCAACTGGACGAGTTCGAGGAGAGCTTCCTCCTGTGCTCGGAGCTCGGAGTCCGCGCCCGGGTCGCTCTCTACTTTCCGCACATGAAGGCGCGCGTGGTGCTCGAGGACCTCGAGGGGATCCCGCTGCTGACCTTCACCAACACCCCGGGCGCACCCTTCCCGATGTTCGTTAAACGCCTCCAGGACCTCATGGTATCGAGCCTCGGTATTGTCCTCACGGCACCGCTCGTGCCGTTGATTGCGGCCGCCGTCAAGCTCGGCTCGCGCGGTCCCGTGCTCTACTCGCAGATCCGCTGCGGCCTCAACGGCCGCCGTTTCAGACTCCTCAAGTTCCGCACCATGTCCGAGGGCGCCGATCAGCGCCTCGATGAGGTCGCCCACCTCAACGAGGTCGAGGGTCCGGCCTTTAAGGCGCGGCGCGACCCGAGGGTGACCCCGGTAGGCCGCGTGCTCCGTCGACTCTCGTTGGACGAGCTGCCGCAGCTCTACAACGTCTTTCGTGGCGACATGTCGCTGGTTGGCCCGCGGCCGCCGATCCCGGAGGAGGTGGAGCGATACGAACGCTGGCAGCGGCGGCGGCTGTCGATGAAGCCGGGGATTACCGGGCTGTGGCAGGTCTCGGGCCGAGCCGGCCTCGACGATTTCAACCGCTGGATCGCCCTCGACCTGGCGTATATCGACCAGTGGTCGCTGTGGCTCGACCTCAAGATCCTGCTCAAGACGATCCCAGCGGTGCTCTCGACCCGCGGCGCGTCCTGAAGACTCGTTCTGAGTTTTGAATTGTGAGTTTTGAGTTACCGCCCAACCGCCCTTCGTTTTCTTGGCAGGGCGGAGGATAACTTAAAACTCAAAACCAAGAACTCAAAACTACCGTCCTCGGCGGCTCAGTCGTCCTCTTCGAGGGCCTCGAGCTGCGCCGGACTCAAGAAGAGAGTCGGGTCCCACCCTCGCACCTTCGAGGCGATCTTGGTCACCCGGTTCGCGCCGCTCTCCTGGTACTGCGAGTTGATGCCGATCGCCAGGAGCTGCTCGACCACCTTCGCGCCGTCGAGATCCTTCTGTTTGAGGATCCGGTAGCGCACCCCGACTGGCGAGACGTCGGCATAGGCCGGCGCCGGAGCGAACTCGAGGGACTGGATCGAGTAATCGTCCTTTGCCACCACCAGAATCCAGGTGGTCTCCAGCACCGGATTTGCGAAGAAACCCTTCGCGAACGGGATTGCGATCACCCACACACCGCGTCCGTCCAGCTCCGTCTCACGGACTTCCTTCAACCACACTCCCTCCATCTGAAGGCTGTACGGCAGGAGGACGGGAAAGACCGATTGGTTGATGGTCAGCCTCGCCATCTTCGCGACCTGGGGCCGGTCGTCGAGTACGTTGGCCGTCGTTGACCACCCACCAGCTTTCGTGACCGCGACCACGACCTCTCCAGGGAGCTCCATCCGCATATTGTCGAGGTTCGAGGTGTCCACCAGAAGCGTATAGCTCTTGTCTGACTGCGTCCCATCGTTGTGGATTTCTTGCTCGGTGACCTCGAGCTCGAGGATCCCGAGATTCGCAAAGGCTTCGCCACCGGCGGCGGCTATCATGTTGTCGACGATCTCTTTCGGGTCCGGCATCTCGTCCGCCGCAGCGACTGTCGCGGTGAGAGTCAGGGAGAGCAGAAGGCTCAACATTCGATGGAACATGGGTATCTCCTCCGAGTCATGCCATTGTGGCGCGTGCCAACGAGCGCTCTGCATTATAAAGCAACAAACGTGCCACGCATAAGAAACGACCGGGGGCGGTTGACCGCCCCCGGCATGGTTGTCGGTGATTGAAGAGTCCTACCGGGCCAGACCCATGAACAGACGCTGGGCCGGAATGAAGATGGAGTCCTGGGTGCGGTTGTCGATCTCGGTCGCGTAGACGGCCACCGCACCGCCGCTGACCGCCTCGATCTTCAGCGAACCGGTCATGGTGGTGTTGCCCAGATCGAGCGTCTTGAAGATATCGAATTGGCGCAGCTTACCGGGAGCGATGTTGGTTTCAAACGGCTCCGCCGCCTGGCTGCCGTCGAGGTTGTACATCGTGATCCGGACGGTCGTCCATCCGTCACGGTTGGTGTTGAGAACACCGACGTTGGTGCGGTAGCCGACCGACCTGTCGTCCGAGTTGGAGATACCGGCGACATATCCAACTTCTCCCGGCTCGAGTAGATCCTGACTGCCGAATGCGCGCAGATTGAGCCCGTAGGTTCCGCCGTTGGTATCCAGGTTGAAGGTACGAGCGGATACCTGCGGTGCAGGACCACCGTCGGCACCCGTCAGCACGATGTACCCTCGGGTCCCCTGGAGCTGGAGCTCGTTCGTAACAATGTCGAGATACTGTTTGGTTCGGCGTGTGTTGAGGGTTGGCCACTCAAAGGGATAGGATTCACTCGGATCGTCGCCGACGACAAACTCGATCTCGCCGGGAAGCCAGTCTTCAGTCGGGTTGTAAAGCCAGAGATCGGTGCGCCACTGCGAATTGTTGACGCCAGACAGGCTCGCGACACCCGCCAGCCAGATCTGGTTCTCGTTGAGGAACGACGACAGGAAAAGCACCGAGTCGCCGGTCATATTGTCGACCACCGTGCCCAATGCCTGGACATCGAGCCCGTTGATCTCCGCCCTGACCGTGAAAGGCGCCAGGTCATCGGTTGCCCCGAGCCACTCGGCGATGCCGTTGATCTGCCTGGTGCTCTGCGATTTGACCAAGACGCTCCGCCGTTCGCCGATCTGAGCACCACCCTTGTCGTACGCGGTCAGCGGCACCCACACCTCCTCGTCGGAGTAGTTCACGAGCCGGAGATTGGTGCGGTAGTTCTGATTGTGGATGAGACCTGTCACATCGAGGAACTCGCGCCCGACGCGCTTGACCGGGAGCGCCGGCACGAAGAGTCCGAGGCTCCCGGCCGGTGTGTCGTTGAAGGTCCGCGACACCGACAGCACCTTGCAGCCACTGTCGCTGGTCGAACCGACCCGCACCGAGCCCGAGACCGGGTTGACGAGCCCCGGGATGGCTTCGGTGATGTGGTCGAAGGTCCGGGTTTCGTTCGGCTGCAGCTGGAACTCGCGAGAGAAGAGCTCCGCGCCGGCATTGTCGGTATTCTCTGGGAGGTACTCGATCCGAACGTCGAGGAGCTCGCCGCATGGGTTGAAAAAGCGGAGATCGGTCTCCCACTGGGTGTTGTTGGCGCCGCCCTGGCTGATCGCCGCCCCGATCACGAAACTCTCCACCGGGGCCTCGACGATCTCCACATATCTGTGGGTCGTGCTGGTGCCGAAGCAGTTGATGGCGGTCAGGCTGACACGATACCGGCCCGGGTCGGAGAAGCGATAGCTCGTGTTCTGATCGCTGCTGGAGAAGTAGTCCTCATCGACCTCTTCTCCGTCCTCGTTGATCACTCGGGTAACAGTCCAGCGCCACTCTGAGGGGGCGGTGTCACCCTGGTCTCCGGCCTGGGTCAATCTGAATGAACTGCCTTCGACCCAGATCGTGGTCGTCCTGGTGGAGGAGCCTGGGTTGGCATCTACCGTGTACTGGACGGTGCCCGAACCGAAGCCCCCACCGGAAACGACATGGACCCAGGAAGAATAGGTGATGGGGCTCCACTCGCAATCCTGGGTGGTTGTGACATTAAAGGAGCCGTTTCCGCCATCGGGTGGGTAGGTGGAGGGAGCAACTGACGGACTGACGACATAGCTGCATATGGGGCCTCCCCCACCTCCTCCAGTTTCACACTCGCCGGTGTTGGCGACCGTGAGGGTCTGGGGGCCGATCGACTGCGTGCCGCCACCTTCGAGGTCGACCGTCACGCTGACCGATTTGGTGCCCGCCGACGCATAGCTGAAGGACATCGCGAGGCAGTTGTTCCACAGGCTCGGGGTGCATACCTGCGTCGCCGAAGCGCCATCACACCCGCTGCCACCGAAGTCCCACGTCGCCTTGTCGATGTCGCCGACGACGCCGTCGAGGGTGAAGGACACGGGTTGCCCGATCTCTGGGTTCTGCGGGTTCCACCCGAAGCTGATCGCTTTCGCGGCGGTGAAGGCGGCCTTGGCCGAGAGGTCCGTGAAGAAGATGGTGTCACCGGTGTAGGCCTCGACGGCGCTCATCGCGAAATCGACGTCCGGCCGGCCGTCGGCCAGACAGCACTCGCCGCGGTTCTTCACAGTCAGCGGCCTGGTCTTGCTGTCGCCTTCGACAAACATGGTGACTTCTTTTTCGCCCGATGTCGGGAATGCCCACTGGTAGGTGTTGCAGGCTCCGGACGGCTGGAAGAAACAGTTGATTTCAGGATCATTGCCGCGGCAGTCGGCCTCACCAAAGTCCCAGCCCGTAACTTGGAGGATTGGGTCGACGCTGAAGGTCACGACCTCGCCCTTTTCCGGAAACCGATTGGAATAAGTGAAGGTCACTGGCACGACGGGCGGCCTCTGGTTGACAGCCAGTCCCTTACCGCCGGCAACGACGCTGCCGGTGCGATACGGTCCGGTGTTTTCATCGACGCGGATCCTGAGGTTCCCGGTGCCGCTGAGCGCTCCAATCGGCGACAGGATCGTGATCCATGGCGTCGTGGTCGACGCTGTCCACGAGCACCCGGACTGTGTGTTGACCGTGACAACCGCCTCGCCGCCGCCGGGGCCGAGCTCGACGCTCGACTGGCTGAGGGAGTAGGTGCAGTTGGGAGGTGGCGGCCCGTTGCAGCTCCCGGAAGCCTGGACGGAGACCTGGACCGGCGGCGCGGTGAAGGTGTTGTCGCCGACCACGACTGAAAGCGAGACGGTCTTGGTGCCGCTCGAGCTGTATGCGTAGCTCTGGGTCTTGCAATCGTTCCAAAGGCTCGGTGTACAGGACGGGGTCGAGTCCGCGTTGTCGCAGCCGGGACCGCCCAGGTTCCAGCTCGCCGAGTCGATGTCCGCCGGCACGCCGAGAATCAGGAAGCCAACGTTGTCGCCGATCTCGGGGCTGGTTGGCGACCAGCTGATGACGGGCGCGACATTGCCGTTGCCCACGGTCATGGACCTGGTCTTGACCGAGCTTTCGGGCCCGTTCGACGCGGTGAGCGTGACATCGTACACGGTATCGGGATCGAGGTAGTCCGCGGGTATGACACACTGGACCGCGGCAGGACAGTCGCTGTAACCGCCGGGCCCGCCGTGCTCGACGACCTGCCACTGGTAGGTCAACCCGCCTGCCGGCTTCGAGATCGACCCGTCGAGGGTGATTGGCTGGGTATGGAGCGGATTGGCCGGCGTCCAGAAGAAGTCCGCCGCCACCGAGCTCACCGCAAGGTCGTACGAGTCCGTCGCCTGGTAGGGGTTCGGACCACCCGGTTCATCGTGCTGAAAGTCGACGAAAACGTCGAAACGCCAGTCGCCCGACGCGTCGAGAAGCAGGTTTGACACCTGCTGCCCGGAGTACGTATCGGGAGTCGCTGCGCCCGGGGGCCAGACTTGCCACTGGTAGGAGGTCGGAGAGCCGCCGTTCACGGTGGCGGACAGATCGACATGCTCGGTGACGATGACGGTCTCGGGGTCGACCGAGATTGTCGCCAGCGGGCTGCGGTCGACATTGATCGGCATCGACAGGCTGTCGAAGTCGTCCGGCGGCGAAAAATCGTCGCTTTCGACCTCGACGTGTGCCCAGTAATCGACGTTGTAGGCAAGATCGACGGGAATCGTGAACGCGATGGTTCGCGGGTTGCTCGCCGAAAGAGTCTTGTATCCGGTGACGAACGGATCGTCGGGATCAGGACCTTTGGTGATCCACAACGCCCACCGGTCGGCGTTTCCGGTCGAGATGTCGCGCACCGTCACCGTGTCACCCGGGAAGAGCTCGATCGGAGTGATGGCCATGTCGGCCTCGGGGGGGGTCGGCGTCAGACACTCGGAGAGATCGAAGACCTGGTGGACGGCGTAGCGGCTGAGAAACAGCACCGACCCGTCGCGTGACAGCGCACCTCCAGACTCGTAGGCACACCCCACGTCCGGATTGTGGGGCAATGCGTCGTCATACCAGAAGTTCGGGTCCACCACCTCGTCGTAACCGGTCGGCTCGACCGTGAAGGTGTTGGTCGAGTCGGGCCAGCCGACAATCGCGGTGAAGAGCGTGGATGGCGCATTGGCGGATGGGGAACGTAGTGATACCGTTCCTGCCTGCACCGGGATGTCGTAGAGCCAGTCCGGGTCATCGGGGTTCGAGAGATCCCAGATACCTACTGCTCCGCCGGCGTAGTCGGCGGACGCCGCACGCTTGGTGTTCTTGTCGATCGAGAGCTCGTAGGCACGCCCGAACATGCCGGCGGGGGTGGCCACGAGCACCATCGTCAGGCCGGCGCCGGAGCCATCGGCGCGGAACACGCGGACCGGGCCGCTGCGTTCGGCGGCGTAGAGATAGAGCACTCCGGAAGCGTCGGTGATCGTGTGCAGGCCACCAATCGTGACGGCGGCACCGCCGATCTCGAGGCACTCGAGGAGGTCGAGCTGGTTGACGCCGCTGACCGTGTAGAGGCCGGAGTTATTGCAGCCGTCGGGCAGGTCGGTCGCGATGAGGTACTGCTGGCCGCCCTTGAGGAACAAATAGCCGCCGGCAGTGGACTCGTTAGCATCGTAGGTCGCCCAGCCACCGAAACTGGGCACTGCGCCACTGCCGAGGTCGAAGACCACCGTGCGTTCCAGCTTGTGACCGAGGACACCGTATCGACAGTCATCGCAGACATCGAAACTGATGAGGTCGTAGTCGAAATTCGACGTGTCGGTGCTCAGGGGGTTGGCCGGGTTGTCCACCTGGTATATGGAGAGCTCGTTGCCGCGGTTGAAGATCATGTAGTCATGACCCTTCCAACGAAAGGTCTGGACGTCCTTGGCGCGGTCGCGCCACGGCTCGTTGACGCAGCTTTCAGTCGTGTCGAGCAGGGTATCCACATGCTGGGCGCAGTAACCCTGGGCAGCGGCCGGTGACGGGCTCAACGCGGGCAGCGCGGCCGCGACTACGATCGCGGCCCACGCGGTACATATCGATCTGTTCTTCGAGGAGTTGAACATCCTCACCTCCACCACGCAACTTACTTCAAGGGTTCCCGAGTGTCAATTCTCGAACCACGCCTAGAGTCAATTTCTTTCAGTACTTTAAGCGTGCTGTGACCATGGTCACCCGGGCCCTCCGGGGAGTCGTTCGCCGCACCGCGGCACCACAGCAATGACACTCCTATATTCCTACACGTTGATGAAGCAATCAACAATCTGAGTTCACGCCTCGATTAGCTCAGCCATTCGGGAGACAGCTCCAGGTCTTTTTTTCAGTCGCAGCCGCCGGCTGCGACTGAAAAAAAGAGGCGGCCCGAAGGCCGCCTCCATGGGTTGATAGAAAGCTCAGCCTACTCGCTGATGTTGATGGACGGGAACGGCAGCATGGCGGGTCCATAGGCGGGGCCGAGGCCGCAGTTCCAGTTGGCGATCTGGAGAGCGCTGAAGGCACTCGAGGAGTTGCCGAAGGCCTGGTACTTGACGCCCATCCAGGTCTGGTACTGATCCGAGACGTTCTGGCCGATGTTGTCACCGGTGTTCGACCGCGGCCAGATGAACATCATCCAGCCGAAGGCGACGTCCTGCGTGCCGACCAGGTAGAACTGGCGGGCGGGGACCTCCTGGGTCTCGAGCGGGAACAGGTTCGGCTGCGGCAGGGGCTGCGGATCCTCGCCCGACCACGGCGGAATGAAACCGCCCTGGACGCCGACGACGTTCTCGTCCTCATCCCAGGCGTAGTAGGTGTAAGGCGTGCAGCTGTTGGCGTAAAGCTCGGCCGGATCGACCGTGTAGGAGCCGTCGCTGAGGTCCTGCACGAGCGCCTGGTTGGTGGCGCCCTTCCAGGCACGGATGCTGGTATTGGCGGCATTGGCCGCATTGGGCGCGTGGAGGTAGCGCAAACCCCACGCGGTGCCGAGCGGCTCGCGGCCGTCATACCCGGGCACCGCAGGCCCGGCGTGATAGCGGCTGTAGAACGTGGTCGGGTTACCGTCGTCATCGGCCACGCTGCCGAAGGCACCGGGGGGGTATGCCTCGAGGTGAACGGCGTTGTCGGCCTCGGAGAAGTTGATGCCACCCGCCTCATCGGCCGGGTCGAGCCACATCACGTCACCCATCAGGACGTTGTCAAAAAAGTCGTAAAGGGCGCCTTCACCCGAGCCACCGAAGTAATGGGAGGCATCACCGTCGGGCAGGTCCTTGTTGCAGGCGCCGACCACGTCGGCGGTGACGTACATCCAGGCGGGGTGCACGTACCCGGCGATCCACCACGGCGTCGGCAGGTTCGGATCGAAGTCTCCCGCAGTGAGGACGGCCGTTTCATCGGCTTCGGTCGCATCGTACGGCGGGCCGGCGACGATGGTGCAATCGGCGTACCACGTGTCGGCCATCATGCTGGCCTCGAGGAAGTTCCTGAAGTTCGCGAGAGTGCCGCTATCGATCGGGAGATTGCTCGCGTACCAGTTGGGCGACGCTTCCCAAACCGCGGGGTCACAGTCGAGCGGAAAATCGCTGCCGGCAACGCCGTCCCAGGTCGGCTCGGGAGCCGGCAGGCCGACCGCGGCGAACCAGGCGTCGACCGCTGCGGTGTGGAGCTGGTTGTTGCTCGAGAAGGGACCGAGATCGGCCGGCGTATCGCCGTCGTTGTCCTCTTCCCAGATGTTGGCGCCGGTGCCCTCATAGGGGAGGATGCCGTCGCGCAGAATGTCGCGGATGTTGATGGTCTGGACATCATAGCCCGTGAGGACGATGTTGAAGTCCAGGATGGCGATCGAGTAGTCCGTCCACAGCGTGATGTGAACGATCTGCGCCTGGCTCGACACGTTGGTGATCGCGAACAGGGTCGTCGCACCGTTGTTGCCGGCGGCCCCCGCGACGTAGTCGTACTGCACGAACGGGAACAGCAGCGTCGCCGCCGGCACCACGTCGTTCGCGCAGTAGTTTGCATAGGCGGTGCTCGCGAGGCCGAGGGCCAGCACGCCCACCACCGCCAAAGTCAGAAACCTCTTCATACCTAACTCCTTCCATTCCTTTTGGATTCTCGAATCAACTTCCGACCGCAAGCGGCCGTTTTCCGATCTTTGCCCTCCTCCGATGTCCCGCATCACCTCCTGTAAATAATTTAAATCTCACAACTTATCATCTGATTATGTCATCACAGCATAAAATATAACACCGTGGATAACCTCTGTCAAGGTTTCGATCCCAGGCATACCGCTCTCAAATGATCCCACCGTGCCCCCAACAAGTCAAGTACCCGAAGGCAGAAGTGCTGAGTTTTGAGTTATGAGTTTTGAGTTCCGCACACCACGCGCTCCACGCCTCGAGGCGCATTCCTCCAATGGCGCTCTCCGAGAGGATGCCAGGCACGCCGATTCGCTCCCTCTGACTCCGAATTTCCCCCGGCGTTTCTGCGAATCGGGATGCCAGGCACCTCCGGTCGTCGCGTCTGTTCTCGCTGACAACAGAGGCGCGGGCGACATTCCTCATTCCTCATTCATACGGTGGGCTTGCTCAGCCAGACGAAGACGCCACCTTGCCGGTCCCCTACTGGAACGCATCCAGCCACGATGTCGTCGCGGCCGTCGCCGTCGAGGTCGAGGAGCTGGACGTCGAAAACGCGGGGGGCCGTCTCGAGCTCGTCGCCCTGCTCGCGGTAGAACTCACCATCCGAGGTCTGCAGATAGACCTCGAGACCGCCATTCCGGCGGCTCGCCACCAGATCGGTATCGCCATCGCCGTCGACATCACCGAGGGCGAGACGGAAAAACACGTCCGCGCGCTCTTTTTCCCACACCACCGGCGAGCCGAGCACGAACTCCTGGTCGCCCTGCGGCAAGGGGTAGCGCACCAGACCGTTCAGAGCCTGCGCCTCCGTATTCATCATACGGAACTGGACGAATGTGGCGAAGACCTCGCCCTCGGACGGCTCGACGTCGTAGTGGTAGGCCGTGCTCAGCACGCCGCGAGATTCCAGCGGCTGCCATCCGTCGTCTCCTTGATACGAAAAGACCAGCTCTCGCGCTCCGTTTGAGTTGGAGGAGAGCACGAGCTCTGGCCGGCCGTCGCCATCGACATCGCCGGCGCTGATGTTGTCCGCGATCAAGTTGTTCGGAAGGCCGTGGTTGCGAGCTTCCCACGAGCCGTCGCGGTTGAGCAACACCCAGACGGTGGTCGCGCCGTCGAAACGCTGGTTGGTCGTGATGTCGTAGTCGACCTCGGCCACGAACGCCAGGTCCTGCCGACCGTCCCCGTCGAAGTCCGCCGCGGTCACCGCCCGCGAGGTGATACGAGGGTTGGGGGACTCCAGAAGCTTTCCGCGCGCGAACACGCCGTTGCCGTCGCCGTACAGAACGTACTGCGGTTTGAAGTGGATGGCGAAGGCCGCGTCCTGGTGACCATCACCGTCGAAGTCCGCCACCTCGACGTCCCCGTAGTCCCACTGCACATTGTCGGGCCACTTCTGTTGCGCCCATTCCTTGAACCCGCCCTTGCCGTCACCGAGCAGAATCATCGGTTTCACCGGATATCCCTTGCGCCGGGGCGGAAAGACGAGATCGATGTGGCCGTCCTCGTTCATGTCCGCTGCAGCGAAACCCATCTGCCAACGCCCCTCGGTGGGCAGGTTGTCCGTGACCGGCACGAAGGTCAGGCTTTCCATGAACGGGGGGGGCACGGCCTCAGCGGCGAAATCCAGATAGTATTTTGCGCCGGGCCTCCTCGCCATCTCGGCGATGGTGAGCTCAGCCGCCTGCCTGGCCTCACGCTGGGCCCAGATCCTGTAGAGCGGCGAGGTCGGGTCCTCGGGCGAAGCGCCGCGCAGCCATATGTAATCGTCGTCCTCGCGCACGATCAGCATTTTCGTCCCGGCGAGCCTGTGCGGATAGGCGTGGTTTTCATCGATCCGCAACACCCAGTCCTTTTTAAAGGGGCGTGGCGTCATCCACCACTCGACGAACTCCGACCACGAGGTGGGCCGTTCCTCGGCGCCCGAGATCTTTTGCAGCTCTGTGCTTTCGGCGCCGGACAACGCATCGCCTTCGGGCGCCGCGGGCGCATCTCCACCGGATACTTCCTGCGCACCTTCGGGCGCCGGCTCCTGACTCCAGACGCCGACCGTCGCGATGACAGCCATCGCGAAGATCGCCAATACTCGGTAACCACTCATCGAAGACCTCCATGGTCCGGGCCCACCGGAAACGGCCCGGTGAACTCGGTCAAATCCCGATATTCGAAGCGCCGCCGCGAAATCAGCAAGAACGGTGCCAGCCTGCCCACGAAAAGGCCGATCGAAAAATCGGCCTCCGTGCCGCAGCGCACGGTTGACGACCTTGCTGCGGCGGCATAATATGAACTACGTGTGGCTGAGCTGTGCCCACCCGCAGCGGCGGGATGGTACTACACAGCGGGAGGAAGGCCAAGTCAATGGCCCAGAAAACCCAGATCGGGACGCCCGAAGTCGCCGCCATCGGCTGTCGGCTGCGGGATCTGCGCAAGGAGCGGGGGCTGACGCAGGCCGAGCTGGCGCGCCAGATTGGCATCCAGCAATCCGATCTGTCGCGGATGGAGAAGGGTGAGTACCGGGTCTCGCTCGACAATCTTTTCAAGATCCTCGGTGTCTTCGATCTCGACCTCGCCGAGTTTTTCGGTAACCAGAAGGCGACGACTAAACAGGAGCGGCAGCCACTGAGCCGCCGGGACATGAAGATCCTGCACCTGTTGCGCGAGCTGAGCCCGGAGGGGCGGTCCGAGGTCCAGGAGTTCCTCGAGTTCAAGCTTCGCAAGGAGCGGCAGGAACGGCGCAGCCTCGGTGCTCGACGCAGTGGAGAAAACGGCTCATGAGAGTGCGCTACGACGAACTGCTGAGGCGCGCAGAGCTGGCGGTCGGCGCCGACGACTTCGAGCGCGCGACGGCCCTCTTCGCCGAGGCCGAGTTGGTCGCCCGGGAGGCGGGCGAGATCGATCTCGCCGACCGTGCCTTCTGTAACCGCTGCTCGATCCTGGTCGAGCTCGATCGGGGAGCCGATCAGATCCCGAAGCTCAAGGAGATCCTGCTCAGGAGCAGCGACACCCGCAACCGGTTTCTCGCCGCCTACTGCACCGGTGTCGCCTACTTCGTCTCGGATGATTTCGAGCGCGCCGACAGCTATGCGCGTCGCGCCACGGTGCTCGCGCGAGAGCTCGATGACGAGACCCTCGAAGGACGCAGCCTCAACCTTGTCGGGACTCTGGCGGCTCGGGATTCACGGTTCGATGAGGCCGAGGAGGCCTTTTCTCGCTGCCTCGCGGCCCACCGCGACGACGGCGGCTACCAGCGAGTCATGGCTGCTCAGGTCGAAGACAACCTCGGCTACGTCATGATGTGTACCGACCGGCTCGACGAGGGTATTCGCCGCTGCGAAGACGCGCGGAGGGTCCTCGAAGAGATGGGCGCCGAACATTACCTCTACGAGGTGCTCCAGGACCTCTGTTACGGCTATGTGCTCTCCGATGACCTCGAGAGCGCCTTCCGCTGCGGTTCGGCGGCCCTCGAGTTGGCCATCGAAC
>CAYRFI010000022.1:32277-42448 GCA_964423595.1 uncultured Thermoanaerobaculia bacterium | reverse complement strand
GCCCTGGCCATGGTCTCGGCTCAGGTCATGGGTAACGATGTCGCGATTTCCGTCGGTGGATCCGGTGGATTTCTCGAACTCAATGTCTTCAAACCCGTGATGATCTACAACCTCCTGCAGTCGGTCCGCCTGTTGGGTGACGCCTGCCGCAGCTTTGCCGACAACTGTGTATCGGGAATCGAGCCGGATAGAAACCGCATCGCCGAGCTCGTGAATCGCAGCCTGATGCTGGTCACCGCCCTCAATCCGAAGATCGGCTATGACAACGCGGCCAAGGTGGCAAAGAAGGCACACGCCGAGGGCATCACGCTCAAAGAAGCAGCAGTCGCGTTGGGGTTCCTCACGGCAGAAGAGTTCGATGAGTTGGTGCGGCCCGACAAGATGGCAAGGCCGCAAATTAGGAATTAGGAGTTAGGAATGAGGAATTCCCACCCCTCCCCCCTGTGATCGTGGAGTCCGTGTGGTCGGGTGGAAAATCCGAAATTCGAAATCCGAAATCCGAAATGGAGGGGTGGGCGGAATTCAGAATTCAGAATTCAGAATTCTCTTCGTCATAACAACCGCGTCCTCACCATCCTGGTAGTAGGAGGGGCGGCCGCCGACGCGCTGATAATCGAGGGCTTCATACAGGGCGATGGCGCCGGCGTTCGATTCCCGCACCTCAAGCGTCAACGACTCCCCGCTCATCTCCTCGGCGTGGTCCTCTGCAAGGGCCATCAGCCGCCTCGCGATGCCGGTCCGCCGAAACTGAGGCAACGTCGCAACCTTGAGCACGTGAAGGTCGAGGTACTGCCACGCGCAAAACAGGTAGGCCACCATGGAGCCGCCCGCATCGACAAGAAGCCGGTTGAATCGTCCATCGGCGACAATCTCGGACACGAAGAACTGCGGCGGCCAGGGGTCCGAGAAACACAGCAACTCCGCCTCCGCCAGCGACCGCGCGTCACTCAGCTGCGGAGGACGAACCGACAGACGCAGGTTGCTCATGTCAAGCCTTGACGTCGTGTGGGTGGACAGGCGGGCCCTCGACGTAAAGTGGGTCGGGCACGTCGGCTGGGGCGCCCTGCCCGGCCAGATGGAGCAGAGCCTCCGCAGAGCTGCAGACTGGCACGGCGCGCGCGGCCTCGCCGAGATCGAGAGCTTCGGCGGCGATCCACGGGCCTCGTTCCCCGACCGCCGAAATCGAGAGTATCTCGATCTCACCCAGGGCCGCCGGAGTTCGACCCTCGACAATCTCATAACGTCGCGCATAAACCTCGCCCCGGCGCCCCGGCTGGGCACACCAGACCCGGTCAGGGTCGCGACACCGCGCGGCCAGCATCAGCAGCGAATCGTAGGCCAGACATTTCGCGCCGACCGCGGCGACAATACCGGCAGCGGTCGCCAGCCCGGCCCGGATGCCGGTGAAGGAACCCGGGCCGCGAGATACGACGACCTCATCCACGGAACCACTCGTGAGGCCGGCGTCCTCGACCAGCAGATCGACGGCCGCCAGCACAAGGGTCGAGCGAGGCGTCACACCGCCAAGCCGAACCATTGAAACAACCCGTGAGGAAGCAACCTCGAGTGCTACCTCGAGCTGGGGCCCACAGGTCGCCAGGGCGAGGCGGACGAGACCACCTTCCGATTTCGCTTGCTCGTGGGCGGTCTTAACGCGCATATCTCACCGGGTTTCGTCGCGAGGGCGGCGAGGTGCCGTGCCCAGTGGGGTTTGCGACCCGGAGGTCCGGCCGCAGCAGAAAGCTGGTGAGATATGCGGGTTAATCATCGACCCTTGTCACTTTCAGCTCCTTCGTCTGAGCAGGAATGAGCTCGAGTCTGGCCCTCGCCGCCGCTTCAACCGCCTCGCGACTGAATGGGAAACGTACTGCTTCGACGTTGAGCCAGCTCGAGATCTGGTTCGAATAGTGCCGCGACCATGGCCGCCCACTCTGGCCGACCGGGAGGACCAGGACGGTGTCATCCCAGTTGCCGACGTCGGCAACAAATCGCATGGCGGGGATGGCTGTCACCGCGAACGGGTCTCGCTCGCTCCAATAATGAGCGTTGATTGTCGTATTGCCTCCTCCTACGGCATACGGGCCTCTGCTCCACGAATCGGCCACCAGCGAGCGAACAAACGAAAGCCGAGTCAGCGGATGGCCGAAAATGACCTGGTGGACCTCCCCCCAGCTTTTTTGCGTCCCTCTCCGGTCGAGGTCCGCGAGCACCCGATCGAGAATCTCCGCCCTTGTCTGGTTTCCGGGTTCGCCGACGTCGTTCCACCACGACTCGTCGAGACCGCCCGCCAACAAACGCAGCAATCGCTCCTGTCCGAGGGGATTCCATTCAAGCCCATCACGTTTCGCCTCGTCGTCACCGACAGCGGCCTCGAGCTCCAGCATGAAAGAGGAAAAGAGGGTGGCCGCGGTGGAGCCCGCATCCATCCTCGCGTCCCACGCCATCAGCTGTTCAGCGGTCATCCCCTTTCGTTCCTCGAACTCAGGCCTGAGCAGCCTGAGGGTCGCAATCGCGCGACCCGACACCACATCTCCCTGGAGATTGGAAAAACTGTCAACCGTCCAGTCGGAGCGTGCGGCGAGGGCCTTTCGTATCCGCCGTACCCTCCACGGAGGCGCAAACTCCCCTGGGAATCGATCACGTTCCGGGAAGTCGCCCTCGCTGAAGAAGTCGTGGTTGGCTGCGGCCACGAAACCGTTCGACGGGTCCAGCCGGGGCTCTGCAGCAACCCTACGAAAACCGCTCCAGGCCCACCGCGAGTCGGAGCCTGGCGAGGGCAATCGACCGGCGCCAGTACCGCGGTCGGGCACCCAGCCCACGACTTGGTGGAGGATATGCCCGTTCGAATCTGCGGCCACGAGGTTCATTGCGGGGCCGAGGACCCTGTCCCATGCTGCGCCAGCTTCCGCCACTGAACCTGCTCGGTTCATGCCGAGAATCGCAGACGCCATGCTCGGGCCATGAAGACCGGTCCACGAAAGCGCGAGATTCTCGCCCCTTTGCTCGCGAACCAACGGGCCGTGCCGAGACAGGCGGACCTTGAGCAGCACCGGAGCCTCCTGCCATCTCACCGAAATGTATTCGGTCACCGTCCTCAGCGATTGCCACCTGCCATCAATCAGTTCACGGTGTCCAGCCTCATCGAGAGTGACAGTGAAAAGATCCTGGTCGTCGACCATCGCCAACGTGAGACCCCAGGCAACATCCTCGGTATGGCCGATGACGACTCCCGGGATGCCTGCGATCGATGCCCCCGCAACGTGTGTCCTCGGTCCGCGGAGGTGAACCGCAAAAAAACTGCCGGGCATCTGTACTCCGAGGTGAGGGTCATTGGCCAACAACGGTCGTCCCACAGCACTGCGCGCCGGCAACACGGCCCAACTGTTGGACCCAAAACCGGTCATCGGAAGAGTGATTGGTTCGTAATCGCGGCGCGGCTGGCTCACGCTTTCGCCGGGCGGGATCCAGTCACGTGCCTGGGCCCGCGTCCAGCCCCAGAGATCGACCGCCCTCTCGCGGCCAAGCCGTGCCAGCTCGACCGCTCGCTTGAGCTCCTCGCCCATCGCCCAACTCAGATTGAGCTGCATGAGGAGTCCGATTGTCAACGAGTCTTCGATCTGCCACGGCTCGGGGTCAACACCGATCAACCAGGTTTCCGGTGCGATCCACTTGCCGAATCGATTGAGGGCCGCGTTGACTCCTGCCGCATAGGATTCAAGGACCCTTCGCTCTTCGGGCCTCAGCAGGACGCTCTGGCGTCTGGCGGACGCGGCGAGGCGCAGCGTCCGCATCTTACGATCGTCGTCGAGGGCCGACTCGCCGAATAATTCGGCGAGTCGACCCGCGCCAGAACGCCGTGCCAACTCCATCTGGAAAAACCGTTCGCGAGCGTGCAGATATCCGAGACTGAACCACATCGCTGACTCGCTGTCCGACTCCACGTGAGGAATCCCCCGCCCGTCGAGCAGCACCTGGACCTGAGCAGGACAACCAACGACGGTCTCGGTCACAGATCCGCTTTCAGGCAGACGGCTCGACGCGGCCCGCATGCGAAGGTGGGTCAGCGCGAGAACGGCCACTATTCCCAGCGACACGGCGATCGCCAGAAGCAGGAACCATGCTCGACGGATCATGACGTTCGTCACCTGCCCATTCTATTGTTTGCCCTGGCTGAAGGGTTGCCCCTTGCCCGTTTCGCAGTAGGCCTTCAGACTTCGCATATAGAAACCCCAGTGGAAGTTGCAGGTGGCAAAGAAGTCGTTCATTTGGCGCCAATTGCCATGCGTGAATCGCAGGACCGTCGATCCGTCACGACTCTCGAGCTCGAACACAAACGTCGTGTTGACCCACTCGGGGTCACCGTCGAGACAGGTCCACTCGACTCGAGAGTCCGCCTCGAGCACCTCGATCCGCATCGTGTTGTGATAGCGATCGCCGAACCTGAAACCTGCGATCGAGCCGACAATCGGATTTGCAACCGTGTCGGTGGTCCACCAGCCGGCAAGACCTTCCTGCTCGGTCAGCGCCATATACACCACCGGGATCGGAGCGTCGATGGTGACAAGATGTTTGATGTCGTACATGCGCGATCCTTTCAGCGAACCTCCAGAATCAGGATACAAGATGCGCCCGCACACCCCTCAATGAGGAGTTGGGAATGAGGAATTCCCCTCCACCCCCCTGTGGTTTGGAAACCCGAGAGGGTGGGTGGTCGGCATTCCTCATTTCTCATTCCTAATTGGGGGGGTGGTTAGGTGGGTACGGGTATACTCCCCCGTTGGAGCCGAATGAACCTTCATCATCGAATCTCGCTGTCAGTCGGGCATTGGGGGGCGTCATGAGCCCAGCCATGACCCCAGAGAAGCGATTGGAGCGGCTGTCGTCGGTTCTCAACGGCGCCCGAAACATGCTCATCATCGTCCAAAACACGCCGGACCCCGACGCCATCGCGGCCGCCGCCGCCCTCCGTGAGCTTGCCAACCAACGCCACGAGATTGCCTGTTCAATCGGCCACTCGGGCGGCATTTGGAGAGCCGAAAATCTCGCGCTGCTCCGCTACCTTTCGCTCAACACTCGCCCGCTCAGCGAACTCGACATCGATCGATTCGACCGGTTGGCCATGGTCGACGCCCAACCCGGTGCCGGCAACGTCAGCTTTGATGCCTCTGTAAGGCTTGACGTCGTCATCGACCACCACCCGATTCGCCGTGAGACTCGTTCCGCCCGGTTCACCGATATCCGCAGCCGTTATGGAGCGACCTCGACAATTCTCTATGAGTACCTCAAATCGGCGAGGATCGAGATCTCGACTCCGGTCGCCACCGCGATGATCTACGGCATCCGCTCCGACACTCAGGACCTGGGGCGCGAAAGCACCAAAGCCGACGTCGAGGCCTTCCTCGGACTCTACCCCCTTGCCAATGCTCGCGCCATCGGACGGATCGTCCAGGCGCCACTGCCCAGAAGTTATTTCTCGAAGCTCCGCTCGGCTCTCGACGATGCGAGGGTCTACGGCAACCGAATCGTTTCGTTCTTGGGCCAACTGGAGTCCCCGGAAATGATCGCCGAGGCCGCCGATCTCCTGCTGCGCGCCGAAGAGGTCCGTTGGACCATGACCCTGGGGGTGGTCGACGGCTGGCTCCACGTCAGCCTTCGCACCATCGACCGCGATCGTCACGCCGGCCGCATCGCCCGAAACCTGGCCGGCAGGCGCGGCTTCGGCGGCGGCCACCAGGCGCTCGCCGCGGCCCAGATTCCTTTGAACGGATCCAACAGCGAACCTCAGATCCGGAAAATGGTCCGCGACCTCACCAGACGCTTCATTCGCGCGACTGGAAATCGGAGCGCGACCGGGGAACGGCTCTGTACCTAGTTTTGAGTTATGAGTTTCGAGTTTCGAGTTGCCGCCCGTCCATCCTGAGCCTTGGTCGGGCGGGGGAGAACTCAAAACTAAAAACTAAGAACTCATAACTGGACGGGCGGTAGGTGGGATCAGCCTAGGGTCTTCTCGTAAATGCGGTAGATCTTGTACAGCTCGCCATCCATCAGCCGCACGGCGCGTTTTGTGAGCTCGTTGTCCTCGAGAATCCAGGAGTACTCGCACCACTTATAGCCCACATCGAGGCTGACTTTGAGCCCCTCGCCGAGGAGGATGCCCTCGATACCGCGTTTGCGATGTTCGGGCTTGGTGCCAAGGGTGAAGAGACGCAGCCCCTCCATCGTTTCGGGTTTGCTCTTGAGGACGTGCTTGAGGGTCCGGAGCGGGTGACGCAGCGGCGAGCCGTCCAGGTCGGCCAACACCGGGTTCCAGTCGGGCATCGTCAGGAGAAAGGCCACCGGTTCATCGTCATAAAGGGCGAATCGCAGCAGCTCGGGGTGGACGAGCGGTTTGAGCTCTTTGGCCAGCCACTCGATCTCGGCGTCCGACATGGGAACGAATCCCCAGTTTTTCTCCCACGCGGCGTTGTAGATCTCCTGCACCAGCTTGACCTCGCCGTGAAAGTCCGCGAGGTTGGCGCCGCGGGTTGTCAACCCCGGGTTTCGCGCCCGCGTTCGTTCGGCGAGCTTCTGCAGCCGGCCGAGGCTGGCGCCGTGGACCGGCGATATGTAGGCGTGCAGGTCCTTGACCTTGCGGTAGCCGGCGCCCTCGATAAGACGGACATAGGACTGCGGATTGTACGTCATCATCAACGCCGGCGGACGTGCGAAACCCTCGATCAGCAGGCCACACTCGTAATTGGTGGACGGGTTCATCGGGCCGCGAACCGCGGTAGCGCCGCGTTTGGCTGCCCAGCGTTCGACAGCCGTCAAGAGCCCCCGCGCCACGTCGGGCCGATCGATGGTCTCGAAAAACCCGAAGAAAACGATGTTTTCTTCGTGGACACGGTTGTGGTTGTGATTGAGGATGGCGGCGACGCGACCGACGACATCGCGACCCTCCCAGGCGACAAAAAGCTCGGCCTCGGCGGCATTGCCGCCCTCGTAAAACGGGTGCTTCGCGGTATCGAGCAACGCGCGAACCGACGCCTTGAGGGGTGGCACCCAGTTGGGATCGCCGAGATAGATCTTCCACGGCAGATCGATGAAACGCGCTCGATCGGCGCGGCCCCGAACAGTGCTCACTCTCACGGGATAATTTCCATTTCGCGACCCACCTTGCGGAAAGCGTCGAGGGCACGGTCGAGATGATCGCGAGTATGGGTCGCCATGTACGAGGTCCGCATCATCGCCCGCCCCTTCGGAACCGCCGGCGACACCACCGGGTTGGCGAAGACCCCCTCCTCCTGCAGCCGGATGGTCATCTTGAACGCGGCCACGTCCTCGCCCACCACCAGGGGAATCACCGGTGACGCAGAGGCTCCGGTGTCGTAGCCCATAGTGGAGAACTCGCGCTTCATGTAATCGGTGTTCTCCCACAGCCGCAGTCGGCGATCGGGCTCGCGCTCGATGACCTCGAGAGCCTTGATCACAGAGGCGACCGACGCCGGGGGCGGGGCGGCCGAGAACATCAGCGAACGCGCGTTGTGCTTGATGAAATCGATGACCCGGCTGTCACCAGCCACGAAACCACCGACCGTCGCCAGCGACTTCGAAAAGGTCCCCATCACCAGATCGGCGTCGTCCTCGAGCCCGAAATGTTCCATGGTGCCGCGCCCATGCTCGCCCATCACGCCGACCCCGTGCGCGTCGTCGACCATTAGACGAGCGTTGAACTTCTTCTTGAGTTCGACAATCCGAGGGAGATCTGCGAGATCACCCTCCATGGAAAAGACCCCGTCGACCACGATCATCGTCGCTCGATTGTCTTCCACGCTCCGAAGCCGCTCCTCCAGAGCATCCATGTCATTGTGCGGGTACTTCAGCACCCGGCCGAACGACAACCGGGCGCCGTCGATAATGCATGCGTGATCGAGGTTGTCCAGGACCACAACGTCATTGCGTTCGACCAGACTCGAGATCACTCCCAGGTTGACCTGGAACCCGGTCGAAAACGTCAACGCCGCCTCTCGTCTCATGAATTGGGCAAGCTTCTCCTCGAGCTCGACGTGGATTTCGAGGGTGCCGTTGAGGAACCGCGAGCCGGCGGTGCCGGTGCCGTAGCTCTCGAGCGCGCTCGCCGCCGCCGCCTTGATTTCCGGATGGTTGGTCAACCCGAGGTAGTTGTTCGATCCGAGCATGATGACCCGCTGCCCATTCATGGTCACAACCGGGTCCTGGCCGGAGGCGATCATCCGAAAATAGGGATAGACCCCCATGCCGCGGACCGCGTCCGCATCCTTGAAATCGAAGCATTTTTGAAAGACGTCCACATTCACTCCGTTGTCAGCCTTCAGCCCATGCCACACAGCTGTCAATACAGCAGCGGCTGCAGCGCGGTCATGATAGCAGGAACGGCGCTGGTCTCACCTCAGCCAGCCCTGATTTCGATACCAGTCCCACGTCTCAGCCGCGCCCGCGTGAAAGGGCCTTAGGGCTTTGATTCCCAAGGTTTCCAGGCTGTCGGCGGTGCGTGCGGTCCAGTGTCGCGCCAGCAGCTCTCGACTCTTGTCCGAGGTCAAAGCAAGACGGCGCCAGCCCAGACTCTGCAGGGCACTGCCGATCGCCCCGGCTCCGGACACCAACGCCGGCGGCACCCGCACAACCCGCGCCCGCACGCCGCCCGCGTTGCAGAGTGTTGTGATGAGCTCATCAAACCGCATGGGGTTTGGCTCTCCAATGTGGAAGAGGCTGCCGGCTGCAGCCGCAGAAGCCGCGAGGATCGACCGCACGACGTCTCCCACCCAGGCGACCGTCAGCCAACGCTCGCCGCAGGGCAGGGCAACGAGGCCCCGATTGGCCATCCGGAAGAACTCGAAGACATCTGTGTCACGCGGACCGTAGACGGCGGGCGGGCGGAGGATCACCCACCCGGCGCCATCGGTCCAGCTCCGGGCCTCCCATTCGGCACCCAACTTCGATCGCCCGTACCACGAGATCGGTGCCGGCTCGGCTTCGGGGCCGAGTCCCTCCGGGGTCGGCGACGGTCCAGCGCCAGCCAGAGATGACACATAGGTCATACGCGCCGACCGAGCGACCTCTCGCATAGCGGCAACGACATTGGCGGTTCCGAGGCGGTTTCCGGTGTCGAAATCACTCTCCCGGCCGGCCCGCAGCACACCGGCCAGATGGACGACCGTCCCGGCTCCTTCAACCAGCCGCTTCAAGGCCTGCGTGTCGGCCAGCGTGCCGACCACCCAGCCCACGGGCGCCTCGGCGATCCAGCGCGGTGCGCCCGGATCACGGACGAGAACGCGGGGCTCGATCCCGGCTGCGCACAGCGTGTCCACAAGGTGCGAGCCGATGAATCCCGTTCCGCCGGTGATCGCGACTGGTTGCTGGAGGCCATCGAGCCAGTGATGAACTGTCTCAACGGGAACGAGAGGGTTGGTGTGGGAATAATCCTCCATAGACGGAACAGTATTGTAGCCGTTGTTGTTGAGTGCTCAATTCTCAATTCTCAATTCTTCATTCCCGTCCAACCCTCCTGGTCCTTTGGGCGGGTGGGCTGCAATTCAAAATTGAGAATTGAGAACTGAGAATTCACCCCTGGGATGAGCGGGCGGGACACCCGAAATTCGAAATCCGAAATCCGATATATCAAGTGAGCGGAAATTCGGAATTCCGAATTCAGCATTCCGAATTGGGGGGCGGTTGGGAATTCCTCATTCCTCATTCCTCATTCAAGGCCGACGTATTCCCCCCACGATGTGGACGTCTCCCAGACTCGCACGCGCTCGAGCTCGAGACCTGCAGGGATCTTGTATTTCGCGCCAGTCGGTGTCTGGACGGTTTCGCCTGCGGCGAGCCGTCCGGCCATCTGCTTGAAGATCCACCGCGCCAGTACCTCGGTGGTCGGATCGCAATCGTCGAAGAGCAGCACCCTATCGCCGATCGCCGCCAGTCCCTCGAGTTGTGGATCGGAAGAATTGAGGGCCATCGCGTGATCGAGACGATCAACGATGTCGATGACGAGCATTTTCAGCGCCTTGTAGTCACAGACCATATCGTGGTCATCGAGCTCACGCCCGCGCGCCACGACTTCGATGCGAAGGCTATGGCCGTGCGGGAAGCGACATTTCTCCGGGTGCTTGCTCAGCCGGTGCCCGTACTCCACCTCAAACGTCTTGGCGAT
>CAYRFI010000022.1:0-32267 GCA_964423595.1 uncultured Thermoanaerobaculia bacterium | reverse complement strand
TGAAAAAACCCATTCACACTCCCGGGCCGCCTCCGAAGAGGTCCAGATGTAGACGGGGAGTGTAGCGAAAGCCGTGCTCGAGACACAAGGCCGCGATTGCAGGTGCGCGTGCCGTCACCTCGTCAAGGGTCCGGCCCTGAGCCATGAGCAGGACCCGCGCCGGCTCGACATCACCGAAACCTGCCAACATCTCGAGGATTTCGGGCATGTCCTCGGCGCCCTCGACCACAAACTTGAGCTGGTGCTCCGGAAAGCGCTTGAGAAGCCGGACTGCCGGTTTTTGGTCGAGCCGCAATCGACGATGCCGATCGCGATGCCTGCCCGAAGGATCGGAGTTGGCGGTCTTTGGCGACAGTGAGAGGAGATCGCAGTGGAACGGCGGATCGACAGTGCCGGCGGACTCCACCGTGACGTGGAGCCCGGCCGCGGCGAGACCCTCGGTGAGAGCACCGATCTCTCGCTGCAACAGCGGCTCGCCGCCGGTCACCACTACGTGCCCTACACCGGAAGCTCGCGCCCCTTTGATCAGCTCCGAAACCTGGCGCCGTTCCCCGTCCGGCTCCCACGATGTGTAGGGCGTGTCGCACCACCGGCATCGCATATTGCACCCCGAGGTGCGGATGAAGTGCGAGGGCACCCCAGCCAGGAGGCCCTCCCCTTGAATACTGGTAAACGTTTCTGAGACGAACATACGGCGTCACGATACCACCTTGAATTTCGAATTTCGGATTTCGGATTTCGGATTTCGGATTTCGGATTTTTCCCCCACCCACCGAAATAGGGCTTGACTATTTGGGTGCACACGCCTTCGCCGGACAAAACCCCCAGATTCAGTGCGCCATGATTGGCGAGTCCAAACTTCACGGCCCACCAGCGCTTCGACCACATAACGTCCGGCCTGGGTCAGCCAGCTCACGAGGGAGGGCGGGTGGGAAATCCGAAATCCGAAATTTCCCTGACTCAGCCTTCGGCGGACGACTCTCCGGCATGGAGGTGATGCCAGAGGTGGCGTCCGAGTCGTGGGCCGAGCGCGCGTTGCAGCTCGTCGACCGTTGCCCGCTGGACCCCTCGAACCGATCCGAATCTGTTGAGCAACGCCCGGGCCCGTCCAGGGCCGATGCCGGGCACTGCCAGAAGCTGGGTCGAGAGAGTTCGTTTCGACCGCCGCGCCCGGTGACGTCTCACGGCAAAACGATGGGCCTCGTCGCGGACCTCACGCAGCACCAGGTGGGCGGGATCTGAAGGGTCGAGTCGAAGCGGCTCCGACGCAGCCGGAAGCCACACCAGCTCCTCCCGTTTGGCCAGCGCTGCGATCGGCAGGTCGAGTCCGAGCGAATCGAGGGCCGCCATCGCGGCATTGAGCTGACCGACCCCGCCATCGATCAACACGAGATCGGGCATCGGTCGTTCTTCGTCACGCAGGCGGCGGTAGCGTCGGCCAACTGCCTCGGCGATGGCCGAGAAATCATCGACGCCCTCGACCTCGCGGATATTGAAACTGCGGTACCGGCGTTTGTTCATCCGCCCGTCCAGCCAGACGACGCACGAGGCGGTCGTCTCTTTTCCACTCGAATGGGAGATATCGAAGCACTCGAGGTGAGTGACCGGCCCGGGCAGACCGAGCGCCTCACCGATGCGGCGAGCCAGATATTGGGCCTGGGAGCGGGGGGCACGGAATCGGAGCTCAAACGCGGCCCGCGCGTTGTCGAGGGCGAGCTGGACGCGTCTCGCACGCGCTCCTCTCTGGGGTCTCGAGATTTCCACCGCATGACCCCGGATGTGTTGGAGAAACGCACGCAGCATTTCGCGGTCATCTCCTTCCAGCTCCTGCACCATTTCCAATCGGCGCGGAACCGACGGGTTCGCCTCGTAGTACTGGGCAAGAAAGCTCACAGCGAGCTCGTTCGCGGAAACGTCTCCAACGCCCTCGAAGTGGAACTCCCGTTTGTCCACCAATCGCCCCGCACGATACGGCAGGAGGCACACCGTCGCGTGCTCGCCGTCGGTCCAGACCGCGACCACGTCGGCGTCACCGCGACCGGGGCGCTCGACATCCTGTTTTTCTCCGAGACGTTTGACGACTGCGATCAGATCGCGGTAGCGCGCTGCGAGCTCGAAGTCCTCGCGTTCCGAAGCGGCCCACATAGTCTTTTCGAGCCGGGGCATGAGTTGGCGGTGACGCCCGGCGAGAAAGAGACGCAGCTCTTCGACCACCTCTGCGTAATCTTCAGGTGTCGTGAGACCTTTGACGCAGGGCCCCAGACAGGCCCGCATGTGGTAGTAGAGACAGGGCCGCGCAAGACGACCATCGATCTCGATCTGGCAGGTCCGCACCTGGAAGTGGGTGCGGGACAGATCCATCAGTTTTCGCGCCATGCGCTGGCCCATGAAGGGCCCGAAGTAACTGTGACCGTCATCTCGGACGCGGCGGGTCAGCTCGACCCGCGGCCACGCCTCGCCGGTTGTGAGCTTGAGGTAGGGATAGGTTTTGTCATCTCTCAGAAGGACGTTGAAACGCGGGCGGAGGCGTTTGATCAGGGTATTTTCGAGAATGAAGGCCTCGGCCTCACTGGCTGTGACGGCGAAATCGAGACGGCGGGCCTTCTTCATCATGTTCTGGGTTCGCTCCGGCAGGTCCTGCCTGCCGAAGTACGAGAGGACTCTTCGCCGGAGGTCGCGCGCCTTGCCGACGTAGATGTCCTTCCCCGTCCGATCCTGGAATCGGTAGACCCCGGGTTTCTCGGGTGCCTCCTTGGCGCGCTCCAGAAGTGGATGGGGGTCGCTCATCGGGACATCGTACCTCTCCCCGAACCGTCCAATTTCGGATTTCGAATTTCGGATTTCGGATTCACCTCCCACCCGAGGTGCGATCTGCGAGGCGAGGGCGCCATACCGTACGTGCCACTGGGAACGATTTTGGCACGAGCACTTTTGATTGGATATTTGCGCCAGAGGCAAACATCGTCAGCGGTGGCACTCTCCGGACGCGCTCTGACAGAAGGCCGCATCGAAACCAGCCAGCACGCATCACTCGTCGGGAACAAGCCCCAATCGCACGAGGGCGCGGCGAGCAGCCTGATGCTGTGCCTCGCGTTTGCTGACCCCTTCGCCTCGAGCCACCTCCTCGCCATCCCAGATGACGTCGTAGACCCACAGGCGGCGGTGGTCGGGCCCCGACACACCGACCTTTCGGTACTCGGGCAATGGCAGGCCGCGCGCCTGGGCGACCTCCTGGAGCGAGGACTTGGGGTCTGCGAGAGCCAGGGTCCGCTGGTCGAGGTTCTCCAGGTCGTGGGCGAACTGGTCGTGGATGAAATCGAGGGCCGCCTCCCATCCACCATCGAGGACGATGGCGCCGACCACCGCCTCGAAGAGGTCCTCGAGGAGCGCCGACCGTTCCCTTCCCCGCGCCAACTCTTCACTCGGCCCCAGAACTACCCAGCCGTCGAGCCCGAGCAGGGCGGCCCGTTCGGCCAACCTTTCCGAACGCACCAGATGGACGCGCTTGCGGGTCAGCACGCCCTGATCGTCCTCCGGAAACTCCTCGAAGAGGATTTGCGCCACCGCGTGCCCGATCACGGCGTCACCGAGGAACTCGAGCCGCTGATAGGAGCCTCTCTCCTGCGCGGTCACCGCCGAGCCATGGCGCAGTGCGCGCCGCAGCAGGTCACAATCTTCGAATTGATGACCGAGAAGGGCTTCAAGCGCAGCAAGAGCGTCGTCGTTATTCGCCGTCATGTGGTCATTCTACAGATAGAAATCTGAGTTTCTCTGTAGGCGGGTCCTTCAGGGCCCGCCAACGGGGTATTCAAGTGTCGTTGGCGCGCCCAGAAGGACGCGCCTTCATAGGCCGAGGCGGTGCGTTGTCGATGAGCGCAGTGACCCGTTTCATTCGGGCGAGGATTTTGTCACCGTGTGAACCCGGCCAGTAGACCCGCCGACAGCAGGTGCAACGGCGGAAACGGGGCGCAGTCGCCAGGACGTGCGGCGGCGCGACCTCGGCCACATCTTCCCGCGCCACATCTACGAGTTCACCGTTGCACTCGCTACACCGCGCGTTCTCCAGAGTCGCGTCCGGTCGCAGGCCGAGACGACCGAACACTTCGATCAGCTGGTCCTCGAGATCATTGGCTCGGACAAGCATCGTCCTCGGCCCGGCGGAGGCCAGCTCGCGATCCCGGGTCAACAGCCATCGGCCCTCGGCCTGAGCCCGTTCGGCGAGCCAGTGGTCTTCCGGCCCGGGCTCGAGGAAGACGGCGTCGAAGCCGAAGAAACGGAGCCACCGAGCCAACGAGCCCAGCATCGCGTCACATAAGAAGCGCGGGTCGTGACCATCATCGCCGGTCCTGAGGATCATGGCTGGTTCAGATTACCTCCGCCGTTGGAACAATTTCGGATTTCGGATTTCGGATTTCGAATTTACCCCACCCACCCAGACCCACGGGAGTCGAGCGCATATCCGAAATTGGAAATCCTAAATCCAAAATGGGTGGGTGGATGGGTGGGCGATGTAGAATACTTGACGCACCGCGGCGCGCAACAACCGTCGCGACATCGACAAGGAGAACCCCAATGCCGCCGATCGAGACCACCCCCGAGTTCGTCCAATCTGTATACGACACCTCCCGCGAGCGACTGGCGGTCATCCGTAAGCGGCTGGATCGGCCCCTGACCCTGGCCGAGAAGGTGCTTTTCGGCCATCTCGCGGACCCGGAGGAAGATCTCGATCGCGGCAAGGCATACCTCCGGCTTCGCCCCGATCGGGTCGCCATGCAGGATGCCACCGCACAGATGGCGCTCCTCCAGTTCATGCTTTCAGGCAAGGACACGACAGCCGTCCCGTCCACCGTTCACTGCGACCACCTGATCCAGGCCCGATCCGGGGCCGACGGGGACGTCAAGGTTGCCATCGACCGCAACCGGGAGGTCTACGACTTCCTTCAGACCGCGTCGGCGCGTTACGGAATCGGCTTCTGGAAGCCGGGCTCCGGCATCATCCACCAGGTCGTGCTCGAGAACTACGCCTTTCCGGGCGGAATGATGATCGGCACCGATTCCCATACCCCCAACGCCGGGGGGCTTGGGATGATCGCAGTAGGAGTCGGCGGGGCTGACGCGGTCGACGTGATGGCCGGCTTCGATTGGGAGGTCCTGCAGCCCGAGATTGTCGGCGTCAAACTGACCGGCAGCCTCAAGGGGTGGGCGTCGCCCAAGGACGTCATTCTCAAGCTCCTCGGCATCCTCACCGTCAAGGGCGGCACCAACCGTATCATCGAGTACGTCGGCCCCGGCTGCGAGTCGATTTCGACCACCGGCAAAGGCACCATCACCAACATGGGAGCTGAGCTCGGCGCCACCACGTCCATCTTTCCGTACGATCGGCGCGCCAAGATTTACCTCGATGCGACCCAGCGAGCGCGCATCGCCACCCTCGCTGAGGCCAACAAAGCCTTGCTGACCGCTGATCCAGAGGTCGCGTCCGACCCCGAGCGGTTCTTCGACCTCGTCATCGAAATCGATCTCGACACCCTCGAGCCTCATATCGTCGGCCCGTTCTCGCCCGATCTCGCGCGGCCGGTCTCGCAGATGGCTGCGGACGTTGTCGAGCACGGCTATCCCGACAACCTCACCGCCGGACTGATCGGCTCGTGCACCAACTCCTCCTACGAGGACCTGACCCGAGCCGCCGATGTCGCCGAGCAAGCGCTGGCAGCCGGTGGGAAGATCAAATGCGCCCTCTGGGTGACCCCCGGTTCGGAGCAGATCGAGGCAACCATCGCGCGAGATGGCCAGATGAAGACCCTCGATCGGCTCGGCGCCACCGTACTCGCCAACGCCTGCGGTCCGTGCATCGGCCAGTGGCATCGCGAGGATATCCGCGATGGCGACGTCAACTCGATCATCAGCTCCTTCAACCGTAACTTCGCCAAAAGGAACGACGGCAACCCGCAAACCAACTCGTTCCTCACCAGCCCCGAGATTGTGGTCGCCTACGCCCTGACCGGAAACCTCACCACCAACCCCCTGACCGACGAGCTCACGGCGCCCGACGGCAGCTCGTATCGGCTGCGGCCGCCGGCGCCGGCGCCCGAAGTGCCGAAGAACGGTTTTGTCTTCAAAGCGGAGGGCTACCTGGCGCCGCCCGAGGATCGCTCGTCGGTCGAGGTCAAGGTTGCGGACGGGTCCGAGCGGCTGCAGCTTCTGGAGCCTTTTCCGCCGTGGGACGGTCAGGACTACGAGAGAATGCCGGTGCTGCTGAAGGCGCGCGGCAAATGTACCACCGACCATATTTCGCAGGCCGGGCCATGGCTCCGATTCAGAGGCCACCTCGACAACATCTCGGACAATCTCTTCCTCGGCGCCAACAACTCCTTCGCCGACGAACCCGGTTACGGCATCGACATCGAGACCGGCGAAGCCAAGCAGCTGCCCAAGCTCGCGCGGGAGTACAAGGAACGAGGCATCAGGTGGGTGGCGGTCGCCGACGAAAACTACGGCGAAGGCTCGTCGCGTGAGCACGCCGCCATGGAGCCACGCTACATGGCGGGCATGGCGGTCATAGCCCGCTCCTTCGCGCGTATCGCCGAAACCAACCTCAAAAAGCAGGGGATGCTGCCCCTCCGGTTCGCGGATCCCTCCGACTACGAGAAAATCCGGGTCGACGACCGGTTGTCGCTGACCGGTCTGGCTGAAATCGCTCCCGGTCAACCGATCACTGCGGTCCTCCACCACGCGAACGGTGCCGAGGAGAAGTTCGCCCTCGAGCACAGCTTGAATGAGGAGCAGGTGGAGTGGTTTAAAGCCGGAAGCGCGCTCAACGTGTTGCGGGCGAAGGATTAGCCGTCAGCAGTCAGCCCTCAGCAATCAGCTCCGCCAACCCGCCCATGGGCCACGGCTCGAATGCTGATCGCTGAGAGCTGATGGCTGAGAGCTTTTCGGTGCGCGAAGCCAAATCCACCCGAAAACTGAGACCCGTCACATCCTCCGCGTTGACTCCAACTGCGTATTCTGCGAACATCAATCAATGACCGATCGCAGTCAACAACGCGCCGCCGCGCCCGTCGCCAACCTCGATTTTCTGAGGATCTTCTTGCCGTACGAGCTGAGGCTCGCCCAACGCCAGGCCATGGTCTCGGGATCGAAATCCGAGGATGGCTCGCCAAGTTCGTGTCTCGGGCTGTATCTCGTGAGGCTGGAACCGATATCCGGCGACTGGTTCCCGGCGCCGGCCGAGGGTGGTGCGCAGATCGGCGATCATATTCAGGATCTGCTGGTCGAGGTCTTGCGTGACTCGGATATACCGGTACGAATGACCGATCAGGAGCACCTCGCGATTCTTCGCGACCTCGACCCCCAGCACACCTATGCCGTCAGCCAGCGTTTTCTCACCTCCGCTTCAGACTCCGATCTTCTCCAGGCCGCCAATCTGCGGACCCGGGTCGGCTACGTCATATATCCGCTATCGAGCCAGCCCAACTATCCGCCATCGCAGTGGGAGAACATCGTCGAGCTCGCTCGCAGGATGAGTGCCTACGGCGAGCCCTCCGGTCGCGCCTCCGGAAACGGTCTTCTTCGCGGACCCGACATGACGGAGACGGGAATCCCGGAGAGCGACCTGATTCCACTCGCAATCCGAGATCCCGAAGCACTTGTCAAACCAGGATTGCTTCAGATACAGAGAATTCAGCTGTTGTCGAGGGTCGAGTAGAGCCCGGCGGCTTGGGACCTGGGGCTTGGGATATCTCCAGCGTTCGCCCGAATTTCATTCAAAACAGAGTCCGTCGGCGGTCGCTGGAGTGAAGGGCTTCGTCGCGAGGGCCGGGAGACGTCGTGAGATGGCGTCCGCTCGCGGGCGCCAGATTGCGGCGGGTTTGGGGCCGCAGTAGAAGCCGAAAACGACAGCGGGCGGACGAAGTCCGCGGGCGCCGCAGGCGCCCCGCCGACTTTGGTCCTTCACCGGCGTGAACGCGCCTCACGAAATCGGAGCCAAGCGGAGATTTCGTGTTGCGCCGAGATTGGACCTGGGGACGCGATGAGCGACAGAGGCGAGGAGGGATTGATCTCGTGATCATCCCGACGATGCCGATGAGCGAAGCGCGACATCCAGGTCCGGGATCGGCCCGAGGGAAAAGGGTGGAGGGGCAACCTCCAAGGTTGAGGGGGTCCTTCGACTCGCTCACTCCGTTCGCTCGCTCAGGATGACAGAGAAGGGGCCGCCCGCGCGCCGAAGGCGTGCAGCGGACGAGGTCCGAGGGTCGACGAGAGCTCGCTCTCGGAGATCCTGAGGATCGAGGACGCGTGGCTGCGATCGGAGATCGCAGCGGGTGGGCCATTCGGGCGCGGAGACGAAGACGGGCACGGGCGCGGGATCGGCCGCGGTATGATCGCGCCATGAGTTTCGAGCTTGGTGATTGGCTGCCCGAGTTCCCGGTGAGGGAGCACGCGCTCTATCTCGACCACGCGGCGGTCTGCCCGTTGCCGAGGCCGGTCGCCGAAGCGATGCGTCAACGCATCACCGAGCAGGAAGAGACCGGCTACGACAACCACAAGGAGTGGCGGAACAACCATCTCAGCTGTCGCCACCTCGGCAGCCAACTCGCCGGCTGTGCGCCCGACGACATCTCGATCATCCGCAGCACCTCCGAAGGCCTGTCGCTGATAGCCGAAGGTCTGGACTGGAACGAAGGCGACGAGATTCTGGTTGGAAGCGAGGAGTTTGCCGCCAACGTGGCGCCGTGGCTCGGCCTCGCCCGCAGAGGCGTTAAGGTCGTGCGTTTCCCGCAGCCCGACGGACGCATCGACCCGAAGGTGGTGGAACAGCACATGGGGGAAAGGACAAAGCTGTTGTCGGTCTCGTGGGTCGCCTTCCATACCGGCTGGATCGCACCGCTGGCACAGCTCGGCCGTCTCTGTCGAGACCGCGGCATCATTTTGATCGTCGACGCCATCCAAGGAATGGGCGTGTTGCCGCTGCACCTGGTCGCGCTCGGGGTAGACGCGGTTGTGGCCGATGGGCACAAGTGGCTCCTCGGTCCGGAGGGCGCCGGCATTATGGCAACCACCGAGGATCTTCGCGCCCGTCTCCAACCCGTCATATCCGGTTGGCGCAACGTGGCGCTGGCCCCCCAAGATTTCTTCCTGCAGCGTCTCGAATATCACGCCGACGGCCGGAAATTCGAGGCGGGCGCTTATAACGACGTTGGCGTGGCAGGGCTTGCGGCCGCTCTCGACCTGATCGCCGCAGTCGGGCAAGACAATATTCAGGCCAGAATCGAGACACTTTCCCGTCTTCTGACTCGGGTCCTTCTCGCGCATGGATGGGATGTCTTTTCACCTGGGTCCGGGCACCCGATCGCCGGCATCGTCGCCGCCCGCTGTCCGAGTGTCAGCCCGGCAGATGCCCGCCGGCGACTCCTCGAGCGACGTGTCGTGGTGTCGGTGCGACAGGGGTACGTGAGATTCTCGCCCCATTTCTATACCACCCGCGGGGAGCTGGAAGCGCTGGACCGCATCCTCGAAAAAGTCGGCCTATAACGAATTCGGAATTCGGAGTTCGGAATTCCCACCCACTCACCGTCGACCCTCTCCTGAGCGGATTGCGGTTGAAGAATTCGAAATCCGAAATTCGAAATCAATATTGGGCGGGCGGGCGGGGCTAGTCCGCCGCGCAGCGGAAGCCCGTCGTGCGATGGTCCTCGGTCGGTCTCCGCGACGAGCGACGCGAGACTCTCTGCTTCGACGGGGGGTCGAAATACGAGCCCCCCCGGACCACTCGGCGGCGTTCGGTAGACGGGCCGGTCTCCTGTTCCCACGCGGTTCCGTCTCGAGGTCCGCCAGAGTAGCTGGTGTGATAGACATCCTGCACCCACTCCGCCGCGTTGCCGATCAGGTCGTGGATGCCCCAGGCGTTTGCAGGAAAGCTGCCCACCGGTGCCTCGGCGCCCCAGCGATCGCTTCCTTCGATGTCGAATGCGTTGGCGCGATCAGACTCCCAGGTTTCTCCCCAAGGAAACCGCGTATTGCTCCCCGCGCGCGCCGCACGTTCCCACTCGACCTCCGATGGCAGGCGTTTACCGGCCCAGTGAGCAAACTCGTGCGCCTGGTACCAGCTCACCCACAGTACGGGATGCGACCCGCGGTTGGGATCTTCGTACGCCTCGGTTTTGCTGGGTGGGGTGCATGCGCCGGCTTCGACGCAGCGGCGATAATCAGCGTTGGTGACCTCGTTGCGATCGAGCCAGAATCCCGCGACGTTCCGGCGGCCGGCCGGGAGCTCGTCGACGGCAAACTGGCGGTCGGTCAGGCTGGCGCCAAAGCGGAAGCTCCCTGACGGGACCCACACCATCACCCGGCCGTCCGAGGACCAGATCCGCGTTTCTCCCGCGGCGGGCTCGAGCGTGTCCCGACCATGTCGGATGCGCTGGTTGTTGGGGTCGATTGCGAGGCCTGCGTCAAAACACCGGCGGGCTCGTTCACGCTGCCCGTCGCGCGCCATGGTCGTGCCACACTCAAGCAAGGCGCTCACCAACCGCTCATCCGTCTCTCGCATGCGACGCTCGAATCTCGGGCTCCTGGACACACCACTCAAGTAGCGAGACCGCAGTTGCATCAGCGAATCAGTGTCTCCAGCCAATGCTTCCTCGACCATCTCACCTTCCACCCAACCCAGGAGATCAAGGGCCACCGGGTCGCGAGGGTCCCTACGAAGAATGGTCGCCGCCTGCAGCATCGCCTCATTGGCCCGACGTTCCAACATCAGCCAGGTCAGCGCGCGGCGCTCGAGGTATCTGCGATCTTCGGTGCTCAACTCGACTCCAACCAGCTCGCTTCCGGGCGCCGAACTCAGAACGAAAATGTTCTCGGCGGTGGAACGCACCTTCAAGTCGCTGATGTTAGACGTTCGATCCAAAGCACACCTGAAGCCGAGGTCATCCCCACGGTAGCCCTCTTCGAACCACGTGCGCGCGGAGACCCTCGCCAGGTCGATGCCCCGCCTCCACGAGCCGCCTCGTACAACCCTTCCCACGCCGTTGAGGTTCGGTGACCCATCGGCAGGCATCTCCTTGAATCCGGTCTGATAGCGATCTTGGCACCATTCCCAGACGTTTCCCGCCATGTCAAATACGCCCCAACCGGTGCCCGCAAAGGTTGCAGCCGGCAATGTTCCTCTACCCGCTGCCATCGTTTCGTCCCAGACGTTTGCGAGCTCGGTGCGACGACTGTTACCCCACGGAAACCTCGAGCCGGTCTCTCTGCCACGCGCCACCCGCTCCCACTCCGACTCGGACGGAAGCCGCCTGCCGGCCCACCTCGAAAAGTCGCGTGCCTGGCTCCAGGTGAGACCGACGACCGGGTGTTGGATGCGCGCAGGGTCGTTGAAAGCGGAGTCGTCCGACGGTGGGGTGCAGTGGCCGGCATCGACACAGATCCGGTACCGTTGATTGGTAACCTCTCTGGACTCGATCCACAGGCCCGGAACGTCGACCCAGCGGAAATAGATCTCGTTCTCCCGGCATCGATGGTCGTTCACCGAACAGCCGACGCGAACCCGGATCGGCGGTTGATAAATGAGCTCCGCGCCATCGACGGGCGAATGCCAGCTCTGGCCGCCTTCAGGCTCAACCGGCGGCAGCAGGATTCGTCGGAGTCTTTCGATCGCCGGGCCCGTCACATCATATCTGGCGGCCAAGGTCCAGGCGGAGGCCGCTGCTGCCAGATCGGATTCTTGGCGCCCGTCGCCCCAGGCGACCAGGGCGGCGGCGGTCCTCGCCTCCTGACGTTGCAGGCGCCGTTCTCCGTCGTCAAGCTGGACGATCAGGCTGGCGAAGGTTTCCATGAGCACCGCCACCGCCGCCACATGCCCGCTGCTCACCTCACGCAGAATCGATGCTTCAGCTTCCTCAACCACCGCCTGGGCCGACCGCTCCCGCGGATTTGCCTGCAGGCGAGTGATCGCATCGGGGAGTGCGCCCCACGGTCCTGCGACTGCCGCCGGGGCCGCGGCAGCAAGATACACACTGATGATCAAGCAGGAAACACGACGCATGGTATCTGTCGCATTGTACCTGTACGGGGCAGAAAGGAACGTGTTTTGCTATCGCTATCGGGATCGCTATCGAAAAGCCTTCAGAGATCGAATACTGCCGCCTCTCTGAACTGACAGCTCGGGCGCGGACTCGGACGCGGATCCCCATTGCCGCTGATCGTTCGCCGCATGGCGCGGTACACTGCCGGCATGGCGCCCGAAGACGAAAAAGAACTGGAGTACTACCGCGCCGTCGAGGATCTTTTCGCGACCCTTCGCGGAGTACCTCACGTCCTTTCTCCCAAGGATTTTCACCTGCTCCGCGAGTGGTGGCGAGATGGGATCCCTCTGGTCGCAGCGCGAGCCGGCATCACCGAGGTCCTCGCGCGTCGCAGAGAGCGGGGTGAGCTTGATCCAGTCGTCAGCCTCTCGTACTGCCGGCACGCGGTCCGCAAACAAGCCCGACGGTTGGCCGAGATGCAAGTCGGAGCGCCCGACGATGGCACGTCCCCTCCCCCTGATCAACAACCCGGACTCGAGGCCCTCGCGACCGATCTCAGGGCCGTCGCAGCCCGGTCGCGTCAGGAGAGGCCACGCGTCGCAAACATCATCGAAAGTATCGCGACGGCAGTGGAAGCCGCATTCGAGCTTCCTGTTTCCGCCATCGAAGAACATCTCTTCGCCCTCGAATCGGCCCTCCTTGCCAACTGTCTCGAGGCCCTCGACGAGCCCACCAGGCAGTCCCTCGAAAAGCGCGCTCGACACCAAGCCGAAGCGGCCGCTGCAACACCGGAAGCCCGCGAGAGGACGTTCCGCGCGCTCCGTGACCGGATGCTGCGCAGCGACCTCGAGCTGCCCCGGCTGGAGCTCGAAGGGTGAGCCCTGCAAGCAGCGGTGGGGATCCGCCGGCCGATCAGTCGGTCTCGGTTGTCGCCGAAAAGCTGGTCGGCGGCGGCCGCGCCATCGCCCACCATGAAGGCGCCACCTGGATGGTGGGTGGTGCGCTGCCAGGCGAGCGCATACGCGCCGAAGTCACGAAGCGCCGCGCCGGGATTGTCGAGGCGAGAACTCTGGAGGTGTTGTCGGAGCCCCACCCCGCGCGGTCGAAGGATCCGTGTCCCCATTCCGGCGTGTGCGGCGGCTGCGATTGGCCGCATGTGGATCTCGGAGACGGCGCGGACTTGAAGGTGGCGGCTGCGGTGGAGGCGGCACGTGCCTTTCCCGAGCTGGCAACCCGCATCGCCTCGGCGCCGATCCATAGATCGGACGGCGGCTACCGTTTGCGCGCCAGGTTGCACTGGGATGCCGGACAGAATCGCCTCGGTTTCTATGAGCATCGCAGCCGTCAGGTGGCATCCATCGATTCGTGCCGGATTCTCTCGCCCCGGCTGATGGGGGCCCTGCCGCAACTCACAAAAGCGCTCTCGGTTCGTTGTCCGGAGTACATCGACGTCGAGTGGCTCGAGGGGACGGATGCGAATAGCAAGGTGGCGGCGCTGCGTCCAGCCAAGGGCGGTCCGAAGGAGATCGACCCCGAATGGGTTCCCGGACCGGACGAGATGGGCCCCGTGGCATCCGGTTTTCATTACCTCTCGAAAGCGGGCAATCTGAATTCTGTTTGGGGTACGATCGAGGTCAGAATCGAACTGCCGATTCCGCTCAACGTGCCCATCGGCTCCTTTTTCCAGGGCAATCGCCACCTCATCCTTCCTCTCTTCAGACGCGTTGCGGAGATCGTCGGGTGCGACGCGGCGCCGGTCTACGATCTGCACGCCGGGGTCGGGTATCTGGCCGCCGCCGCCCGTTTCGCCGGCGAGCGCGACCTGACCCTGGTCGAACCCCATCGAGAGGCCGCGCTGGCCGCCGGCAGGAATCTCCCGGGAGCTCGGGTCATCGTCGGTACCACCGCCGAAGCGTTCATCGCCGACGCCGGGGGCCTGCCGCCGGAAGCCTTCGTCATCACCGACCCGCCGCGCACCGGTCTGAGCAAAAACCTCCGCCGGCAGCTCGCGCGGTGGCAACCGCACCGCCTCCTGATGCTCGGATGCGACCCCGCCACCTGGGCGCGCGATGCCGGATTCTTGTGTGCACACGGTTTCGAGCCGCGCGTGGTCGAGATCTTCGATCTCTTCCCATCGACCCACCACGTCGAGATCCTCGCGCTCCTGGAGCGGTTGTGAAAGATGGAGATGCTGCAGCGGTCGCACTGCGCCCGTTGTGGCTGCTGACCACAGGAGCCTCAATCGGCGCCCTGTGTTCGACCATCACGACCGTTGAACCGCCATCGTGGCTGCCGCCTTTTCTGCTGCTAATCGGTCTGGCGGCCACAACCGTCGCCCTCCGCCTGGGGTGTCGGGCGCGCTCCGAGCTGTGGCTGCTCGCCGGTCTTGCCCTGGTCTGTGGTCGTGGGCTCGGCCAAACGGGAGAGATGCTTCATCTGCAACGGTTGATCGCCGACGGCGTAGTCACGGTTCGCGCACAGCTGGTGATCATCGAAGGATGGAGCGACGCGCGGTGGGGGCACCGCACCCGAGTCCAGGTTGTGACGGCAAGCCGGGGCGACGAGAACCTCTGGCTCCCCCGGCACTGCCGCCTCGAAATCCGGGGGTCATCAGACCCGAATGCTCTGCCTCGGCCTGGATCGGTGGTCGAGGTCCTGGCGCGGATCCGTGGCGATCACCGCAACCCGCTTCTGGTGGTCGCTTCCGATCGTCTCATCCAGACCGAAGGTGACCGGCGTTTTCTCCCCACCGCCCGCGACCGACTCGCCCGCAACCTGCTGCGAGCGGCCGACGCCGACGTCACTCGCATTCGCACCGCGGAGATGGCTGCCGCGTTGGCCCTCGGTCGGCGCGACCTCGTGCCCCGCGAAGTCCGCGACCGCTGGCGCCGCTCCGGCCTTGCCCACATGCTCGCAGTCAGTGGGCTCCACGTCGGGTTGGTCGGCGGCGCGGTGTGGATGATGTTCGCTTTGACCGGCGTCGGTCCGCGCACGACCCGCATCGCAGTCCTGACGGCAGTTCCCGCCTACGCCTTCCTCGCCGGTGCCGCACCTTCGGCCATGCGAGCGGCCCTGATGGTGGCCATCTACCTCGGCGCACGCCTCCTCGGCAGGGCCATTCTTCCGATGGCGGCGGTGCTCCTCGCGGTCACCGCACTGCTCGTCGCCCAACCGTCTCTGATCGCGGATATCGGTTTCCAGCTCACGGTTGTTATCACCGCCGCCCTCGTCCGCTGGGTTCCGGTTTTGATCACGTTCCTGTTCGGCCCGCGTTGGATCACGGGGGCGGTGGTCGTGCCCGTGGTCGCGCAGATCGCCGCGGCGCCGCTCGTCTCCTGGCACTTCCGGACCCTGATTCCGGGCGCCATCATCGCCAACCTGCTCGCCCTTCCCCTGCTGGCCCCGATTATTCTCGGATCCGTGGCCGCGACCGTGATCGCCCAGCTGTGGCGCGCACCGGCCGCTTTCGGTCTCGATTTCGTCAACCTTCTTCTCTCTGTTCTCCGCGTTGTCAGCACTCCCGCACGAGCCGCCGAGCTCGTGACGCCGCCGATTCCGGTCGCGGCCGCCGTCCTCCTCGTCATCACCGGTTGGGTCGCCCTGCAGCCGCAGCGATGGGCCCGAGTCGGCGTTTCGGCGTGGCTGTGCGTCCTTGCCGTTATCAGCCTCACGTGGCTGTTCCCTCGATCAACAGCCGTGCCAACTGTCGTGCTGCTGCCGGTGAGCGACGGTGCCTCGGTTCTCGTCAGCGACGGGGTCGATGCCGTGCTGGCCGACGCCGGCCGATACCAGCGAGAGGCGGCGCAGATGCTCGCTGAGGACGGGCGCCGCCATCTACGCGCCGTGGTCGCCTCACACACCGACGAAGACCACGTGGGCGGTATGGTCGACATCCTGCGTTCGATGGAGGTGGATCAACTGATCTTCCCGGCATGGATGTTGACCGAACCGGCGGTGGTGGCCCTTTTGCGAGCCGCCCGACGAGGAGGAGTGCGGATTCAGCCGGCCGCCTCGGGCTCGTCTGCCACTCTCGGATCGATCCGGCTCGACATCGTATGGCCGCCGGCCGCGAATCCGCCGCGGCAGGAGAACGAACGGTCGCTGGTCGTCAGATCCCTCTTCGGACACGGCTCGGTCCTGATCACCGCCGACATCGGACGCTCGACCGAGCACACGCTCGCCCAAACCGGCCCGTTGCGGAGCACGGTCCTGGTGGTGGCCCATCACGGGGGCCGCAGATCGACCTCGCCCACCTTCCTCGAGGCCACTTCACCCGCGGTCGCTTTGATACCCGCGGCGCCCGGTAACACCCATGGGCACCCCCACGCTGAAGTCTTGAAACGCCTCACCGATCGACACATCCCTTTCAGGTATCCCGCCAGAGACGGAAGGTGCGGAGCAAGGTGGGATGGCGTGCGGTGGGTCGCATTTCCATAAATTATTTCGAATTTCGGATTTCGAATTTCGGATTATTCCCCCGCCCACCCAGGGCGATCCGACCATGGGGGGAGGGGCGGGAAATTCGAAATCCGAAATCCGCAATCCGAAATCCTGCTTGCGGACTTTCGTGCCGTCGAATTAGGCTTCTGGCGTGGAGAATGCGCTGACTCCCCTGCTGGTGATCTTGGGCCCGACCGGATCTGGGAAAAGCCGTCTCGGTCTCGAGGTCGCCGAACAGATCGGCGGAGAAATCGTGTCCGCCGACGCGTTCGCGGTCTACCGCGGCCTCGACATCGGCACCGACAAACCGACTCTCGAGGACCGGTCACTCGTCCCTCACCACCTGGTTGACATCGCCGACCCAATAGAACGTTTCTCAGCGGGTGAGTTCGCGGAGGCGGCGACAGTTTCAATCGATGACATCGTGGGCCGCAGTCGGACCGCCGTGGTGGTCGGCGGCACCCACTTCTACATTCGCGCCCTCCTCGAAGGGTTGTTTCCATCTTCACCAAGAGACCCGGTCGACGGCAAACGGCTCGCCGAGGAATGGGATCGGGACCCGGGATCCGTCTTTCAACAGCTCCAGGAGGTGGATCCAGAAGCAGCGGAACGGATCAACCCCCAGGACCGACAACGGGTGCTGCGGGCGCTGGAGATCTACCGGGTCACCGGCGAGACTCTCACGAGTCATTGGCGGCGGCATCACCAGCCCCCGAAATACCGCGCCCTGATGGTGGCGCCGCGGCATTCGCGCTCGGATCTCTATGCTAGAATCGACGCGCGCGCGGAAAGGTTATTCGCGTCCGGATTAGTTGAGGAGGTGCGGCGGATCTTGGCCTCCGGTGTTCCCGTCGACGCGCATGCTCTCAAGGCGATCGGCTACCGCCAGGTGGTCGAGATGCTCGAGGGTCAGTGCGATCTCCAGACAGCCATTGAAAACACCAAACGGTCGAGCCGCCATTTTGCGAAACGTCAGCTCACGTGGTTGCGGGGCCTTCGCGAAGGGAGCCTGCACTGGGTGCCGCCGGCAGAACAAGGTGGGGCGTCGGCGATCACCAATCTATGGGACCAGCACACCGGGGGAAGACGAACGTGATGAACAAACCTTCGAGCGGTACTATCAATATCCAAGATCCTTTTTTCTATCAGCTCAGGAAGGAATCCAAGACGGTCCACGTATACCTCGTTAGCGGCAAGCGGCTCACCGGCATCATTCGCAGATTTGACCGCTATTCTGTGATCCTCGAGAACCACGGGCAGGAGCAGCTGGTCTACAAGCACGCGATCGCCAGCATTGCCCCCGTGAGCCCGTTCCCGGGCAAGACGCCACCCGAAGAGTCGCAGCCCTGAGCAATCGATGATTTCCAGTCCGCATGTCTCACCAGGTTTCGTGGCGAGGGCGGCGAGGTGCCGTGCCCAGTGGAGTTTTCCCGAGGGGCGCGGAGCGCGTACTTGCAGTACGTCGAGCACCCCGAGGCGAGAAATCACCACTGGGTGCGGTGCATCGACGGCCGCAGCAGAAAGCTGGTAAGACATGTGGGCTCAGCCCGATTCCATCAAGCACGGTACAGGTGCCGCAGTTCTCGCGGTGGCGGTAATCAGTCTCGTTGTCTTGGCGGGTTGTGCATCCGCCCCGGCAACGGCGCCTCCAGCGCGCCTCGATTTTCCGGCCCCGAACACGGGCCCCGGCCGACCGGATCTCTCGAGCGCCGATAAGCAAGATATCGACAGAGGTTGGAAGGCCCTGCTCAACGGAGACGCCACCTCCGCGCGGGCCATTGCTTCCCAGGCCGGCGCCAACCCGGCCGCCGAGCTCTTGACGCTGCAATCTGCGGTGGTGGCCGGCATCGGCGACCCGGTATCAGGTCTCGAGCAGCTGACAACCGCGGAGTCGGAGTACGCGGCGGCGTGGCTCACCCTTTCGGTCGCCGCGGAGAACGCCGACAAGGAAAAGGTCGCCCTCGATGCCGCCTCGCACGGCGCGCAGCTGTGGTCCGACAAGCGCTGGCGCGAACGCGAACAGAGGCTCCGCCAGAGGTATGTGGGCGATCGGATCGATTCGGCGCGAGAGCTGTGTGAGATGGACCAGGCCGAGGCCGCCCTGGCGGCACTCCAGCCGGCCCTCGAGCTCGATCCCGACAACCGCGACGCGGTGCTGGTGAAGACCCGCGCCCTGATTGCTCTCGATCAACCCGACCGGGCGGAGGTAGCCCTCTCCGGTCTGCCGAGAGACCCGGAGGTCATTCTCCTGGCCGGCAAAATCGCCGAGGCCCGAGGCGATCTCAGCGCCGCGATGAGGATCTACTCTTCCCTGCCTGACGACGCCGATGCGATTCTCCATGCGATCACCATTGCCGAAAGCCAGGATGATTGGCTGACTGCGATGAACCTCTACACCTCGTTGCCCGATGAGCGACCGGAAAAGGGGTCCGGGCTGCGACGCGCCAAGCTCCGCTGGCGCCTCTCAGTAATGCCCGAGTATGTCCAAGAGGCCATCGACTCTCCCCAACTTGATCGCGCTCAGCTCGCGGTGGTGGTGGTGAGCCTGGCACCAAAAGTGGAAACCTTGCCGGGTGGACAGGTACCATTGTTATCAGACATCATGACTTTGCCATCTCAGAACGAGATCCTCACCGCTGCCAGACTCGGGCTGATCGAGAGCGATCAGTTCCTGAACCGCTTCCACCCGGAGCGGTTGGTGACCGCCGCCGAGGTTCGATCTACGGTTGACAATCTCGCCCGACTGCTCGGAGTCGAAAGGCCGCGCTGGTGCGCGGAAGAAACCGACACGCAGCCATGTGCCGCGATCGCCGAGCCGATATCCGGTGAAGCTGTGGCCGAAATCGTTCTCGAGGTCGTCACGCAGGAGGGCGAAATCGAATGACCGATCATGCGCCCAAGCTGCTCAAGGAGATCGAGCTCTTCAGCGAGCTCAACGAGCAGGATCTCAAGGAGGTTGCGACTCTCGCACAGGTCAAAAAAATCGGCACCGACACCACGATTTTTCACGAGGGTGACGACGCCGATGCGGTCTTTGTCGTGGTCAACGGCCGGGTCAAGATCGTCACCACCTCCTCTGACGGCAAGGAGTTCATCCTCTCCGTTTTGGGTGCGGGACAAGTGTTCGGCGAGATGGGGCTGCTCGAAACCGCACCTCGATCCGCCTCGGTCGTCACTATCACCGATGTCGAGCTGCTGGTCATCAAGCGCGCCGATTTTGATCATTTGCTGACGTCGAGCCCTGGAATCTCGCGCAAGTTGATGGCCATCTTGTCGCGCCGTCTGCGTCGAGCCAACTCCAAAATGGAGTCGCTCGCCTACATGGATGTGGCGGGACGTCTCGCGCGCTATCTCCTCGACATGGCCCTCGACCACGGCAACCGTCTCGGCAACGGCTGGGTTGTCGTGCGCCGGCCGACCCACTCCGACATCGCTCACTCCATCGGCACCAGCCGCGAGACCGTCTCACGCCTCATCAACGAGTTCGAGGAGGGATTCGGTTTGGTCAACAAGGGCAAGTTCACCTACATCCGCGAAAACCTGCTTGAGTAGCAGGTTTTCGAATTAGGAATTCTGAATTAGGAATTAGGAATGCCGCCCACCCGCCCGGAGACTGTATTGGGACATCGGGGGGGCGGATGGGAATTCCTAATTCCTGATTCCTAACTCCTAATTTGCCGCCAGCTGTGTACAATCTCGCCTCGGAGGATCGATTGGACGTTCCGTTGCGCTTCTACAACACGCTGAATCGGCGTCTCGAGGAATTCGCGCCCATCGAGTCGGATCACGTACGCATGTACACCTGCGGACCGACAGTCTACGACTTTGCCCACATCGGCAACCTTCGCACCTTTCTCTTCGAGGATGTTCTGCGGCGCACGTTGAAGTTCTTCGGCTACGATGTCACCCAGGTGATGAACCTGACGGACATCGATGACAAGACCATTCGCGAGGCCACGGCCGCCGGGCTCGGGATTCGGGAGTACACGGATCGATTCATCGAGGCGTTTTTTTCAGACCTTGACACCTTGCACGTCGAGCGAGCCGAACACTACCCCAGGGCGACCGACTACATCCCTCAGATGGTACAGCTCGTTCAGCGCCTGGAAGCCGCAGGCCACGCCTACCGTAGCGACGGATCGATCTACTACAGCATTTCGACCTTTCCCGGGTACGGCAAGCTGTCGGGGGTCAGGCCCGAGGCGAACCTGGCGGGCGCGCGGGTCGACAACGAGGAGTACGAAAAAGAGGATGCCCGCGATTTCGTGCTCTGGAAAGGAGCCCGCGAGGGAGAACCCTCCTGGGACAGCAATATCGGGCCTGGACGGCCCGGGTGGCACCTCGAGTGCTCGGCGATGTCGATTGAACTGCTCGGCGAGGAGTTCGACATCCACACGGGGGGCACCGACAACATCTTCCCTCACCATGAGAATGAAATAGCCCAGTCGGAGGGCGCCACCGGCCGACCCTTTGCCCACTACTGGCTGCACGCCGAACACCTCATCGTCGAGGGCGAGAAGATGGCGAAATCGAAGGGGAACTTCTTCACCCTCCGCGATCTCCTCGCCAAAGGGCACGACCCGGTCGCGATCCGTTACCTCCTGATTTCGGTCCCCTACCGGCAGAAGCTCAACTTCACCATGGACGGGCTCCACGCGGCCGAGCAGGCGATCGAACGCATCGGCAACACGCTGCGGAGGTTGGAGCACACGCCGGCCGCGGATGGGTCCGGTGACCTCGAACCCTCCGCCATCGACGAGTTTCGCCAGGAGTTCCGCGATTCCCTCGGCGACGACCTCAACACGGCACGCGCGCTCGGTGCGCTCCATACGGTGCTGCGCCACGCCAATACGGCCCTCGACGGCAAGGGTATCTCGGAAGAGGTCCGCGGCTTGCTCCGTCACGCCCTCGACGAGGCCAACTCGGTGATCGATATCTTTCCCGCCGCCGAGACCGATTCTGCCGATGACGACGAGATCCAGCGCCTGGTGGACGAGCGCACCGCCGCGCGTACCGCCCGCGATTTCGCTCGCGCAGACGAGCTCAGGGATCAGCTTATCGAGATGGGGGTTGTCGTTGAAGACACGCCCCATGGCGCCGTTTGGCATCGCAAGAAGTGAGAATTCGGAAATCGGAATGCCACCCACCCGCGCGCCGACAGAACGGGAGGACGGGCGGGAATTCAGAATTCCGAATTCAGAATTCCGAATTCGAGGTGCGTTTATCGCACCAAATCGCTTGGATTGACCAGGTCGGCACCGCGCTTCGCGACACCCGGCAGCTCCTGTGAGAGCACTTCGATCGTGACCTTGTCGAGGTGACCGATGGCAATGATCTCGCCCTCCATGCGGGAGCGATAAACGGCCTCGTCGAGCTGGGCTCGGATCGCCGCCGCAGATCGATCGTTGTCGAGAAAAATGTGGCGGCGGTTGGTCGGCACGCCCTGCGCCTGCGCCGCTTCCTCGGCAACGGTATGAACCGTGGTTCGGGAATCGATGAAAGCCATGCCTCGAGCTTTGAGTTCCTGCATGATCCAGGTCATCGTCTTGAGATCGGCCGTCGCTTTCGAGCCCATATGATTGTTGACCCCTATCACGTGTGGGACATTGTCGATGGCCGCGTGAACAGCCTTGCGCATCTCGTTTGGAGTCATCGCCATCAAAATCGCGCCCGGTCCCGGATCATTGGCGGGATAGTCTTCCGGCTCCATCGGCAGGTGAAGCCAGATCTCGTGCCCTGCCTCGTGAAGTGTGACGGCGGTTTCGGCGGACTTCGGGAGGAACGGCAAGATTGCAAACCCGACCTCGGCCGGAAGAGCGGCGGCAGTCGAAACCAGATCGAGATTCTGGCCTCCGTCATCGAGAAGGATCGCGAGCCGGCCCCGGGATTTTGGCGCCGGCTGCGGTTTCGGAGTGGGGCTCGGGGCGGTCGTCGATTCAGCTGGTGGCACCACAACAGGTCTGGGCTCCGCCACCGACAGATGGAGGTCGAAGGCCTCGACATCGAAGCCGACTCGGAGACGAACGGTCTCCGCTCCAAGCTCCTCCGGGTACGCTACCTGTGCACCACGGGCGGCGCCCTCGATCTCGAGGTCCCCGATAAAGCCGTCGCGGGCGGGGCGATTCGGAAAATCGAGATGCCAGGTTCGCACGAAGACGTCGCCGACCTTGCGGATGGGGTCGTCGGCCGAGATGTCGTCCCTGACGACTCCCCGTTCCGCGGCCAGTTCCAACAAACGCTCGTCAAAAGGCTCTGCGGCACCGTGGTCGCCGCGCACAAGGATCCAGATGACAGACGACAGGATCAGGACGGCGACCGCGATCAACGCAATGATCTGCCACTGCGACAATTTCGACTTCCGACTTCTTTTCTTCTTGCTCTGACCCGGCACGATTCAATTCTCCACTGAACGTCGGCATATGCGGGCGGGACGCCCGCACCATCCGGCTCCGCGATGCGCACTACACCGTGACAAGCAATCCGGCTGCCTGTCCCGGCGAAACCCGCAGGGTGAAGCCGGATGGTGCAGCCGTCTCAGCTGCACATTCGACCGAGCAATATTGTTGGGACATCTCATCCCCTAGGCAGCCTTCTCGAAATCTTGCTTGAGAATCTCGAGGGCGCGATCGAGGACCGGGTCGCCGTCTGCATTGGGATCGATCCCCTCAACGACAACGTCAGGCTCGATCCCGTTGCCGTCGATGGTTTCGTCGTCAGGACGCAGCCACTGACCGACCGGCATCCACAGCGCGACATCGCCGTCTCGAACCAGGCTCATGTGCGGACCGTAGCCGGCGGTACGATTGCCGACGACAGTCGCGCCTGCACCCTGCAGCGCCGCGGCCAGGATTTCGCCGACGCCCGCGGTGTGCGGACCCACGAGGACCACCGGCAGCAATTCAGTGACCACATTTTCACTGGCCTCGTATGTTTTCGAGCCGGCCCTGCGGCCTTGCCACTTACCGAGCCGCCCCGAGCTGACGAAACCGTCGGCGAGGATCATGGTCTCCGCCTCGAGACCCCAGCGGAGCTGGCGCAGGTCCAGGATCACGCGACCCTGCTCCGGCAGGAGCGAGATGACGGATTCGGATGCATCTTCGGAAACAGCTTCCAACTGGATGACCGTGACCTCGCCCTGCTCGGTGGAGGTCGCAGCCCGGAGGACCCATTCCAAGGGCTCGAGCACCACCTCGCGCCGCTCATCGACCTCGCGATCGAAGACGGCCAGCCGCACCGGCTCAGCCAATCTCTCGCGTTCCATCAGATCGAGCCGGATCTGCCACAGGGGGCGCCCGCGGCTGTTGACACCTTCGACCAGCTCGATGACCTCCAGGGCCTGGAGCCCGGCGGTATCGGCAGGTGAACCGGGGAAGACGAAACTGACAGCCGCCGAACCGAGTCTCGAGGTGAGTCCCAGGCCGTAGGGAGGCGGTGAATCAATGAACTCGAGATAATCACCGATTCGATCGACTGGTAGGACAGCCGCCGAACGATTGAGCGGCTCCACCAGGCCTGCGTCCAGGGACAGCTCCAGGGCTTCCTGGTTGAGTTCATCGACATACTCGGTTTCCACAAGATGCACCACCTCGGCGAGGTTGCCGAGGGCGCGGAAGAGCACGTCTTGATTCGAGCGGTTCGCCAGCAGGATGCCGGAAAAGAGCATCATCACGGCCACCGAAGCCGTCAGAAAGAGCACCCGGATGCGTTTCATGTTCAGGAGGATCCCCCCTTCAACTGGAGCCAGCGCCGCGGGTCCTCGGGCTTTTCGGCGACTCGAAATTCGAGATAGACATTGCCACCCTCTTTGGCTGGCGCAGCGAGCCCCAGGCGCATACCCATCGTCACGCGTTGATCGACGCGTACGTGGATTGTACCAAGGCCCGCAACCAGCGAATACACATCGTGCCCGTGGTCGAGGATGACCATGTTGCCGTAACCCTTGAAGTAGCGCGCATATGCAACAACGCCCGGGAAGACGGCAGTTACCGAAGACGAGCTCGGGGCATCGAACCGGATACCGTTACACACGGTGTAGGCGGAATATTTTTCCAGCTTTTGGCGCCCGAAATTTTGAACCACTCGACCTTCAACAGGCCATGGCAGAGCGCCGCGGTAGCCCCTGATGTCCTCGTTGCCGGTGAACCGTTGCCGCGACGCCAGTACCCCCACCAGCCGCTCGAGCGACGCCTCCCGCTGACGTAGCTCGTCAAGCGACGCACCGGCACTTGCCCGGCTGCGTTCCACGCTCGCGAGATGACGAGCGACCTGCGTGCGGACATCTTCGAGCTCCTGTCGACGGCTCTCGAGCTCCCGTGCTTCCTCCTGCGCCTGATCGAGGGTCTGACTCAGCTCGGCGAGACGAATGCCGTGCTGCCGCCGCACTTCGCGATATTCTTCGAAGAGCTTGATCTGTCCCGCCGTCAGCACCGAAACCGTACCCACGGCTTCCTCGAGCATTCCGCCGCGGTAGGCATCAACCAAGAGCTGCAAAGGACCAGGGCGCCCGAGGAGAACCATGATTTCGAGGTGACGATCCAGGGCCTGGCGGCGACTTTCAAGGTCGGCGGAAATGGTCGCCGCCTCTTCTCTGAGCCGCTTCGCCTCCTCGCCGCTCTGCTCAAGCAGAAGCTCTACCTCTCGAACCCGCGCATCGGCCAACTCCAGCTCGGCGTCGAGTTGGCGCCGCTCGCGTTGTGCGGTCTCGGCTTCGGCCGAAAGCCGACTGAGATCCCTCTCGAGCCGACCGATCCTCTCGCGAACTGTGGAAAGCTGGTCATCGGTGGGGGTCGCGGCCGGGACAACGGTGACGCCGAGAGCGATCATCGGAAAGATCAAATATATGATGCGACTGCGCCACCTCATGACTGGCATTGTACAGCAAATAAAGGAATTAGGACCGCTGTCCATCGCATGATTTCGGATTCCGGATTTCGAATTCCGAATTCTCCTTTGTCCCTCCGATATAATTGATGGGAAGCGAGGTGGCACATGGCAGAGGTCTTTTCGTACGACATTTATGTGATTGGGCTCAAAGATCCCTCCGCGGGCGGGCGGCATCGCTTCGCCAGCACGATGGAACGCCTGACCGGGCGACCAAGTGACGAGTTCGAAGAGGGGTTTCCTCCGTCAAACGTGCCGATGTTCCAGGCGATGGATCAGGAACGCGCGGTGGAAACTGCGCATGAGCTCGGCGAGACGGGCGTTCTGATCGAGGTTCGACCGACCGACAAACCGCCGCAGGAGCAGCCAAAGATCACGGCAGCGACCCGGCGATGCCCGGCGTGCAACGCGATGCAGCCGGCAACCGGTGAGGAGTGCTTGAAATGCGGCATCGTCTTCAAAAAATATGAACGCGAACAGCTTCTGAAAATGCAAAAGGACCATACGCTCGAGCAGGCGATGATCAAGGCGATGCAGGTCCGCGAGGAGTGGCTCCACCGAGCCACCCAGTACCTCGAGCAACACAAGATGACCAAGGACGCCTCCGCAGCATTCGCCGCCGAGCTGGTCCAGGAAGAGGTCCCGTTCCTCCGTCTCAACTCGGAAGAGGGGCCGATTCTCCTCACGTCGAGGCGCCTGCTCACGAGGAGGGAAAAGGTTTTCGAGTCGGTTCCGTACGAGATGATCAGTGAGGTCGACTACGGCGGTGGCAAGATCAAGACATCGAAGTCGAAGTTCCGTCTCCAGATCGTTTTCCACACTCCGATCCCTTTGAAATCGGGCGAGTTGTCCAAAACCATGACCTGGCACCTCGACAAGGATTCGTCCTTCAGCAAGGACGCGGTTATCGACTGGGGCTACGCCCGAAACTTCATCTGCGGTGCCTGCGGCGAGCGCGAGCTGGAGTACCGTACCGACGGGCAGAAGGTCTTCTGCCGCTGCATGCACTGCGCCACCGATCATGAGATCGATCTTGCCGAGTGCATGGCGGTGCCGCTGATCGGGGATTGAGAACCGCCTCGTTGCGACTCATTGATGCTCGGGAGGGGATAAACCCCTCCCCTACGATTGTTTCCGGTTGATCGTTTCGTAGGGGAAAGGTTTATCCCTTCCCAAACGTCAGTCACCTATCTGTCATACGACCCGAGCACCGACCGCGCCGACGACCTTCTCGAACCGATCCTCGAACTGTTGCCTGAACGGTAAATGGAACGGCGAGATCTTCTCGCCAGAAGGCTCGGCCCGAAAACCTCCCTCCTTCAGTGTAAGGCGGTAGCGCAGCTCGCTCGTACCCATCCAACTGAAGTCCACCACCAGTTCGTCGCCGTCGCGCCGAAGCCTCACGTGCTCCGCGAGACCGCTCGCGGAAAGCGCGCCGCGAGCCTTTTCTATGAACTCCGCGAGGGACGCGTCGTTGAACTCAAAAGCTCTCATAATTCCAGATCATATACAAAAAAGACCGCGAGACCACAACGGTCTCGCGGCTTCCGACGTCGAGTCCGCCCGGAGGGCGGAATCTGGCGGACCCAACATCACATCGCTTGTTCTATTCCAATTGCTGTCGCTTCGGTCGCTCCCTCGCCCGCAGGCGTCTCGAGCGTGCAAATCTCGGACATGAGTTTTTGGATCTCCAGGCCCTCCGCGAGGTCTTCCGGGAACTCGAGTCCTGCGTGGAATCGGATCGCGACACTTCCATCATCCTTTTTCACCATCTGTGCCCGGCAGCGGGCAACCCGTGCCTTGATCAGGCGGGGACCACTCGGTCCTTCGACCGTCAGCTCACACATTCCTGCTGGAGGCAGACCACATGGACATTCGATCAGCATCCCGTGCTCCGAGATGTTGACGATCCGCACTTCCATGGTGGGCTTGATTCGCCCCTTGATCCCCTGGTTGACGTCCAGCCTTTGGCTGCGTCTGCGGTCCTTTTTGTCTTCTTTTGCATCTTTCATGGCCGCCTCCGGCACCAGGTACTGCAAGCGAGATGCCAACTCAGGCACCGTCCTGGTGTGAAATGCGCTGTTCAATCCTGGGACAGTCCGTGTCGAGATGGAGCAAACGAGGGTAAGAAAAAGGCACAGCAGAACGTGATGGCTATCACGACAGACCCCGATCCGAGGCCGAAACACCTCAGATTCTGATAGTTAGTCCGACTCGGTAGCGGCTGCGAAGCGGGCGGCCCCAAGGAGGGGGGCACGGTCGTCGAGGACGATCCTGACCGACATTGTCTCGAGTAGGGGCCGCATGCGACCCTTGGCGAGGAATCCGTCCATGAAGTCCCCGTTCTCGAGGAAGCGGCGAATCCTCGGTGCAATCCCGCCACCGACCCACACCCCGCCCGTTGCCATGACTTTGAGGGCCAGATTGCCCGCCTCCTCACCGTAAAGCCGTGCGAAACGCTCGAGGGTGCGAACGCTGATATCGCAACGACCCTCGAGTGCAATCTCGGAAATCACAGGCACCGGATCACCGGTCTGTTCGGCTTCCAGGAACCAGTCGGGCTCCGACCCACCGGTCTCCGAGACCATGAAACGGAAGAGATTCGCAAGGCCCGGGCCAGAAAGCACTCGTTCCCAGCTCACATGGTCGTGACTGCGACGGAGGAAGCGCAGCAAACGATCGCCGAGTTCATCCGTCGGCGAAAAGCTCGCATGGCCGCCCTCACAGGCGAACGGCCTGGCTTCGCTGCCGTTCCAGTAGATTCCGCATTCGCCGAGACCGGTGCCGGCCGCAATCACAGCACCATTGCCGACGGCGGCGGGCCGCCCCGGGTTGAGGACAGCGAACTGGTCCTCGGTGAGCGCGCCGACGCCCCACCCGGTCGCCTCGAGGTCGTTAAGGAGGACGACTTGCTCGATGCCCGATCGCGTTTCGAGTTCGTCGGCATCGATAACCCACGGCAGATTGGTGGTCCGCATCTGGCGGCCGGTGACGGGCCCTGCAATCCCGAAGCATGCGACCCGGCAGTCCATCCCACCAGAACCGACAAAATCAGCCACGATCTCGCCAAGGCCCGGATAGTCCCGGCTCGGGAAGCTGTCCTCTTTCACCGTCCGGCAATCGACACCATCGACCTCGAAAACCCCGAGTCGCGTCTTCGTACCACCGATATCTCCTGCCAGGACTCTCATCGGCGCGAGTGTACCAGCCCGACAACAGTGGTCGTATCGAAGGGACGATGACGTCCAAGCGATCACAAATTGCGAAACGCCTCGCTATCTGCACCCGAACCCCACTCCCCGAGTGTCCTGGAGTCCGCGAGGTGGTAAACGGCATCGTCAGGCTCAACCCGGCGAACGATCACGGTATCTCCTGTCGTGAGTTCAAAGGTGATTCCGTCGCCCGGTTCGAGGCCCAGCCTCTCCCGCACCTCTTTCGGGATGGTGACCTGACCTTTGGAAGAAAGCTTGCTGCGCATGTTTTCCTCTTTGATACCTTATTTTTTGAATAACACTCCACACGGGAGGGGTTGTCGGGGATGGTTCGCCGGGCGGCATATGTGCCGTCCCTACCAGAGGTTCATTCCACTTCCTGGGGGACGGGCAGTAAATCGGAATCCAAAATCCGAAATGCACGGGTGGCTGGGAGGATCATTCCGAATTCCGAATTCCACACTCCGAATTCGCCTCGGGTGGGCGGGCGGGAATTCCTCATTCCTCATTCGTTGGTGTATCATCCGCCGTGCCCCGCCCGGGGCAGAGAATCCCCAGGAGGAACCATGATCCAGCGCACGCTCACGATCATCAAACCCGATTCGGTGGAGAACGGCAACACTGGCAAGATCATTGCCCACCTCGAATCAGAAGGCTTCCGCGTCGTCGCCGGCCGCATGATGCACCTGACCGAGGCCCAGGCCCGCGCTTTCTATGCGGTCCACAAGGAACGGCCCTTCTACAACGACCTCGTCGCCTATATGACCTCGGGCCCGGTGTGGCCGATGGCGCTCGACCGGGACGACGCCGTCAGCTATCTGCGGAAGGTGATGGGCGCCACCAACCCCGCCGACGCCGACGAAGGCACCATCCGCGCCCTCTACGGCGAGTCCATCGAGCGCAACGCGATCCACGGCTCCGACTCAACGGAGAACGCAGCGATTGAGGTGAACTTCTTCTTTTCGGCGTCGGAGCTCGCTGGATAGGCTCATTCACCAACCGCGGCGACGAGGCTCTGAATGGTCTCCACGGCGTCATGGATGAGGTCGGTTCCCATCCGCAGTGAGAAGCACGGCAGAGAGTTCACGAGCTCCACGAGGCCCTGCAAACACCGGTCACGTTCGAAGCCGTAACGGGGCGAAAAGAACAGGGCCGTCGATGCCATGAGAATCCCGGCGAGACCATCGGCGGAGCTGAGCCCGCGGAGCTCGAAGCCCCGCATTCTCCGGTCCCGATGCACGATCACACAGGCATTTGGTCGGACTCTGGTACGGAATCGGTTGCAACATGCGTCGCGATCGAGTCCCCACCGGTCTTCGCCGAAAACGACTACTCTTCTCAACCGGGATTGCAGCTCGTGGGGCAAGATTCCAGCGCTTCCCTCGCGCAACCACAGGTTTCGTCGGAGCGCTCCAACAGACGGCGCACCCGCTCCATCGAGCCCGAGAATCACCGAGTCGTCCGACACCACCGCGCCACCCGCCGCCAGGGCCGCGCCGCAGAGGGTGGACTTGCCGGCGTGGGTTGGGCCAACGGCGAGCAGTGCCGCTCCGTCGATCTCGATGGCGGCGGCGTGGTTGACGACGTACCCACTCATCGCCAGCGCGTGGCTGATCGCCATTTCGAGCTGGGTGGTCAACACGTACCCGTCGACGTCGGCCACGGTTCCCGGGAAATCAACGAAGGCCTCGGTTCTTCCCGGAGCCAGCCGAAGCGTGCAGCCCGGCATGTGAATCTGATCCTCACCGTCCCGCTGGAGGTGCCGTCGGAAGGGGCGGCGCTTCAACCCGGTCCCGCTGACGGCCGCGCGCCTCGGTCTCGCACCGCCCTCAGCTACCACACGGTATGCCGCTGAATCTGCCCCGCCGGTCCGGACTCGCGCCATAAACCCACCCAGTCCACGCAGGACCTCCCTGTCAAAACCCTCGAAGAGCACCCTCTCCGGGAATGCCTCGAAGGTGAGGAGATGCGAAGTCGTCATACCGAGGATGTTACAGGTCTCCTGCGCAGAGATCATCGCCTCCGCAGCCGGTGCCCGGCCCACGCCCATCCATATCTCACCGCTCGAAGCACCAGGTCGAAGGGCCGCCACAGGCGCCATCCCCAGTAGCCGAGCGGGGTACGGGGGGTGCCGTAGAGGATGTCTACCTGGGGTCGGGTCAGCCACACTGTTCGGATTGCATTCCTGAAAAGAGTCCTTGAGGCGCTTTGTGCGGCCAGCGGTCTCGTCAGCGACCGCAGGCGCAGCGCGTCTTGATACTGTTTGTCGAAGACGCCGGCAAGGATGTGGCGAAGCAGAAGTGCGGGAAGATCATTGCCCTCTGCAATCGCAACCGGAGCCTTTCCCCCACCGAGGCGCAATGCCAGGTCGCGCACGGCCTCAGCCTCCTCGACTGAGACATCGGTTTGGATCCACGCCATCGCTGTCGGCAGTAGTTCGTCCCAGATCGCGCGGTCGCCGCACAGATCCTGCGCGTCTGCGACGAGGCGGCTCATAGGGTAGGACTGCGGATAGAGCCCATGCTGGGCTATGCCGTGAACCAGCATATGTGCGAGCAACACCGAATTGCTCGGCACCAAACTTCCCTGTAACGGGGTCGGGAGTGGAACAGCCAGGTTTCTGGTGAGAAGCTCGTCGGCTGATGCCGAGCCGGCGCCGGAGATCCGCACCCCAAGGACCATCGTATGGATCTCAAGGCTGAGGCCCGAGCGATGGGTGAGCACCTGAAGCTGGTGCTCGCCGGACGGGCCCGGATTGACCGTCCATCCGGCCTCCTTCACCTGCTGTTGGAGCCGCGGTGCATCCCGGTTGAGGGTTAGCAGGTCAATGTCGGTCATCCCACGGGCTCCGGTCGGTACGTGCTCCGCAAGCTGCAGGGCCGCACCTTTGAGGAATATCGCGGGGATATCCAGTTCGCAGGCAACGCCTGCGAGTCCCCGGCACAGTTGCTCTACCACGAGGGAACGGATAGCCGTCTGCCGGTGGGCCCCGAGAAATGAATCGGCGGCCTCCTCACCAAGCTCCTCGATCAGGATCGAGTGCGGCGTTCTGGCGCCGACCCGCGCCGACAGGTCAAACGATTCGGCAAGCTCGAATATATGCGAGGGGTTCAGGCTTCCGCGTATGGTGGACGCAAATTCAACTGGCCCGAAGGCTCTTGCCAGTAGCCACCTGAGATCGGTGCCCACTTCCACCGGCGGAGGGTCGAACCTGAATCCAGAGGCCATGTGTCGAGCCTAGCATGCAGGAGGTCGCCCAACTCACCACGCAGCGCCCCGAGCCCCTGGATAGAAAAACCCGGGCATGCAGCCCGGGTGGTTCATATCACTTGGCACCTCTTCAGGGTCAAGGCAGACAGGGCCTCAGATTTTTTCGCTGACTCGTGCCTCCGGCAGGAATTGGTTGAAGTATCGCCGCAGCTCACCCTCGTGGCCGAGGTTTGAAAGCTCGGAGAAGTGCTCGAGGGCCTGGGTCACCGTCTCCGAATCGCAGCTGTTGATCTTGCCGATGAAGATCTTCGGATGGCGAGTCCTGGTCATGTGCTCGCCCTCGGTTTCAAGCTCCTCGAAGAGCTTTTCGCCGGGGCGAATCCCGGAGAAGACGATGTCGATATCGTCGAAGGGTTTGAGCCCAAACAGCGAAATCATGTCCTTGGCCATGTGGAAGATCCGGACCGGCTCGCGCATGTCGAGGTCGTTGATCTCGCCG
>CAYRFI010000021.1:0-43485 GCA_964423595.1 uncultured Thermoanaerobaculia bacterium | reverse complement strand
GCAGCCGTCGAACAATATCCAGCTGTCGCGGAAGAACCCCGACCGCTTCCTTCAGGCCGCGCTCGAGGTGATCCGCAAGGGCTACGGCTTCCCATCGCTCTTCAACTCCGACGCGGTCGTCGAGGAGCTGGTGCGCCAGGGAAAGGCGGTGGAGGACGCTCGCGAGGGCGGTACCTCTGGTTGTGTCGAGGCGGGCGCCTTTGGCAAGGAAGCCTTCATCCTAACCGGCTACTTCAACCTCCCGAAGATGCTCGAGCTCGCCCTCCATGATGGGTTTGACCCTCGCACCGGCGCGCAGCTCGGCCCGCGCACGGGCCATCCGGCGGGGTTCTCGTCCTTCGACGACATCTTTGAAGCGTGGCGCGCCCAGGTCCGGCACTTCATCGACATCAAGTATCGCGGCAATCTCATTTTCGAGCGGATGTTTGCCGACTGGGCGCAGGCGCCGTTTCTCAGCATCCTCACCGACGACTGCATCTCGAAGGGTCGTGATTACAATGCCGGGGGCGCGCGCTACAACACCAGTTACATCCAGGGGGTCGGTATCGGTAGCCTGACCGACAGTTTGTCCGCCCTCAAGCATCACGTCTTTGACGATGGGTCCCTCACGATGCAGGCGCTCATCGAGGCGGTCGACGGAGACTTCGAAGGTCGGGAGGCACTTCGCCAGCGGCTCCTCAACAAGACACCTCGATATGGCAACGATGACGACCGTGCCGACGACATCATGGTGCGGTGTTTCGAAGCATTTCACGAAACGGTCGACGGTCGACCAAACCTTCGTGGCGGCGAGTACCACATCAACATGCTGCCGACCACCTGCCACGTCTATTTCGGTGCCGTCATGGGCGCGATGCCCGACGGCCGTCGTGCGGGCGTTCCGTTGTCGGAAGGGATCTCGCCGGTCCAGGGTGCGGACCGCCAGGGGCCGACCGCAGTCTTCAGATCGGCGGCCAAGATGGACCACCTCAAAACCGGAGGCACCCTCCTCAACATGAAGTTCTCACCGCGCCTCCTCGAGGGTGAGACCGGCATCGACATGCTGTCCTCGTTGGTGCGTGGGTACTTCGGCATGGACAGCCACCACGTGCAGTTCAACGTCGTCACCGCCGAGACCCTGCGTGACGCGCAGGCCGACCCCGCCAGTCACCGCGATCTGATCGTCCGCGTCGCCGGTTACTCGGACTATTTCTGCGACATCTCGCGCGAGCTGCAGGACGAGATTATTGCACGCACCGAACACGAAGGATTCTGAAGAATAATCAGGAACTAGGAATGAGGAATTAGGAATGCGGCCCACCCATCCTTTGAAGTCATGGGGGCAGGGGTGGGAATTCCGAATTCCTAATTCGTCACGCCCCGATGATCCTCCAACAGCGACGGTAGATATGTTAGCGTGACGATATGCGTCCGGTCGCGCTGCTCACCGATTTTGGGCATGCCGACCACTATGTCGGCGTGCTGCATGCAGTGCTCGAGCGCGAGGCGCCCGGCGTCGTGCGCATCGATCTCGGGCACGGCGTGCCGGCAGGGGACATCTGGACTGGGTCCTTTCAGCTGCGTTGCGCTTGGCCTCACCTCCCCGCCGACTGCGTCGTGATGGCTGTTGTCGATCCCGGCGTCGGCACGGGGCGCCATGCGGTTGCGGTGACCATCGGCTCGCGTTCGTTGGTGGCCCCTGACAACGGAATCGGCGCGGCCGTCTCAGGGGCAACCGCCGCGGTGGTCCTCGATTGGCGGCGGATGGGGCTCGAAGAACCGTCGACGACCTTCCACGCGCGGGACCTCTTCGCTCCGGCTGCAGCGCGTCTGGCGTGCGGTACGGGAGGCCTTGAACTTGGAGACGACATCGACGTCGCCTCCCTTCTGGCTTGTCCACTGCCGGAGCCGACTGACTCCCGGTCGGGTCTCGAGGGTGTGATCGTGCACGTCGACCATTTCGGTAACCTCGTCACCAACGTTCGCGCATCGGAGGCTGGGTCATTGGCGACCGCCTCCTGGCGAGCGGGCCGAAAGTCGCGCCGGGTTGCAACGTATGGCGACGCAAAAGCGGAAGAGGTCGTGCTTCTGGAAGGCTCGGCCGGCTACCTCGAGCTGGCCGTCAACTGTGGTTCGGCGGCGGACGTCACCGGTCTCGAGCGGGGCGATACCGTTGTGATCTCGAAGTGAGCCGATTTCACTACCGGCCACCGGCGATTTCAGGGCGTCCAGAGAAGGGCGCGTTTCTCGGAGGTGCCTGGCATCCTCTCGGAGAGCGCGCTGTGAGAAAAGCGCGCCGCAGTCGGTTTGGTGCTGCGATACTGTGGACGGGCACGGACACGAGGATCGGAGATAGCCCATGACTTATGGTTGGGAAGGCGACAAGGTGCGGCTGGTGCCGCTCGATCGGGACAAGCATCTCGACAACGCGCTCAAGTGGTTCAACGACCCGGGTATCACCAAGTGGCTCGAGACCGGCGACTGGCCACTGACCCGGGGCGCCGAGGAGGAGTTTTTCCGCGCCGCCGAGCGCCAGGACAGGGCGAGCGTGCAGTTTGCTGTCGAGAGCCTGCAGGGGGAGCACGTTGGGTTTTCCGGGCTGCGCAGTATCGACTGGCAGAGCCGGGTCGCGGTCTCGGGCAGCGTCATCGGCCGCAAGGACCTGTGGAGCAAGGGGCTCGGCGGCGATGCAACCAGGATTCGTAACCGCTACGCCTTCGAGGTCCTCGGTCTGCGCCTTTTGATTGCAACCGTCATCGCCGACAACTCTCGATCGCTCGCGATGCTGGTGAAGGCCGGCTACGAGGAGGTCGGTCGCGTGCCGGAGCGCTACTGGAAACGCGGTGCGTACCGCGACCAGGTCCTCCTCGCTCTCCACCGCGACGGGTGAATTTTCAGGCGATATCGGAAAATATCGCAAAGGCGCGAAGGCGCAGGGCCGCAGAGTATTATTCAGAGTGCGTTCGAATGACTTCGAGTGTCGTAGGTTTGATTGATTCTCTGCGCCTCTGCATCTCTGCGCCTCTGCGTTGATTGGGTGGAGTGGTGGTGTCGTCGTCTGCGTTCACTTCAATTCGTCAGCTCGGTTACGATGATCCATATGAATGGTGACCCGACCTTTGAGGATGTGCTGGCCGCCGCGGAACGGCTACGTGGCCATGTTCACCGTACGCCGGTAATGACATCGAGGGCGGTCGACGACTTTGCCGGGGCGCAGCTCCACTTCAAGTGTGAAAATTTCCAGAAGGTCGGCGCGTTCAAGGCGCGCGGCGCGGCCAACGCGGTACTGTCGCTTGATGACGATGCCGCCGAGCGGGGGGTGGCCACACACTCATCGGGTAACCACGCAGCAGCGCTGGCCTATGCGGCCGGGATCCGCGGCGTGCCGGCGCACGTGGTGATGCCGTCGTCGGTGCCTCCGGTCAAGAAGGCGGCGGTGGCCGGCTACGGTGCGGTGATCACCGAGTGTGAGCCGACCCTGGAGGCGCGCGAAACGACCCTCGACGCGGTTGTCGAGCGCACCGGCGCCACCTTTATCCACGCCTACGACAACCCGACGGTGATCGCCGGACAGGGGACGGCGTCGTTGGAGCTGATCACCGACGTGCCGGATCTCGATGCCGTGATCGCTCCGGTCGGTGGTGGTGGTCTGATGTCGGGGACCGCGATTGCGGTGTCTGCATCGCGGCCGGATATCGCCCTCTGGGGCTCCGAACCGGCGGGCGCCGACGACGCGTTTCGCTCGCTCCGAGACGGCACCCTCTACCCGTCGGTGAAGCCGAGGACCATCGCCGATGGACTCCTGACCTCGCTGAGCGACAGGACCTTCCGCATCTTGAGCGAACGACTCGAGGGCATGCTCACGGTCAGCGAGGAGACCATCGTCCGCGCCATGCGCCTCCTCTGGGAGCGCATGAAGCTGGTCGTCGAGCCTTCGGGGGCGGTGCCGTTCGCGGCGGTTCTCGAGAACCCTGACCGCTTCGCCGATCGCCGTGTCGGTCTGATCATCTCGGGTGGAAACGTCGATCTCGACCACCTCCCATGGTGACCTACCCGCGAAATCGCCATCGCAATCGCTATCGAAAAAGCCGCTTTCGAAGTCTCCATCGATAGCGATAGCGATCCGCCCACCGCGGGAAGGGATTACGATTTTCTCGCCACTACGAAGATCCTCTTGAACGGAAACACCGTCCTCCCATCGCGTGCGGGATAGGCCTCGCGCAGCAGCGTGCCGTACTCTCTGAGGAACTCTTCTTGATCGTCGCTTGACAGCCGTTCGAGGATCGGCCGAAGCGTCGTACCTCGGACCCACTCGAGCACCGGATTCTGGCCCTCGAGGAGGTGGAGATATGTGGTCTGCCAAGCGGTGACGTCGAGACCACGGCTGCCAAGCTCCTCGAGGTACCACTGCGGTTTGCAGAAACCTGTTCGCGGAAGCCCATCGAGAAGATTGCGCCACCGGCGGCTCGAGGAGAGTTCGCCGAGAAGAATGTGCGGTGGCTCGGTGTGGTTGGCTGGAACTTGAAAGGCGAGGACGCCGGCTTCGTTTAACTGCGGCAGCAGGTGATCGAAAAGCGCACGGTGATCGTCGATCCAATGGAAGCAAGCGTTCGAGAGCATCAGGTCCGCCGGCTTGGAAACCCTCCAGGTGAGAACGTCACCGACCGAGAACTCGAGTCGATCGGATGCCGCGTGCCGCCGCGCATGTTCGATCATTTCCTCGGAGGAATCGACCCCGGTGATGCGGGCGTTTGGCCAGAGCTCGCCCAGGCCGGCAGTGAGCCTGCCCGGTCCGCAACCGAGGTCGATAACGGTCGCAGGTTCGAGGTGATCGACCGCGGCCACCAGATGGTGAAACGGCAGGGCACGCTGCGACTCGAAACGCAAATATTGCTCGGGGTCCCACGTCATGGCGTCGAGTATGGCACCGCCCCCGGGGATGGGTTATTCTGTCTCTCATTGTTCGGGGTCGGCGATCGCAGGAGAGGCGGGGTCGTCGCATCAGGGGAGGCAGGAGTTGGGTCTTTTTGACAGACCGGATCAACCGTGGCGCGCACCGCGCCGGGAGTCCGCCCTCTGCGGTGTGGCGCTCTTCGTGATCCTGATGGCGGTCTGGCTCCTCAACTCCGGTCACTACACGCCGCTGATGATCAGTTTCGGCGTCGCCTCGTCGCTCTTCGTGGTCTTTCTGAGCTGGCGAATGGGCATCGTCGATCGCGAGGCCTTGCCGATCCGCCTGCTGCCCCGAGCCACCGTGTACGCGCCCTGGCTCTTCAAGGAGATCTTCAAGGCCAACGTCGACGTCGCGAAACGGGTTTTGACCCCGTTCGAACCCGATATCAGCCCGCGTCTCTTCGACACCGGGGTCACCCAGAAGAGCGATCTCGGGCGCGTCATCTATGCCAACTCGATCACGCTCACACCGGGCACGGTGTCGATCGGAGTCCGCGGCTCCTACATCACGGTTCACGCGATCGCCGAGGAGGTGGCCGACAGCCTCCAACAAGGTGAAATGGATCGCCGGGTTACCTGGCTTGAAGGGGAGGGACCGTGATCGACCAATTCGGCGCGGCGACCGCCGCTCTCTTGGTGTGCATGGTCATGACCCTGATCCGGTCGATTGCCGGCCCGACGGTTTTCGACCGGGTGCTCGCGGTCAACAGCTTCGGCACCAAGACCGTGCTTTTGATCGCGGTCTACGGGTTTCTTTCCGGCCGCCCGGACTTCCTCGATCTAGCCCTGGTCTACGCGCTAATGAACTTCATCGGCACCATCGCGGTCATGAAGTTCACCCGCTTCGGCGACCTGGCCGGGATGGAAGAGGACGAGGAGGAGGAAATCCTGTGAACGCCACCCTGATCGCTGTGATGCTGAGCTGGGTCTTCATCGTCGCCGGTTCGGTCTTCGTCCTCATCGGCGGCATCGGCCTGATCCGTCTGCCGGACTTCTACACCCGCATCCACGCCGCCGGCATCACCGACACGATGGGCGCGTGGCTGATCTTGATCGGCCTCATGTTCTCGGCCGGCTGGACACTGGTCACCGTCAAGCTCTTCGTGCTGCTCTTCTTCCTCGCCGCCACCAGTCCGCTCGCCAGCCACGCCCTCGCCAAGGCGGCATTCATGCGCGGGCTCGAACCGATGCTGGGCCGGGGCCTGGAGATCGAGGACGACCATGATTGACGTCATCCACATTGTCCTCTTCACCTTCCTGGCGGTGATCGCGATCGCCATCATCCGCCTCCGCGACCTCTTTGCCGCGGTCATGCTGATGGGTATTTTCAGCCTGCTTTCGGCGTCGCTCTTCACGGTCATGGACGCGGTCGACGTCGCCTTCACCGAGGCATCGGTCGGAGCGGGGATCTCGACCGTTCTCCTGCTGGCGACCCTGTCGTTAACTACCAGCAAGGAGAGCACGCTCTACCAGCGGCCACAGCCGCTGGCCCTGGCGGCGGTGGTGCTCACCGGCGTCGCACTCGTCTACGCCACCTTCGACATGCCGCGTTACGGCGACCCGACGGCGCCGATCCACCACCACGTAGCGCCCGAGTACATCGCCCAAACCGGCGAGGTGATCGGTGTGCCGAACATGGTGACCGCGATTCTGGCCTCCTTCCGCGGTTACGACACCTGGGGTGAGACGACGGTGATCTTCACCGCCTGCGTTGGCGTGCTTTTGCTGTTGGGCGGTTCGAGAACGGTGTACCGGGTGCGCCACCGCAACGACGGCGAGTCGGACGATGACGGAGCAGCCTCGTGATCCGGCACGTTATCCTGCGCGTGCTTTCGAAGCTGCTGATCCCGCTGATCATGCTCTTCGCGTTGTATGTCCAGTTCCACGGGGACTACGGCCCGGGGGGTGGCTTTCAGGCGGGGGTGATCTTCGGCGCAGCAATCATCCTCTACGCCCTGATGTTCGGGCTCGAGGCCGCCAAGCGGGTGTTTCCGCCGCGCGTGCTCGAGTTCCTGGTCGCCTTCGGTCTCCTGCTCTACGGCTCGGTCGGCGTGACGGCGATCCTCGACGGCGGCAACTTCCTCGAATACAGCGTCCTGTCGCACAAGCCGGTTCACGGCCAGCACCTGGGGATCCTGCTGGTGGAGCTCGGCGTCGGCATCACCGTGGCGGCGGTCATGGCCACCATTTTCTTCCTTTTTGCCGGCCGTGGGCGTTCCGATGCTTGAGGGCGGTCTCTACCCCTACTGGATCGTCATCTTCCTCATGATGACTGGGCTGTACGTGGTGATCTCCAGGGACAACTTGGTCAAGAAGGTCATCGGCCTCAACATCTTCCAGGTCTCTGTCATCATGTTCTATCTCGCCATGGGCAAGGTCCATGGGGGCACGGCGCCGATCGAGGCCGCGGGCATTACGGTTTACTCGAACCCCCTGCCGCACGTGCTCATGCTCACCGCCATCGTGGTCGGCGTCGCGACCAGCGCGCTGGCTCTTTCGTTGGTCGTGCGCATCAACGAGGCCTACGGAACCATCGAGGAGGACGAGCTGCGCGAGCTCGAGCGGGAGGAGGACGAGTGATCCTCGAGCACCTCGCCCGCATGAGTGACGACCTGCCGGCACTGCAGATCGTGGCGCCGCTGCTGGCGGCGACTATCTGCCTCATCGTCCGGCGGGCGCGCGCCGCCTGGGCGGTGGCGATGGTCGTGGCGTGGGGTTCGTTCGTGAACGCCGGTGTGCTGCTTCACCGGGTGCTCGCGAACGGCACTATCAGCTACGCCGAAGGCGGCTGGAGGCCGCCGTGGGGAATCGAACTCCGCATTGACCTCCTCAACGCACTGGTGTTGCTGGTGGTGACCGGCATCTGCGCGATCGTGCTGACCGCGAGCCCGCGGAGCCTCGATCAGGAGGTGCGGCGCGAGAACCACCACAAGTTCTACGCCCTCTATCTCCTGTGCATGACCGGCCTTGCCGGCATGACGATCACCGGCGATGCCTTCAACATCTTCGTCTTCCTCGAGATCTCCTCGTTGTCGTCCTACGCCCTGATTGCCCAGGGCACAACGCGACGGGCGCTGACCTCGTCGATTCAATATCTCGTGATGGGGACAATCGGCGGCACCTTCATCCTGCTCGGCATCGGCATGATTTACATGGTGACCGGTACCCTCAACATCGCCGACATGGCGGTGCAGCTGGCGACGGTCGGGCCGAACCGGACGGTGCTGGTGGCGTTGGCCTGCATCGGCGTCGGCACCGGCATCAAGCTGGCGATCTTTCCGCTCCACATCTGGCTGCCCAACGCCTACACCTACGCGCCGGCCATCGTCACCGCCTTCCTCGCCGCGACCGCGACCAAGGTCGCGTACTACGTGCTGGTGCGCTTCGTGTATTCGATCTTCGGTGCGCCGCTGGCCTTCGGCGAGCTGCGGCTCGACGTCGTGCTGATGCCGCTGGCGATCGCGGCGATGTTCGCCGGCTCCTTCGTCGCCATTTTCCAGGACGACATCAAACGCATGCTGGCCTACTCGAGTGTCGCCCAGATCGGCTATATGGTGCTCGGTCTGAGTCTCGCCTCGGTCAGTGGTCTGACCGGCGGTCTGGTCCACCTCTTCAACCACGCAATCATGAAGTGTGGGCTCTTCCTGGTGATGGCGGCGGTTTTACTGCGGGCGGGCTCAACCCGCCTCGAGGCCTTCGCCGGTCTTGGGCGGCGGATGCCGCTCACAATGGCAGCCTTCGTGGTGGGCGGGTTGAGTCTCATCGGGGTGCCGCTGACGGTGGGCTTCGTGAGCAAGTGGTATCTGGTGATGGGCGCCCTCGAAGCCGGTCTGTGGCCGGTCGCGGTGCTCATCCTCCTGAGCTCGTTGCTCGCCCTGATCTACGTTTGGCGGGTGGTGGAGGTCGCCTACTTCCGGCAGGCGCCCGATGCCACACCCGAGATCCGTGAGGCTCCCGCCAGCCTGCTGGTGCCGACCTGGGTGCTGGTCGGGGCCACCGTATTCTTCGGCGTCTTCACGTCACTCTCGGTCGGTCTCGCTTCGGCCGCGGCGCGGATGCTGCTGAGGATAGACCTGTGAGCGTCGAGACCGCCGTCGGCCTGGCGGTCGTGTGGCCGCTCCTCGGAATTCCCCTGATCGCCCTCTTCAGGCGCTGGCCGAACCTCCGCGAAACCGCGACTCTCGTCACCGCAACCTCGCTTTTTGTTGTCGTCGTAAAAGTGATCCTGCCCGCGGTGACGGCTGGGGGCCGACCTCGCCTCGATATCGTCGAGGTGCTTCCAGGCCTCCAGCTCGCGTTCGAGGTCGAGCCGTTGGGCATGCTCTTCGCCACGGTGGCGTCGGGGCTGTGGATCGTCACCACGCTCTACTCGATCGGGTACATGCGTGGCCACCACGAGGAAAACCAGACCCGTTTCTACATCTGCTTCGCCCTCGCTATCTCGGGTGCCGTCGGCGTTGCCTTTGCCGCCAACGTCTTCACCCTCTTCGTCTTTTACGAGGCGATCACTCTCTCCACCTACCCGCTGGTCACCCACCACGGGACCGAGGAGGCAAAACGGGCCGGCCGCGTCTACCTCGGGATCCTGATGGGCACCTCGATCGGGTTGCTGCTCTTTGCCCTGGTCTGGACCTATCTGGCGGCGGGCACCACGGAGTTTCGACCGGGCGGAATCCTCGCCGGCCGGGTCGAGGGGTGGCGGCTTTTTGTGCTGCTGGCGCTCTACGCCTTCGGTACCGCCAAGGCGGCGCTGATGCCGTTCCACCGCTGGCTGCCGGCCGCAATGGTCGCACCGACCCCGGTCAGCGCGCTGCTGCACGCGGTGGCGGTGGTCAAGGCCGGTGTCTTCACGGTGCTCAAGGTCCTGGTCTACGTCTTCGGCATCGATCTTCTGGCCTCAACCGACGCCAGCCGCTGGCTCACCTGGGTCGCCGCCTTCACAATCCTTGCCGCGTCGATCGTTGCTTTGACCAAGGACAACCTCAAGGCACGGCTCGCCTACTCGACCGTGAGTCAGCTCTCCTACATCGTGCTCGGTGGGGCGCTCGCGACGTCGGCCGGTGTGCTCGGCGGCGGCATGCACATCGCGATGCACGCGATGGGCAAGATCACCCTCTTCTTCTGTGCCGGCGCCATTTTGGTCGGCGCCCACAAGACAGAGATCTCGCAGATGGATGGACTCGGGCGGCGGATGCCCTTTACATTCGGCGCCTTTTTGCTCGGATCATTGAGCGTGATCGGGCTGCCGCCGATGGGCGGCTCATGGAGCAAATGGTACCTGCTGTTGGGAACTGTCGAGGCGGGCCAGCTGACCATGATGGTGGTTCTGATGGCGAGCTCGCTGTTGTCGATCGCCTACCTCATGCCGGTGGTGGCGCGCGGCTTTTTCCGGCCGTCGCCTGACGACGGGCAGGGCAACCCAGGCGGTGGAAGCAGCCTGGGCATCCATGAGGCGCCGCTGCTGTGCGTGATTCCGCCGGTTCTGACCGGGCTCGGTTGTGTTGTGCTGTTCTTCTTTGCGGACGATGTGTGGAACCTGCTGGTGGGGATGTTGTAATGAGCGACCACGAGCGAAAGTACTGGCTGGACGATAGAAAGAATGTCAACAAGATCATCTACGGCCTCTGCACCGTCTGCGCCGTGGTCGCCCTGATCGATCTGTTCCCCTACAAGCACCACCTCCATTTCAGGTTCGAGTACTGGCCCGGCTTCTCCAGTCTGTACGGCTTCATCGCCTGCTTCGGCCTCGTGCTGGCGGCCAAGCAGCTGCGGAAGATCGTGATGCGCGACGAGGACTACTATGGTTGACGTCCTGCCGCCCGGCCTCATCCTGATCCTCGGCGGGCTGCTGATCCCGTTGTTGCGGGGCAGGGCGCAGGCGATCGCCGCGGTTGTGCTGCCGGTGCTTGGGTTCGCGCAGCTCCTCATGCTCGGGCCGGGGTCCTTTTTCCATGTGCAACTCTTCGATTACCAGCTGACGGTGGTCAGGGTCGACCGGTTGAGCCTGGTCTTTGGTTACATCTTCCACATTGCGGCGTTCCTGACGGCCGTGTACGCGCTGCACGTCAGGGACACCGTGCAGCATTGCTCGGCGATGGTCTACGTGGGGTCGGCGGTGGGCGCGGTGTTCGCGGGCGACCTGGTCACTCTGTTCATCTACTGGGAGCTGACCGCGGTCGCGTCCGTCTTCCTGATCTGGGCCAGCCGCACCGAGCGCGCCTACAGGGCCGGCATGCGTTACTTGATTATCCAGGTGGGATCCGGTGTGGTGTTGCTGGCCGGAATCATCCTCCATGTGTCGGCCACCGGTTCGCTCGATTTTGGCCGACTGATCGGTGGCGATGGGCTGCTGCGCTCAGCCAGCATCGGGGTCGTGCTGATCTTTGCCGCTTTCGGCATCAAGTGCGCGTTTCCGTTGCTCCACCCGTGGCTGCAGGACTCCTACCCCGAATCGACGCCGACAGGTACGGTGTTTCTCAGCATCTTCACCACCAAGCTCGCGGTCTACGCTCTGGCGCGCGGCTTTGCCGGCACCGACTGCCTGATCTGGATCGGCGCCGCCATGACCGCCTTTCCGATCTTTTACGCGGTGATCGAGAACGACCTGCGGCGGGTTCTGACCTACTCGCTCAACAACCAGCTCGGCTTCATGGTCGTGGGCATCGGCATCGGCACCCATATGGCGCTTAACGGCGCGGTCTCTTATGCCTTCGCCAACATCATCTTCGAAGGCCTGCTGTTCATGGCCATGGGGGCAGTACTGCTGCGCACCGGGACCTGCAAGGGCTCGGAGCTCGGCGGGCTCTACAAGTCGATGCCGCTGACCACGTCATTCTGCATCGTCGGCGCCGCGTCGATCTCCGCTTTTCCGTTCCTGAGCGGTTTTGTCACGAAGTCGCTCATCTTGGATGAGACTGCGTCCGGCGGCCACACCGTGGCCTGGCTGGTTCTGCTCTTCGCTTCGGCCGGCGTTTTCCATCACTCCGGCATCAAGATCCCGTTCTTCGCCTTCTTCGCGCACGACGCCGGCTTCCGCGTCAAGGAGGCACCGCGCCCCATGCTGATCGCCATGGCGACGATGGCGCTGGGGTGCGTGGTCATCGGTGTCTTCCCCGGGCTGCTCTATTCGATTCTGCCGTTCAGTCTGGACTACCACCCCTACACCACCACCCACGTGGTGACGCAGTACCAGCTGCTGCTGTTCTCCGCCCTCGCCTTCACCGTGCTCAAGGTCACCGGCATCTACCCGGCCGAGATGCGATCGGTCAATCTCGATGTCGACTGGATCTATCGCAAGGCGTTGCCAGCGCTGATCCGGTGGATCGCCAAACTCGGCGGTCGGATCGGTGAGCGCCTGCACGCTCTTGTTTCAGCGCAGCTCGACAATACCTACCGGGTGATTTACAGCCTCCACGGGCCGACGGGCGTATTCGCTCGCACCTGGACCACCGGCGCCATCGCCTTCTGGGCTGTCGTCGGCCTCTTCGGCTTCCTCCTGCTCTATCTCTGGGGACGCTGAAGAACGCCGCAAACACGAAGGCCCAAAGGCACGAAGATGAACACGAAGTTTTTCGAAGGGCCGAACACTGGATGCGGTTCCGATCAAGGACTCCGAGACCGCAATCGACTTTTCCTTCGTGAAACGCTTCGTGGCTTTGGGCCTTCGTGTTTGCGACGGCTCGAGATATGGAATGCGGGTTAGACTGACACCGGCTGCAAGCCGCACGACGGATGAGTACCAGGGGTGACAATGCGATTCAACAGGAATGTCCAACGGACCGAGATGCCGCCGATGGTCGAGCTCGCGCGGCGTGCCGTCGAACTGGCTCATCAGGGCGCGGACATCATCCGCCTCGACCAGGGCGCCGTGGACATCGCACCGCCGCCGGCGTTTATCGGGGGTGTGATCGAAGCGCTGGCCGATCCGGAAGTTCATCGTTACGCGCCGGACCCCGGGCTTCCCGGGCTGCGCATGGCCCTGGCTCGGTACGGCTCCGAACGCTTCGGCGTGGAGTGGAACCCTCGGAGCGAGATCGTCGTCACCGCCGGCGCCAACCAGGCGTGCTTTGCCGCTCTCATGGCGATCGTCGAACCGGGTGATGAGGTACTGCTGCCCTCACCGTGGTACTTCAACCACGCGATGGCGGTGACCGCGTTTGGGGCCGTACCGGTGCCGGTGCCGACAAGCGCGGAGGAGGGATTCGCGCCGAGCGCCGACGCGGTGGCCGGCGCGATCACACCACGGACTCGGGTCCTGGTACTGGTGAACCCCAACAACCCGACCGGCGCCTGCTACGCGGACGATTCGGTTCGGCGGATGGGGGAGCTCGCAATCGAGAAGGACCTTTGGCTCCTTTCGGACCAGACCTACCACGAGCTGCACTTCGGAAGAGTGGCACCGCTGAGCCCGGCGGCGGTAGCCGGTGTCCGCGATCGTGTAATCACCGTGGGCTCGTTCTCCAAGTCGCTGGGCCTGGCCGGGTGGCGCCTCGGTTTTCTCGCGGGGAATGCGAACCTGGTTGCCGAGATTCTGAAGATCCAGGATTGTTCGGTAATCTGCGCCGCGCGCGCCGGCCAGGAGGGCCTTCTGGCTGCCCTCCCGGAAATCGAAGGGCACGTGATGCGGGTGCGCGATGCCCTCAGCGCACGACGTGATCGATTGGTGGCTGCGTTGCGCGCCGCACATCTCGATGCCTTTGTCGATCCGGCCGGTTCGCTGTTTCTGTTTCTGCGCGTGCCGGATGTGAGAGACGACTGGGCTTTCTGCCATCGGCTCCTGGAGGAGCAGCATGTGGTCGCGGTGCCGGGGAGCGTTTTCGGTCCCGGCGGCAAAGGCTCGGTCCGCCTGAGTTACGGTTCGGCGGCGCCGGACCGTCTTGGTGAGGCGGCCGGCCGGATTGCGAGCGCGAGGGAAAAGCCTTCCGCCGAGGGTTGAACGCCCGCGAGTCGCCCACTTTCACAGGCCTCATTTCCAGGAAATCCCAGGACAGAGAGTTGTTTCGATCTTCATCAGGGGGTAAAGTTACCCACCGGGGCAGGGTGTCGGTCGGGGCGGGAAGACTTTCGCCGCCGAGGGCGTTTGGTTTCCGTATGTCGCGGATGCCCTCCTCGGCGAACGAGCCGTCCGTAATCGAGGGAGACGACTGATTTGAGCAACTCCAACATACCGTCGTTCCACAAGCTCTCCGTGCCGGAGCGTGTGCGAGCCGCTCGTGACCACGGATTGCTGTCGTCGCAGGACTACAAAGCCCTGCTCAACGGCCACAATGTGCTCGACCTGACCAACGCCGACAACATGATCGAGAATGTCATTGGCGTCATGGGTCTACCGGTGGGCCTCGGACTGAATTTCCTGATCAATGGGCGCGATTACGTGGTACCGCTGGCTGTGGAAGAACCGTCGATCGTTGCGGGGCTGACCCACGCGGCGAAAACGGCCCGCTCAGCTGGAGGTTTCACAACCTCGAGCACTGAGCCGATTCTGATCGGACAGATCCAGCTGGTCGACGTGCCGCACCCGACCAAGGCGCGTCAGCAGCTCGAGCGGCGCAAGGAAGAGGTGCTCAACCTCGCCAACAGCCTCCACCCGCGGATGGTGGCGCGCGGTGGCGGCGCGACCGACCTCGAGGTCATCCTCCACCCGGCCTCTCCCGACAACGTCGAGATGATGGTTGTACACCTTTTGGTCAACACCTGCGATGCGATGGGCGCCAACCTCGTCAACACGATGTGTGAGGGTGTGGCATCCTTCATCGAGAGCGTCACCGGTGGCAAGGTCTTTCTGCGGATCCTCTCCAACCTCGCCGACCGCTCACTTGCACGGGCTTCGGTGAGGATTCCGGTCGAGAGCCTCCGCAACAACGGCTACGACGGCGAACAGGTCCGCGACGGGATTATTGTCGCGAGCCAGTTCGCGGCCATCGACTCCTACCGGGCCGCGACTCACAACAAGGGCATCATGAACGGCATCGACGCCGTCGCCCTCGCCACCGGAAACGACTGGCGAGCGGTCGAGGCCGGCGCCCACGCTTACGCCGCACGCGGCTCGAGGTACACCTCACTGTCCCGCTGGTCCAAGGACGGGGACGGCGCGTTAGTGGGCGAGATCGAGCTCCCGCTCCGGGTCGGCATTGTCGGTGGTCCGCTGCAATCCAACCCGTCCGTCGATCTCAACCTGCGCATCACCAAGGTCGAATCTTCGCGCGAGCTGGCAGAGGTCATGGCCGCTGTCGGGCTGGCTCAGAACCTGTCCGCCCTCCGAGCCCTCGCCACCGAGGGCATCCAGAGTGGCCACATGACGCTCCACGCCCGTAGTGTGGTGACCGCCGCCGGTGCGCCTCCGGAGATTTTCGACACAGTGATCGAGCGCCTCGTCGAGTCGGGCGAGATCAAGGTGTGGAAGGCAAGGGAACTGATCGAAGAGGTTGAGGTCCAGATGGGCCGGTCTTCAAGCCTGGCGGATCAAGTCGAGATGGCGGCCGGTCACGGCAAGATCATCCTGTTCGGGGAACACGCGGTCGTCTACGGAAGTCGGGCCATTGCTGCACCGGTGCCCCTCGCGGTCCGAGCCCGGGTGGTGGAAGAAACAGACGGCGTCTGGCTGGTGGTGCCCCGCTGGGGGGTCGAGCTGCGTCTTCGGGCTGACTCCAGCAAACGACATTCGTTCGAGGAGTTCGCGGCGCTGGCCCTCGAGGAGCTCGGGCTGACCGACCGCTCGATGCGGATCGAGGTCTGGTCGGAGATCCCGCGGGCGATGGGTCTTGGAGGGTCGGCAGCGGTTGCGGTGGCCATTATTCGGGCCGTAGATCGTCATTTCGAACTCGGGCTCAGCGACGACGACGTCAACCTACTCGCATTCCGGTGCGAGCAGGTGGCCCATGGAACGCCTTCGGGCGTCGATAACACGGTGGCGACTTTTGGCCAGCCGCTGATCTATCGCAAGGGTGAACCACCGCAGTTCCACACACTGGATCTGCCCCAGCCCATCAATTTCGTCATCGGCATGACCGGCATCGAGAGCTTGACCGCTAAGATGGTGGCCCGCGTTCGCGATGGGCGGGCCAGGAACCGGGATGTCTACGACACGATGTTCAAAGGCATTGACGCGGTCACCGGCCAGGCGATCGACGCGATCAAGCGTAGTGATTTCGAGCGTCTCGGCGAACTGATGAACGTGTGCCAGGGGCTGCTCAACGGTCTTCAGGTCTCGAGCTGGGAGCTCGAGGAGCTGATCCAGATAGCGCGCGAGAACGGCGCTCTGGGGGCCAAGCTGACCGGAGGTGGCGGTGGCGGTTCGATGATCGCACTCTGCCCCGACAATGCCGCCAACGTGATTCGGGCGATGCATGAAGCCGGCTACCAGGCGATGGAAGTCCGGATTGGCTGAGAGTTTTCCAAACCCGATCACCGAGGTCGTCTCCAGCGAGGATGAACTGCTGATTCTGGTCGACGAGTCCGATCGGGTAGTGGGTCATCTCTCCAAAGGTGCCTGCCACGACGGAGAAGGCGTACTTCATCGGGCCTTTTCAATTTTTTTATTCAATCGTGATGGTGAACTCCTGCTCCAGCAACGGAGCTCGGGGAAACGATTGTGGCCGCTCTTTTGGTCGAACAGTTGTTGTAGTCATCCCCGTCAGGATGAAACGATGGAAGAGGCCGTGCGGCGGCGACTCCGGCAGGAGCTCGGACTGACGAGCGATCTGCAATTCCTCTACAAATTTCAGTACCAGGCCTCATACGAAGACATGGGCGCCGAGAACGAGATCTGCTGGGTCCATATCGGCGTCACCGATGACCGGCCTCGGCCCAATCCCAACGAAATTGAAAACCACCGCTGGGTTACGCCGGCCCGGCTGGATGATGAAATGGCTGCCACGCCGGAGATATTCACGCCCTGGTTTCAGATGGAGTGGGAGCGCGTACGTGACGCGTACAGCTCAAAGCTCGGGCTATGACAATGCTCGAGCCAGCCTTCGGCAGCCCTCGTCGATAGCCTCATCGTCGGCGAACGTGAAGCAAAGACGGGCCAAGTCGTCACCGCTCAGCACCTCGCCCACCTGCTCGTCGGCGTCGGGGTAGAAGGCCCCGCCGGGAACGAAAGCGACCTTTTCTTCCACGGCCCGGTTGAAAAGTGAACGGCTCGAGCCCCGGGTCAGCTCTAACCAGAAGAAGAATCCGCCGTGCGGCGCGTGCCACGAAGCGGCGCCCTCGGGCAGATGGCGTTCGAGCGCCGCTTGCATCGCCCGGCTCTTGCGGGCGTAGGTGGCGATAATGTGCTGCAGATGCTCCTCGAGAAGGCCGCGGGCACAGTACTCGGCGACCAGCGCCTGGGTGACGGTCGAGGTGCAGAGGTCCTCACCCTGGCGCATCAGCACCATGGCCCGGATGAGCTCCGGTGCGGCGACGGCCCACGCAACGCGAACTCCCGGTGCCAGCACCTTCGAGAACGACGATGCATAGATAACCTGCTGCGCGTTGCCTATTAGTGACTTGAGGGTCGGCAACGGCTCGCCGGTGAAGCGGAGGCGACCATAGGGGTCGTCCTCGAAGATCGGGATCGCCCGCTCTGCGGCGAGCTCGACCAGGCGCTGTCTCCGTTCGAGGCTCATGCAGGCGCCGGAGGGATTGGAGAAGTCGGGCACCGTGTAAATCAGCTTGGGCCGTGCGCCCGTTTCTGAAACGACCTGATCGATTACTTTCGGCAGGGCATCCACAACCATGCCGTCGATGTCGGTTGGCACCGTTGCGAAGCGCGCGCCCGCGTTGCGCAGGCAGTGGAGGGTGCCCGGATAGGTCGGCGCCTCGACCACCACTACGTCACCGGTGTCGAGGAGTGCTCTAGCGATGAGGTCGACAGCCTGCTGCGAACCGGATGTGATGAGCAGCTCTTCGGCCTGCGGACGATAGCCGAGACGGCCGGCCATCATGTCGATGATCGCGTTGCGCAGCGGTGGGTAGCCCTCGGAGGCTCCGTACTGCAGGACGGTCCGACCGTCGCGCTCGAGCACGTTGGCGCACGACGCGAAGCCCTCGACCGGAAAGGTATCGGGATCCGGCAGGCCGCCGGCGAAGGAGATCATTCCCGGCTGTTGGATGACTCCGAAGAGCTCGCGAATCGGCGACGGATGCATCTTCTCGGCGAGCACCGAGAATCGGAACAGGGAATCCATTTGATCAATCATATCGGCGGGATTGTACCCCTCCCGTACCCGTATCCGTCTCCGTGCTCGGATGACCGCCCTCCACAGATTGGTTTCGTCACCGAGTATGAGGAGCCACCCTTCGCATTGTCTGTCTCATTGGCGAGGCAGCTTCAGTAGCAGGATCCAGACAATGCGAAAAGTGGCACCTGGCGCTGCTTGGTGAGGCGCGCCCCATGCGAAAGATGGCACCTGGCGCTTCTCGTTAGAAGGCGCTGTTCTCCAGACGGGCTCCAGACTTCCGACGCTTTATGGGTGGTGGGTGGCCCGAATAGCTGTAAGGCCGCATAGCCGCGTAGCCGTGGGACCGTCACTCGTCGGTTAGAAACTTCCCATATTCTTCCGCGAGATCTCTGGCGACGGCTTCTATGATCCGTATTCCAGCTTCGACCGAAGCGAGCTCGGGGTGCGAGCCCATCCGACCCTCGGGATAGCGGCGACGGAAATCCGCCGGGCCGAAGACATGGGTCGAAGGCGGAACGTCCGGATCAAGCGCGGCGGATTTGAGATGATCAGGATAGGCGGCAGCCGTCACCGACACCTCGGATGCAGACGCGTGATCACCGTCGTAGTCACCAAAGAACTCTGAGCTCAGCTCCTCTGCCGATGGCATCCTCCACCACTCTCCGGTGAGGCAACGCACGTCGTCACCGTCATCAAGGAGGAGGGGTGCCTCGGCGTAGGCTTCGAAGAAACCGGCGTTGATGGAGGCGGTATTGCCGCCGTGGCCGTTGATGAAGAAGAACCGCCGGAAGCCGTGGCGCGCCAGCGACAGAATCACGTCACGGATGAGCGCAATCAATGTTGTCGGCCGCAGGGTGATCGAGCCCGGGAAATGCATGTGGTGCTCGGACATGCCGACCGTCAGGGTCGGCCCGACCATCGCATCCGCCAGCTCGCCGGTTCTCCAGGAAAGGGTCTCGGCGCAGATGGAATCTGTGCCGATAAGACCGGTGGGACCATGCTGTTCGGTCGAACCGATCGGCACGATGATGCCGTTCGTGCTTTTCAGGTGCGCTTCCACCTCGGGCCAGGTCATGAGCTGTAGACGCATTGGTCCCTCCTCTGCGGGAAGTGTAACCGTATCCCGCGTCCGAGTCCGCGTCGGTACGGGGGTCAAGAGAAAAGAGCGAAGAGTTGAGGTATCTCCTCTCAACCAGTAACCCCGGACCGGCTTCAGGATGTAAAGTGGGAGGATGGCGACGTGGGCTATCGGCGACGTGCACGGCTGCTGGCTGACGCTCGAACGACTGCTCGAGAGCATTCGCTGGGATCCGGAACGGGATTCCCTCTGGTTTGTCGGCGATCTCGTCAATCGCGGACCGAACTCGCTTGAGGTCTTGCGATGGGCGTATCAGAACAGAGGCCGGCTGACCATCGTGCTGGGCAATCATGACCTCCATCTCCTCGCCCGCGCCGTCGGTGCGGCGACGGCGAAGAAGGAGGACACACTCGATGCAATTCTTGACGCGCCGGACCGTGACCAGTTGCTTTCGTGGTTGAGGTCACGTCCACTGCTCTACCGCTTCGGACCGTACGTGATGGTGCATGCCGGTCTTTCGCCGGACTGGAACATCGAGCTCACGACCGGTTTGGCGGACGCCGTTTCCGCGCGCCTCGGGAGCTCCGATGGTGATGAGGTGATTCGAAAGCTCTGCACCGGTCGCAAAAGCACCTGGAATGTCAATCTGCGCGGCGACGAGCAACTGACCGCCGCCACCACAGTGTTCACCCACATGCGGATGGTCGATTCCGAAGGGCACGCCCAACTCGACTTTGCAGGGCCACCGGGCGCGGCGCCCGATGGCTGGAAGCCCTGGTACACGAAATCAGCTGTTCGGCGCCAGGGATACAGCCTCCTCTTCGGGCATTGGGCGCAGTTCGGATTCTACCGAGCTCACGATGCGGTGTGCCTCGACTCGGGTTGCGTCTATGGTGGGCGCCTCACCGCGCTCTGCCTCAATGATGGGCGGGTCGTCCAGGAAACGGCGATCGAAATCGCAGTAGAACCATTACGACCAGACGAGAGGCACAACGATGAAGACACTTCTGGTGATGCGCCACGCCAAATCTGATTGGGGAGTGGCATCCGGAGGTGATCACGAGCGGGTCCTGGCCCGTCGCGGGATGAAGGCCGCTCGGAAGATCGGGCGTTTCCTGACCGAATCTGAGACGACTCCGGACCTCGTGCTCAGCTCAACTGCAGTCCGTGCCCTCACCACCGTCGAGCTCGCGGCCGAGGCTGGAGAGTGGGGCTGCAAGATCGTCACCAGTCGTGACCTGTATACGGGCGACCCCGAGACAGTGCTCGAGGTGATCCGCGAAATCGATAACAGCGTCGACCGGTTGCTGATCGCCGGCCACGAACCTACTTGGTCGACCCTGGTTGGCTGGCTGATCGGCGGCGGCGGGGTGCAGATGCCGACGGCCGCGGTGGCGTGCCTCGATCTGCCCGAAGGCGGCTGGATCGATCTTGCGCCCGCCAGCTGCGAGCTGCGGTGGCTTGTGACTCCAAAGACGCTGAAGGGGAAGTGACCTCCGTCCGCCCGCCCAGATGCGAGATTCAAGGTACAAGATGAGGAATGTGCAGCGGGTGTTCCGGGGCGGGGGGGGGTGGATCTTGGATCTCGCATCTCGGTGGGTGGTGGACGGGAACGGTAGAATGGCTTCTGCACGATGACAAGCGCCAAACAAACGGGGAAGAAAGACTCCGACCGCGACGCGGTCAGCTTTCCGCTGGCGGTAGCGTGCGTTGACATGGGATCGAACGCGATCCGTTTCCTTGCTGCCAGGTTCAAAGAGGAAGGAGCCTACGAGATTCTTGCCGCTGCTCGACGGCCGGTGCGGCTCGGCCATAGCGTCTTCCTCTCGGGCATGCTGGATCCCCGGACGATGGATGAGGCTGTCGCGGCGCTGGTCGACTTCAAAGGTCAAATGGACTCCTTTGGGATCAGCCATTGCCGGGCCGTGGCGACGAGCGCCGTTCGAGAGAGCAAGAACGGTGACGATTTCGTCGCACGCGTCTTCGACGAAACGGGCCTTGAGCTCGACGTGATCAGCGGCTCGGAGGAGGCTCGCCTCGTCCATCTTGCGGTGGCCACTCGGATACCGCTCGGCAGTCGCAAATGGCTTCTGGTCGATCTCGGAGGAGGCAGTGTCGAGGTGTCGCTGGTGGACGAGCACGGCACATATTGGAGCGAATCTCACACCATGGGTTCGGTGCGCCTGCTCGAGGAGTTGACCGAGGCGGGAGCCGATCCCGGCCGATTTCGACGGCTTCTCGCCGAGTACATCTCGGTCCTCAATGTTCCAGCTATGGCTGACGGCCAGCAGGTTTCCGGCTACGTCGCGACTGGCGGCAATATTGAGGCGCTGGCGAAGCTCGCGGGCTTCGAAGATGAGATCGGCGTCACGAGGCTCTCGGTCGACACTTTACGATCGCTGATCGAGCAGCTGGCGCGGCTCTCCTATCGACAAAGGGTTGACGAACTCAAGCTGCGCGAGGATCGCGCCGACGTGATCCTGCCCGCCGCTATGGTCTACGAGCGGTTGGCGGAGCTTTGTCAGGCGAATGAAATTCTGGTTCCCCATGTCGGCATCAAGGAGGGCGTTCTTTACGACATCGTCGACCAGTTAACGAGGCGGAACGATCACGAGGACCGTCAAGAGCGCGAGATTCTGAACAGCTCCGCGGCGTTAGGCCGCAAGTACCTCTTCGATGAAGCGCATGCGCGCCACGTCGCTTTGCTTGCGACCTCGCTCTTCGATCAGCTCAAGGCGCTGCACGGGCTCTTGGACTCGGATCGCAAGATCCTGTTGGCGGCGGCGATGCTGTGCAACGTAGGTCAGTTCGTGAGCTACGAGGGCCACCATAAGCACTCGCTCTATCTCATATCCAACTCCGAACTTCCGAGTTTCAGTCGGAGGGAAATGTTGATTGTCGCCAACGTTGCCCGTTACCACCGCAAAGCCCATCCGCAACCCCACCATCAAGCTTTCGCGGTGCTTTCTCCCCAGGAGCAGGAAAGGGTGAAGATGCTGGCGTCCATTTTAAGAATCGCTGACTCGCTTGATCGCGAACACACGCAACGGGTGACCGGTGTCAACGCCATGGTTGCGGACGATGAAGTTTCGTTGTGGCTCGACGGCACCGCCGGGCTGCTCCTCGAGGGCTGGACCCTGAAGCGGAAATCAGTCCTCTTCAGCAAAATCTTCGGCCGCAGCATCTCGCTGCGATTCCTCGGGGAAGAACAACCGATTGAAAAGGCGGACCCATGACGAAGACCAGGAATCGGTGCGGTTGGTGTGGGGGCGACCCGCTGTATGTGACCTACCACGATGAGGAATGGGGAGTGCCGGTCTACGATGATCGAACCCTCTTCGAATTTCTCATCCTCGAGGGCGCGCAGGCGGGTCTCAGCTGGTCGACGATCCTCAAGAAACGAGAGGGTTACCGACGGGCGTTTGACGACTTCAATGCGGAAAAAATCGCCCGATACGACGGGATCAAGATATCGGCGCTGCTCACCGATCCGGGAATCGTTCGCAACCAGCTCAAGATCGGTTCGGCGGTCACGAACGCGCAGGCCTTTTTGAAACTCCAGGACGAGCGGGGCAGCTTTTCGGATTATATCTGGTCGTTCGTCGATGGCCGGCCGATCCAGAACGCGTGGCGTTCCCTCTCCGAGATTCCTGCCAAGACCCCCCTCGCCGAAGCCCTGTCAAAGGATCTCAAGAAACGCGGTTTCCGTTTTGTCGGTCCGACCATCATCTATGCCCATATGCAGGCGACGGGAATGGTCAACGACCACGTGGTGGAGTGTTTCAGGTATCCGGAGATTGTGGCGATGGGCACAGCGGAAAATTGATCATTGCTCCAGTGCCCGTGCCTGAATAACAAACTTCTGAAAAACCACGTCCGGTTTGACAATTCGGAGCAAATTGCAGGTTGACGATTTCGGAGACGGAGACGGAGACGGGGCCTAGGAATAATCCGGGTCCGCTTCCGCCGGCAAATGCCCCAACATGATCATCTTGCGTATGAACGCCTTTTCTCTCTGATTTGCGAGATCCTTCCACTTCGCGCGCATTTCGTCGATCTCGAATTGCAGACGCAGACGTTGACCGGGATTGGCGCCTCGCATCTCTCGTTTGAGCTCCACCGAGCGCTCGCGCAGACGACGCATCTCCGCGAGCAGCGTCGCCTCCTCATTCGACACATAGATCTTGGGCGAGCACGATGGCTCCCCCTCGTCGAGATCGGGCTGAATCACCGGCAGCCGCCGGTCGTCATTGCTCATTTGAAGAGTCTAATCTAGCCTGCATTGATGACGGAAACCGAAAATCCCGTTCCCGTGGAAGGGGTCCGATTCAACGAGCGCCGCCTGAAGGTGGAGGAGGGCGTCAGCCTCCGGCTCTATGAATGGCGACCCGAGAACGACGGAGGGCCTGATCCGATCCTTTTTGTCGCTGGCTGGATCTCGCTCGTAACAGGCTGGGTGCTGTTGCTCGAGAAGTTGGTTCGAACCCGGCCGGTCTACTACCTCGAGACCCGCGAAAAGAAATCCGCGGAGGTTTCGCCACAGTTCATGCGGCCGGCGAGTTTTTCGGTATCCCGGTTGGCCGAAGATCTGATCGAGGTGTCGAATCAACTCGAACTCGACAGTGATCGCACGGTTCTCTTTGGAAGCTCGATGGGTTCCAACGCGATTCTCGAGGCCCTCAAAGGCGACCGGTTGACTGTCCGGGCCGCCTTTCTGGTCGGGCCGAACGCCGAGTTCCACTTCCCGTGGTGGGGCCGGCCCCTCGTCCATCTGCCACCGTGGGTCTACAATGCGGCCAAACCATTCGTCCTCTGGTACCTACGCACCTTTCGCGTCAATGTGCGCGAAGATCCCGAGCAGATGGCGCGTTACGAACGCACTGTTCGAGCGGCCGATCCGGAGCGCATCATGCTGTCGGCGCGAGCAGTCATTGACTATGAAGCGATTCCCGGTCTCGAAACGATCTCGTCGCCGGTCGCCGTTGCCTTCGCCGCGTCCGACACCCTCCACGGTGAAGAGGAGGTCAGGCGCATCGTCGACGCCATGCCGCGCGGCACCACGGTGAGCTGCCCCTCCAACACGTACATGCACACCGCAGAGGTGATCGCCGACCTCGATCTTTTTCTCACCGGGCTGGACGAACAGACGGGTTGACCATGAGTCGGAAAAATATTCTGCGTTGGCTGAAGATCCTGGGCATCGCCGTCGCCGTTGTTCTGGTGTCTATTCTCGCTCTCCTGATCGCCCTCGGATGGTACGTCAAGAGGCATATGCTGGACTGGGGAGGCGGGTTGCCCGCGTCGCTGGCGGCCTACGACGTCCGCCATTACAATCTTGCGGTAGAGGTCGATCCAACAGAACGACGGATAGATGGCCGCGTGACGGTCACGGTTGTTGCCCTCGAGCCGATCGAGGTCTTCGAGATCGACCTCGACGACCGCCTCGAGGTTGTGTCGGTGAAATCGGATGATGCCGTGTGCCAGTTTCGGCACGCCGAGGGCCTGATCGCCGTCGAGCCGCGGGAGCCCTGGGCGGTGGGTGAGCGTCATGAGGTGACCATCACCTATGGAGGGAAGCCGAAGGTGGCACTGCGGCCGCCGTGGATCGACGGCTTCGTATGGTCGGAGACACCTTCGGGAGCACCGTGGATTGGAGTCACCGACCAGGGTGATGGTGGCGACATCTGGTGGCCGTGCAAGGACCACCCCTCCGACGAACCTGACGAAGGAATGGACATCGCTCTCACGTTTCCATCAGGGTTGGTCGGCCTGTCGAACGGCAGATTGATCGATGAGGTCGACAACGGCGATGGCACCGCCACCACCACGTGGCGGGTAGGCTACCCGATCAACAACTACCTCGTGACCATCAACATCGCACCCTACGTCAGGATCGAGGAACGCTACCACGGGGTTGACGGCACGCTCGACGAGCTGCTGGTTTTCTGGGCGGTGCCGGAGTACGAACAGTACGCTCGCGCCATGTGGCGGCAGATGCCCCGTATCCTCGAAGTCCTCGGCCGACGCTTTGGCGAGTACCCGTTCTTTGAAGACAAGTTCGCGGTTGTGCACGCCCCCTTCTACGGCATGGAACACCAGACGGTCGTTGCGTACGGTGCGCTCTTCACCGACAACGACTTCGGCTTTGACGACCTCCTGCTGCACGAGGTGGCGCACGAGTGGTGGGGCAACAAGATCTCTGTCTCGGACTGGGCCGATTTCTGGATTCAGGAGGGATTTGCGACCTACGCAGAAGCGCTCTATGTGCTCGACACTCTCGGCGAACCGCGCTACCTCGAATATATGGCGCGCCTCCGTCAGCGGATCGACGATAGCCAACCCGTGGTGCAGGGGAAAAACCTGACATCCTCGCAGGCCTACTCGGGCGACATTTACTTCAAAGGCGCGTGGGTGCTTCACTCGTTGCGGTGGCTGCTCGGCGACGAAGACTTTTTCACCGTCATCTGGCGATTCGCCAATGATCCCGAGTACGCCTATGGGCTGGTTTCAAGTCAAGATCTCGCAGAGCTCGTCTTCGAGGTCAGCGGTCGGGAGATCGATTGGTTCTGGGAACGGTATCTGTATCGGGCCGAGGAGCCCGCGTGGCGGGTCAAACGGCGTCTCGAGGGTGATCGGGATCGGGTCACGATCACCTGGGATGATCGGGATTTCGAGATGCCCCTGCCGGTGCGGGTGGCGGGTGTCGAACAACGTGTCGAAATGGCGAGAGGGCGCGCCTCGATCCTGGTCGATCGCGGCGCCACCGTCGAGATCGATCCCCTCGGACAGATACTCGCCCAACCGGCCAACTGATAGAGGCGGTTTCAGCCGCTTCTTGAGTATCTTTGGGTGGTCAATCACCTTTGAAAACGCGAAGACGCGAAGCTCGCAAAGACCGGTCGCAGAGAAATAATGAAAATGAACTGAGCAGTCTTTGCGTCTTTGCGTTGCCAACGCGCGGTCGAACAGGCACTCTCATTCAAGAAGCGATAGATGCTGCAAACAGACCACCAAACTGTGGAGTCTCGATCGGTGGTCTATGCCGCTTTTGAGCGACGAGAGAACATCACCACAAAGACGCACAGCGCGACCAGAATCGTGGTGCCGATCATTTCGCCGGGGATACCCTCGAAGGCATGATCGGACAGCAGATGAATCGAGCCTTTTGCCGCCGTCGAACCGGTGACCTGCTTGACCACCGCGCTCGCGATGGCGTCGAGGGCGCCAACGATGGCGCCTCCGGCGATCAACCCTGAGGCCATCAACACACCTCGATCGGTTCGCGCCTTGACGTTTGCGTCGGAGTCGTCCGCGCGCCGACGGGCGACCAGCCAGGAGAGAATTCCGCCGAGCAGGACCGGCGTGTTCAGCTCCATCGGCAGGTACATCCCGAGGGCGAAGGCCAACGGCGGAACGCCGGTCATGCGCAGAATCAGGGCCAGGAGAACACCGAGCCCGAAGAGATACCACTGCAGGGGCGCCGTCTGTGCCCCGAAGATGCCTACCAGGATTTCCTTCATCGCCGACGCCTGCGGCGCCGGGATAGCGGCCGTTCCGAAACCCTGGCCCGGGTCGGCCTGAGCCATCACCCACATCATGATGCCGCAGAAGGTGGCGGCCACCGCGGTGCCCGCGAACTTGAGTCCGAGCTGGCGGGCCGGGGTCGCGCCGATCCAGTGGCCGATTTTGAGGTCGGACGAAAGGGCGCCGGACGCGGCAAGCGCGGTGCAGACGACGCCGCCGACCATCATCGTCACGAACATGCCATTTCCACCTGAGAGACCCATTTTCAGCATCACGAAACCGGTCACGATGAGAGTCAGCATAGTCATCCCGGAAACCGGGTTGGTGCCGACGATGGCGATGGCCCGTGCCGCCACTGGTGCGAAGAGGAAGGCGATGAACATCACGAGGGCTGTGGCGACCGCGGCATAAGCGAACGAGCCGCCGATGCCGATGCCGAACGAAAAGAAGAGAAAACCGGCAGCTGCGAACATGACCAACCCGACAATCGTGAAGCTGCCGGGAAGTGACCGATCGACTCGCGGCACCTCGGTAACGGCTCTGTCGTCCTGGTGGCTCATGCCGACGATGTTGGCGCCGATCGAGCGCACCATGGACGGCAACGAAGACAGAATGCCGAGGATACCGGCGCCCGCGATACCGCCAACGCCGATGATCCGGACGTAGTACCTGAAGACCTCGTCAATTCCCATCTCAGAGATCGGCATGGTACCGGGCGGGAGAATCCCCGGCGCGTACGTCCCGATGGCGTGAACAAGGGGCACGAACACGAAGTAGGAGAGGAACGATCCGGCGCAGATAATGGCCGCATAGCGGATGCCGACGATGTAGCCGATGCCGATGATAGCGGCGTTGTTGAGAATGCGCAGGGTCATGAACTGGCGCTCGAGGACCTGTCCGAGGCCGATCGCGCGGAAGCTGAGCTGCTCGGCCCATGCGTGGAAGGAGGTGGCGAGGCCGTCGTAAGCCGCTCCGAGCCCGGCCGCCATGGCCAGGATCTTGGCCTGCCCGCCGACTCGTTCACCGGAGATCAGGATCTCGGTAGTCGCGGTGCCTTCAGGCCACGGCAGTTGGCCGTGGAGCTCGACCATGAAGTGATAGCGAAGTGGGATCAGGAAGAGGATGCCGAGGCAGCCGCCGAGAAAGGAAACGATAATCACTTGGAGGACGGTCGGCTCGGCGACCCCGGATCCCGCTTCAGCGGCCAACATATAGAGCGCCGGTATCGTGAACACCGCGCCCGCCACGACATGCGACGAGTTGGCGCCGATCGATTGTACGATGACGTTCTCGAGGATCGTGCTGCGGCGCGCGAAGAGGGGCGACATACCGATGGCAAGGATGGCGATGGGAATTGCCGCCTCGATTCCCTGGCCGACCCGCAGCGCCAGGTATGCCGCCGCCATCGAGAAGATGGCGCAGAAGAAAAGGCCCATGGTGACCGATCGTGTCGTAACTTCATAGACCCCGGTTTCGTCCGGGACCACAGGAACGTACGTCTCACCTGGTTCGAGCGAACGGCGCGCATTGTCCGGAAGGCCCTCGATCGTTTTCGGCTGGCTGTGCTCCATCGGGATACCTCACTTCAGTTTTTCGCGACGCCGTAGTTTACATGGACCCAACCCGTCCCCGTTCCCGATCCCGACGGACTGCCCGCTGCGGTCTTCGACCGCAGCCACGGTCACTCGCGGCGTCTCTTCCGAAAGCAAGCGTTCTTCGGTTCCGTCGGCTCGTGCCCTCGCGACGAAGCCCTTCACTCCAGCGAACGCCGACGGGTTCTGTTTTGCGGATAACGCGGGGGAGTGATTAGAGGGATGTCTTGAAGGTTTTCTTGTACAGCTTCCGGCTGTTGTCGCTGGCAAAGTGCGCGAAGCGTTCGGCGAACTCCGCACGCAGCCCGCTTCGGCGTTCTTCGATTGCCTGGGTGAGGCGACTCGCAGCGGCGCGAGTCTCCGCCGATACCGCGCCATGATCAACGAACTCTTGAACAAGGGCGAGTTGAACTCCCGTGTCGTTGAAGTCGCCGAGAATGTCCTGCAGTTGTTTGAGCTCCCTGACGAACCGTGCGACGGTTGCGCGGGGATAGAGATCGGAAAAGAACTCGAGGAGGTAGCGCAGCTTCTTGCCGTCGATTCGCAACCGGTGGAGCAGAGCCGCCGAAGGATCGGTGCCGCTTTGGGTGCCGCGTTTCCACATTCGCCGGTAGGCCTTGAGGATGCGCCGGCCTGCCACGTCGATGGTCGCGGAGGATGCGAACGGTGGTCTAGTTTTCTCTTCGGCGCCGGTCTCCAAAACTTGACTCCAGCCTTCGACGAGCCGCTGAAACCTGTCCGACTGCAGCGCGGTTTGGAGGCGACCGTGCTCCAGTCGTCTTTTTTCTTCCAGGAATTTTTTGAGAGGGCCGAGTGCGCGGTCACCGATTTCAGTCCGATGCCGATAGCCGTCCAGTTCAAGGAGCATCACATCCAGGTCTCGGCAAGGACCAGTGACATCGCCGAGCCATTTGAACTCGTTCGGGAATGTGTCCATGATTGACGGCGGCAGCACACCCCCGGTCTGTGACAACGCGGTGCGGGTGCGCCGGGTGGCGACCCGGAGATCGTGAAGGCTTTCGACGTCCGCGTTTTCGAGCACACCTTCGACATTCGATCGCAGTGCGCCGAAAAGACGGCGGAGGATTCTCCGCACCGACTCGTCGGCAGGATCAGTTGCGGTAACACAATAGGATCGCTGCATCGAAAGGAGTCGGGACCAGCATACCCGAGCAAGAAAAAAAGAAACGGGCGCCTGCACCCTTGCGGCGTGCAGGCGCCCAGGAAGAAATAGACGTCGTTACTTCTTCTTCGGTGCAGCCTTCTTCTTGGCGGCCGGCTTCTTCTTGGCGGCCGGCTTCTTCTTGGCGGCCTTCTTCTTCGGCGCAGCCTTCTTCTTGGCGGCCGGTTTCTTTGCGGCGGCCTTCTTCTTCGGCGCGGCCTTCTTCTTCGCGGCGGCCTTCTTCTTCGGCGCGGCCTTCTTCTTCGGCGCGGCCTTCTTCTTGGCAGCTGGCTTCTTCGCAGCGGCCTTCTTCTTCGGCGCAGCCTTCTTCTTGGCGGCTGGTTTCTTCGCGGCGGTCTTCTTCTTCGGCGCCGCTTTCTTCTTCGCTTGTGCCATAGCTCGAACTCCTTTTCCTGGTTGGGACTGTTTTGAATTTACGTCACCTACAAAAGAACCACTTCAACTTTATACAACTTTTTTGATTTTTTTAAATTTCGACGTCGAATTTTTTATTGCTCTCTTGAACTTCGGGTCGATTATCGCCGGCGATTCAGAAACAGATCGCCATGGTGTCAAAATAAAAAGAACGACAAACGCTCGGCATGGGATCTACAGTTCGACGGGTCCTGGGTGCCGGTGTCTGAAGAAAATCGAGACGGTGCGACCGTCGCGGCGGGCCTTCGTCAACCTCGTGAGATAATCAAGAGGTGGGACTAACGGCCAACGATCACGTCATCCGAGCTGTGGGCCTCGGCGGACGAGCCCGAGCCGTTGTTGCCGAAACAACAAACGCGGTCGAAGAGCTGCGGCGTCTTCACGATCCGTCACCTGAGGTGACGGCGGCTGTCGGCCGCCTCGCAACCGGGGCCCTGCTTCTCGCCTCCACCCTGGAAAAGATCACCGCGCGGGAACCGCTGCTGACGGTGGAGGTTGACGGCGCCGGACCAGCCGGGCGTCTGGTGGCAACGGCGTCGCCGGCAGGTTGGGTGAGGGCGATGGCAACCAACCCACTCGCCACCGCCGATCGTCGCGACGACGGCAAGCTGGATGTGTCGGGTGTCGTCGGTGTCGAGGGTCAGGTGGTCGTGACTCGCGATCTGGGGATCGGAGAGCCCTACCGCGGTGTCGTCGAACTCGTGTCGGGCGAGCTGGCGAAGGACCTCGCGTATTACCTGTCGGAGTCCGAGCAGTCGCCGGCTGCGGTCGTCCTCGGCGTCAAGTGCGTGCGCGAGGGTCGGGTCGCCAGTGCGGGTGGTCTTCTCGTACAGCTGTTACCTGGCGTCAGCGACAAGGAGGCGCTTGCCCTCACCGACCGCATCCGCGCCCTAGGAGCGGTTTCATCGCGGCTTGCGACCGGTCAGGGTCCTCGCGAGTGGTTGGCTGAGATCTTTCCCGAGGGTTGCACGATCTTCGGCGAGGTGCCGGCACGATTTTTCTGCGGTTGTTCGATGGAGCGGGTCGAGCGCGCCCTCAAACTTCTCGGATCGGATGAGATCCGCGCTGTGCTTGAAGATGGGCGCGAAGGCAGCTCGGACGTGATCTGTGGGTTCTGCCGTATGGCCTACACTCTGCATCCCGAGCGGCTGCGTGCGCTGATCACCGAAGTCGAATCCGAGAGTGCTGAGATGGGGATGAGGAATTAGGAATGCCGCCCACCCGCCCGACGAGACCATGTGGGGCAGGGGTGGGAATTCAAAATTCCTCGTTCTGAATTCCTGATTCGCTTACGCGACTTTGGCGTCGGCCTTTTTCTCGGTCGTATTCTTCGGCTTGGGATCTGCCGTTGCTTCGGCTACGGACTTCGCGGCCTCGGTTTCCTTGGCGGTCGGTTGTGAACCGTTGCCCTTGCCGTAATCGTTGACATACCAGCCGCTGCCTTTGAACTGCAGCGCAGGGGCTCCGATCAAACGGTGCGCAACTCCTCCACACTCGGGGCACCGTCCGTCTTTGAGCGCGGACGCCTTTTCGATCCGCTCGAAATGAACGGAACACTCAAGGCACTGGTATTCATACAGGGGCATGGAGTCCTCCGGGTGATCGGCTCGCCGATCGACGGACGGTTATTCTGCGATTTGAGAGAGATTCTGTCAAGTCAGTCAGCAGAACGATGCCGTATAGTGTTGGCGAAAACAATGCAATGTCCGGCAGACGGCAGGCCGTTGATCGGGAGGTCGCAGTGCAACGAATCGTGGCATGTGCGGTGTTGTCGCTCGTGATGTTGGGATGCGGTAGCTCGAAATCTGCCGATCCGAACCTCGACGCCTGGGAGAAGGAAGTGGAGATCATTTCGCCAGCGGCGATCGGTGAACGCCAGTACGAGGAGCTCGGCGGGTTACTCGAATCGAGGGAGGCCGTCCGCACCGGGCAGGGGTCCGATGACCAGGCGATCGATACCGCCAAAAGGGATCTCCGGAGACAAGCCGCCAAGCTCGACGCGGATGCTGTGGTGATCATCGAATGCGGACGCCACGTTCGCCCGGCGGAGGAGACGAATCTGCCGAGGATGGGTCCCGAAGTCATCTGCCACGGGGCTGCAATCCGTTGGATGGACTGAGTTCAGATATCGGAGAATTTCGGAGTTCGGGACTTGAGGACCGGACCGTGTTGCGGTCAACGGTCTTCTGGCACCGACTGGAAATTCGGCGAGGGATGATGATGTTTGCATGTATGATATGCGCACCGTGACCAACGCCAAGCATCGAGTTTCGCCGATGATTCTTCACGTGGTGACCACCGACGGGTCGCCGTTCGACCACGCGTTGGATGGCGAGAGCTTTGTCGTCGGACGCTCCTCGAAGGCTGACCTCACGATCCCGGATCGCTCCATGTCCCGGATGCACGCGCGGTTCTATTTCGACAGCGGGTTATGGCATGTGGAGGATTTGGGATCGCGAAACGGCACCCTCCTCGGTGGCCGGCCCGTCAACGATCCGGCGCGGCTCGCTCACGGCTCGGTCATCCAGGTCGGAAGCACGTCGATCACTCTTCGCGAGGCCACCCGGCCTTCCCCAAGCGTTTCGCGGAAAGCGAGCAGCTCGGACAGCCACACCATCTTCCGCTCGGCCGCGGAGCTGCTGAAGGAACCGGAGGAGATCCGGACCGACTCGGTCACGCCGATGGGAGAGAGCCTTCGCCGGTATGCCGACCGGCTCCATCTGCTGACCGAGGTCAACCTGGCCCTCGATCGGATTATGTCCCTCGAAGATCTTTTGGAGCTGATCCTCGATCGAGCCTTCGAACACTTCGGTCCGGAGGACGCCGCAATCTACCTTCGCAACGACAAGGGCAATTACGATTGTGCGGCGAGCCGGTCGGCGGGGCAGGGCGATACCCAAATCCTCTTCTCGACCAGTCTCATGGAACAGGTGGTGGAAGGTGGCCAGGCGGCCCTGGTCCTCGACGCCCAGACCGACGAACGATTCAACGAAGCCATGAGCCTTCTCGACGCAGGGGTGCGCTCACTGGTGGCGGCGCCGCTGCAGGATCCCGACGGTGCCCTCGGGCTCGTCGTTCTCGGGTCGCGTTTGACTGTCCGTCAGTTCGACGAGGATGATATGGAGCTGTTGGCCTCGCTGGCCTCGGTGGCGGCGATGCGCATCCGCAACGTTCATCTCGCTGAAGAGGCGGCCGAGCGGCGGCGTCTCGAGCAGGAGGTAGCACTGGCGCGCGAGATCCAGGTCAGTCTCTTGCCGGACAAACTCCCGGAAGTCGAGGGATGGGACATCGCTGCTGGAAACATCCCATCGCGCGGAGTGTCCGGTGACTTCTTCAAGGTCGAGCTGCGCCACGATGAAAGCGAAATCGTTCTGATGCTCTCGGACGTGTCGGGGAAGGGTATCGGCGCCTCGCTTCTCACTGCGTCACTGGAGGCGTTGTCGGCGGGCCCGATCCACGATGGCGTCGCTCCGGAAGATATCTTCCGTTCCGTCTCCCACCTCCTTTACGAACGGACGCCGCCCGAGAAGTACGCGACCTCGTTCCTGGCCGCGATCAATCCCGAAAACGGGATCCTCCGATACTGCAACGCCGGCCACAACCCCGCACTTCTCCTGCGGGCCAACGGCGACACCGAATGGTTGGAGTCGACCGGAATGCCGCTCGGCATTCTCCCGCATGGGGAGTTCACGGCCGGCGAGCGAACCCTCGGGTTCAACGACACGCTCGTGCTCTACACCGACGGTATCACCGAGCCGGAAAACCCGGAGGAGGAGGAGTATGGGCAGGTCAGACTTGGTGAGGTCTGCGTCAAGAACCGGGCGGAGCCCATCGCCGAGCTGATGTCGGCGATCGAGGAAGATCTCTACCACTTCGTCCGCGGAGTCCCGTTTCTCGACGACCGGACCCTCGTCCTGATCCGACGGCTCGAAAAGAGCTGATCACCGATTCTCTTTGCCCAAGAAAAAATAGCGTTTCAAAATTGAAATGCGTCTGTGTCTCAAGTGGGTTATAGTGTCTCTTGTCCATTCATCGTGACGGACAGACGAATAACGATTGGTTCGAAAATCGCGGCCAAGGACTCCGAGCTTGGTTGGGGGGGCGTCGCGCTGTTGGTGCTGGAGGAAGAAAAGTGAAACAAACCGGCGTGGACCAACGATGTATCGAGCTCTTTGACGAGTTCACCCACGGCACCGTGAGCCGGCGGGATTTCATGGAACGGCTTGCCAGGATTACCGGTGGTGCTGCAGCTTCGGCTGCATTGGTGCCGATCCTACAGAACAACTATGCCGAGGCGGGAATTGTGCCGGAGGACGACGGCCGGTTGGTCACCGAGACCGCTACGTTCGAGGCTGACGGCACGACGATGACGGGCTATCTGGCGCGTCTGAAGGGCGGAGGAAGAAGCCCGGCGGTCATCGTCATCCACGAAAACCGGGGCCTCAACCCACACATCATGGATGTGGCGAGGCGGATGGCCCTCGAGGGCTTCCTGGCTTTCGCACCTGACGCGCTGTCGCCGAACGGTGGAACGCCCGCGGACGAGGACCGGGCGCGCGAAATGATTTACGAGCTCGACGCCGGGAAGACGCTCGCGCGGTTCGCGGCAGCGGTGTCTTTCCTGGCCGCCCACCCCGAATCCACCACCAAGGTCGGCGCCGTTGGTTTTTGCTGGGGCGGTGGCATGGTCAACGAGCTGGCCGCCGCCGGCACCTCCCTCGCTGCCGCGGTGCCCTACTACGGTCGCCAGCTTCCGGCCGAAGAGGTGCCGAAGATCTCGGCGCCGCTCTGCCTCCAATACGCAGGACTTGACACGCGGATCAACGCCGGCATTGACGACTACGTGGCGGCGTTGAAAGCCAATCACAAGGTGTTTGAGCTCCACATCTACGAGGACGCCAATCACGCCTTCAACAACGACACCAACGAAGCCCGTTACGACAAAGAGGCGGCCGACCTCGCGTGGGGCCGGACGATCGAATTTTTGAAAAGGTACCTGGTTGAATGAACCTCGCAGCCGGCACCACCGTGGCGCACTACCGCATCACCGCTGAGCTCGGCGCCGGAGGGATGGGAGAGGTGTGGCGAGCGACCGACGAAGAACTGAAGCACGAGTTGGTGGTGGAAGTAATGCCCGAGGAGTTTTCCGAGGATCCCCCAAAATGAGTCGGGAGCGCGACGTCACCGCCGATGGCCGGCGGGTCCTGATCGCAACGGTTCCGGAGGCCTCGAGACCGCGCGAGGTCCAGATCGTCTTGAACTGGTTTGCCGAGCTCGAGCGGCTGGCCGGCCCCGGAGGCGCGCTGTGACCGATCCTCCGAGCGGAATTCACCGTCGCGCCAAACCGCTCAAGGCGATCCCGATTGACGATCTGGCCGAGGCGGCGAGCGTGGTCGTCGGCGTGCGTCGACAGGACCTCGGGAGCGGCGACCGGGTGATCGTATCGACCAAGAACTCGGTCTACTCGCTGACCGTTCGCGCCGATGGTTGCTTCGAGGTCAGCGGTGGATGGTTCGAACGCGAGGGCGAGGGCATGGTGACGGTCGAGGTCCTCGGCTGCACCGCCGGGGGGCACGCGCTCTTCACCGACCACATCGCAGCGCCGGGGTTGTTCATGGAGTTCGCCGACGGTTTGCGGACGACCCGAATCAGGAGCGTGCGTCGGATCGCTGCAGGAGGCAGATGTCAATGAACCGATTGAGTGCCTCTGGAAGGAATGTACTGCCGTACGGGTTGGGTTTTCTGTTGAGAGAATCCATAGTGTCTGGTACGTACGTTCGATGAGTTCAGCGATCGCCTCCGGTGCGGCGGGAGGGATTCCATGTTCATGCGCTTCGTCAATCTGAAGGTCAAGGAGGGCAGGCTTCAGGATCTCGCCCGGTTCTACGAGGACCGCGTGATTCCGACGATTCAGGAAAGCGGAGGCTGTCTCTATGCGAGTCTGTTACAACCCTCGGATGGAGATCAGGATTGCGTGTCCCTGACCATCTGGCGTTCCAAAGAGGCCGCCGAGGCCTACGAAACGAGCGGACGGTATGACGAACTCCTCGACGAAAGTGATGCCTTCCTCGCTGAGGTTTCCCAAGGGCGGGTACTGTCGGCATCCAAAGAATCCAGCTCGTTTCATGCGTTGCAGGACCCCGAGGTTGAGGCCTATCCGGTGGAGGTGGCTGCGGTCGGAGAGGTCGTCGACGCCGTGGGTCCCCACCAGTTTTTTGTGAGGATCGTTTCGGCGCGGATCGAGGCGGGCCGTTTCGACGAGCTCAAGAAGCGATATGACAAAGAGATCAAACCGGCATTGATGGCGACCAAGGGGTGCCGGGCGGTTTTTCTGGTTGAGAACGTCAAACGGCGGTCGCGGGCACTCTCGGTAACGGTATGGGACAGCGAAGAGGATGCCATCCGCCACGAGCTCAGCGGCGGTTTGGATGAGATGATCGCCAAGGTGAGCGAGTTCTTCTCCGGTCTCTACCAGTGGAGGCTTTCGCTCGGGGAGTCGCAGGAACGGAGCTCGGTCACCGGCAAGGACCTCGATGTACGCGGATTCCAGGTCGTGACAGGGCGCAGTCTCGAGGATTGAAGCCGAAAACCGCGATTTCTTCAAAGAATTGATTCGTCAATTTCACGTGACTGAGTTACAATCTCACCTGCCAATCACCAAGATGGCGAGGAGGACGAGTCGATGTCAGGTGCTATTGGTGGTGAAATCCACTCTTCGGGGCCGGGCGACGCAACCCTTTCCCTGGCGTGCAGTATTATTTGGCAAGGGAATCTTGATGAGCGACAATTTTTTCCGCGTGGATTGAAAGAGCCGTCATGGAGACAGGAGCGGACAAGTGATGACCGAGCGCACTCGGTGCGAGTTTCACACGGATAGCCTGTTGTTGAGGGTTCAGAAAGAGCTGCCCGGTGAGACTACCGCGATACCCCCGGTGGTCGACCAGATCATGGAGGTCGTGCGCCAGCAGGGCTGCGCCCAGCACAGCGAGTTCGAGATCGAGGTCGCGCTCTATGAGGCGCTGGCCAATGCTGTCGAGCACGGCTGCGGATACGACCCGAAGAAGAGCATCGAGGTGATTGTCGCATGCGAAGAGCGTCGCGGAATGATCATCATCGTTCGCGATCCGGGCAAGGGCTTCGATCCCGGCTCGGTACCGAGTCCCGTGGTGGGGAAGAACATCTACGCCGATAGCGGGCGCGGCATCTTCCTCATCAACCAGCTCATGGACGAGGTTCACTTCGAGAAGAACGGCACCGAGATCTGGATGATCAAGGGACCGAAAAACAGAGTTCCTTGATTGCCGTCATTCAACGAAACTGAAAATGGGCGGCCCGCATGGGCCGCCCATTCAACATTGATGGCACCTCTGAGTCTATTTTTGAGGTTTGTAGCTGAGGTCATCTCGGTGGGCCGCCATTGCGTTCTTTGACGAGTTGGAGTTGAGGCTTCAAGGCGGACGAGGCCGAGCGCGCGTATACTCCAACCTTGGTGCGGGAACGCAAGAACATTCTCACGGATGGGGGAACAGATGAAGTATTCGGCTCATGTTCTGGCGGCGGTGTGTGGCGCGGTGATGATCTCGTGCGCGCCGACAGCGCCGCTGGCTCCGGTCGCGGAGAAAAGACCACACGAGCTCACGATGCACGACGACGTGAGGGTCGACGACTACTACTGGCTCCGTGAGCGGACCGACCCGGAGGTGCTGGCGTACCTGGAGGCGGAAAACGCCTACACCTCGGCCGTCATGGCCAAGACGGAGGGTCTCCAGGAGGAGCTCTTCGAAGAGCTCAAGAACCGCATCCAACCTGACGACTCGACGGTACCGGCGCTGAATGACGGGTACTACTACTACAAACGTTACGAGGACGGTCTCGAGTACCCCATCCACTGCCGGAGAAAGGGCTCGCTGGAGGCGCCTGAGGAGATCATGCTCGACATCAACCAGGTCGCCGAGGGGCACGACTTCTGCTCGGTACGCGGTGTCTCCGCGAGTCCCGATACCCGCCTGCTGGCATGGGCGCTGGACACCGCTGGTCGCCGCAAGTACACCATCTTCTTCACCGACCTGGAAACCGGCGAACTGCTGGCGGATGCGATCCCGGAGGTGACCGGCAACCTCGCCTGGGCCAACGACAATCGCACCGTCTTCTACGCCAAGCAGGACCCGGAGACGCTGCGCTCGTACCGGATCTATCGCCACGTACTTGGGATTGATCCATCGGAGGACATGCTGGTCTACGAGGAGACGGATCCCACCTTCAGCACGTACGTGTGGAAGACCCGGTCAAAGAACTACATCATGATCCAATCCGAACAGACCCTCGCTTCCGAGTTCCGCTTCCTCGACGCCGATAATCCACAGGGAGAGTTCCGGGTCGTCGCGCCCCGCGAACGCGACGTCGAGTACAGCGTTGCGCACGTCGGCGACCGGTTCATCATCAGGACCAATCTCGACGCTGAGAACTTCCGTCTGATGGAGACTCCGGTGACACACCCCGAGCGGGCGAACTGGCGGGAGCTGATCCCAGGGCGCGATGATGTGTTTCTGGAGGAGGTGGCGGTTTTTCGTGATTTCATGGTGGTGACCGAGCGCCGTGACGGTCTCAGCCACCTCCGAATCATTCCCTGGAAAGGCGGCGAGGAGTACGAGATCGAGTTCGACGAGCCGGCCTACGTCACGTGGGTGGACGAAAACCATGAGTTCGATACCCACATGCTCCGCTACGGTTACTCCTCGCCGAATACCCCGGAAACCATCTACGATTTCGATCTCAGGAGCCAAGAGCGCAGGCTGATGAAGCGGGAAAACATTCGCGGCGGCTTCGACCCGGCGAACTATTCGGTCGAACGGCTGATGGCGCCGGCGCGCGACGGCGTCGAGGTCCCGATCTCTCTCGTCTACCGCAACGGGTTCGCTCGTGACGGCTCCAACCCGGCGCTGCTCTACGCCTACGGCTCCTATGGTTACAGTAGTGAGGCCAGGTTCCGGCCCGAGGTGTTGAGCCTCCTCGACCGCGGCTTCGTATTCGCCATCGCCCACATACGCGGCGGCCAGGAGATGGGCCGGTGGTGGTACGAGGACGGCAAGCTGCTGAACAAGAAGAACACCTTCACCGATTTCGTCGACTGCGGCCGATACCTCGTCGACCAGGGCTATACCTCGCCGGACCGCCTCTTCGCCCGTGGCGGCAGCGCCGGCGGTCTGCTGATGGGCGCGGTGGCCAACATGGCCCCCGACCTCTTCGCCGGCATCATCGCCAATGTGCCGTTTGTGGATGTGGTGACGACCATGCTCGACGACGACATCCCGCTGACAACCGGCGAGTTCGACGAGTGGGGCGATCCCAAGCAGCGCGAGTACTACGACTACATGCTCTCCTATTCGCCGTACGACAACGTCGAGGCAAAGGACTATCCGGCGATGCTGGTGACCACCGCCCTCGAGGACTCGCAGGTGCAGTACTTCGAGCCCGCCAAGTGGGTCGCCAAGCTGCGGGCGATGAAGACCGACGATCATCCCCTGCTCCTCAAAACCGAGTTGGCGGCGGCGGGCCACGGCGGCGTCAGCGGCCGATTCAAGAGGTACCGCGAGACTGCGTTGGAGTATGCGTTCATATTGGAGGTGCTGCGGGGAAATCTGCAGGGGTAGTCCGCTCGCGGAACAGCGCACCGCGAGGTGCCGCTTTTCACATTGTTGGGGGTCGATTGGACGACACGGACCGCCGTTGAGGCCAACAATGCGAAGGGTGGCTCCCCAAAACTCGGTGGCGCAGAATTGTCCGATGCAAAAACCCCGCGGCACGTGCCGCGGGGTTTTGACTACCGGATTCGATTGACCGCTACTCCTCGAGCATGATCTCTTCCATCTGACCGAGGATCGAGCGGAAGCGATCCATGACCGCACGGATCACCTCGGGATTGTTCATGTCGACGCCGGCGCGTTGCAACGCGTCCATCGGGTAGACGCTGCCGCCGAGCTTGAGGGTTTCGAGGTAGTCGGAGACTGCGGTCGGGTCGCCGGCGCGGAAGCGTCCGGCGATCGCTTCGCCGGCTGCGAAGCTGGTCGCATACTTCCAGACGTAGTAGGTTCGGTAGAAGTGCGGGATCCGCGCCCAGCCGCCCTTGAACTCCTCGTCGAGGGTCACCTGATCGCCGTAGTACTCGAGCCACAGGTCTCCCCAGGCCGTACCGAGTGATTCCTTGGTCAGGGGCTTGCCCTCTTCGGCCATGACGTGGGCGGCGTGTTCGAACTCGTGGAAGAAGATCTGCCGCAGGAAGGTGCCGATGATGTCGTTCATGCGTTGGTTGAGCAGCGCGAGCCGCTCGGTCGGGTCGGTGGTGCGCGCGAGCAGCCACTCGAAGAAGAGCGACTCCGACGCCACCGAACCCACCTCGGCGACGAAGAGGCTGTAGTCCGCGTCGTGATAGGGCTGGTTGGTGTTGGCGAGGTAGGAGTGGATGGAGTGGCCCATCTCGTGCACCAGTGTAGAAACGTCCTCGAGAGTCCCGCCCCAGTTGAGGAAGAGGTAGGGGACCGAGTTGTAGCTTCCGCCAGAGTAAGCACCTCCATCCTTGCCCTCGTTCGGGTAGACGTCGATCCAGCGCTCCTTGCGCCCCCGCTCGGCGACCGCTGCGTACTCCTCGCCGAAGGTCTCCTTCCAGAACTCCATCGCCAGCGCCCAGCCCTCGTCGAAGGTGTAGGTGGTTTGGGCGGCCGGAACCATGCTCACGTAGAGGTCGTAGATGTGAAAGTCCTCGAGACCGAGGACCTTTTTGCGGAGCTCGATGTACTCGTGCACCGCGTCGAGGTTGTCGTGCACGGTTGAAACCAGGGTCTCGACCACCGAGCGTGGGATGTTGTCCCGGTCGAGCACCATGTCGAGGGTACTCGGATAGTATCGGGACTTGGCCATCCACACGTCCTTTTGGACAAGGCCGTTCATGGTGCCCGAGAAGGTGTTGCCGTACATGTCGTAGGTGCCGAAGAGGGCCAGCGCCGCGTCCTTGCGGAGCCGTCGATCCTGGCTCGCCATGAAGGTGTAGTAGAGACCGGGGATGACCTTGGTGTCCTCACCGTCCTCTCCCTTGATCGTGGGCCACTCGATGTCGGCGCTGGTCAGGAATCCGTAGGTTTGCGATGGCGATTGCTGCAACAACGCCGACCCGGCGAGCAGCTCCTCGACCTCCTGCGACCGGATGTGGGCCTTGGTGCGAAGCATGTTGTCGAGCACGTGGTCGTAGGTCTCGAGCCGTGGGTCCTCGAGGTATTTCGCGATGGCGCCGTCGGGGAGCTGCACGATCTCCGGCTCGAAATACGCTGCTGCTTGTCCGAATTTGGCGTACAGGGCCTGCGCCCTGCCGACAAGGGTGTTGGCGTCGGCGTTCCGGGTGTCGGTGCTCTGCCACTGTGCGGCGTACACGTAAATGTCCTCGATGGTCTTCAAGGTGTCGTAGAGGAGATCGGTCGCAACGGACATCACGTCGGCCGACTCGCCGAGTCGTCCCTTGTAGGCGGCGAGCTCCGGAATTTCCTCCTCGACTCTCATGTACGCCGCTTCCCACGCATCGAGGTCGGGGAAGATGATCCCGAGGTCCCATCGATACTGTTCCGGGATGTCCTCCCTGTTCTCGTAGAAGAGCTTCTCCTCTGCGGCAAATGCGCTCGCCGAGATGGCGACCAGCGCCACGAGGATCACGAATGTCGTGCCTTTGCGATTGCGTGTCATAAAGACTCCGTTTCCGACTCGCGGCCGCGAGCCTCAGAATTCGCCAGGAACTTTACTACGGATTGCCGTGGAGCGGTTGTTGGGTTGCTCAGGTGTTGCGCAGCGAAGTCATTCTCTCCTGGCAGGCGAGCGTGGTGCAGGTGGCGCAGCAAGGGAAGGCGGGGCTGAACTCGTGGGCTTCGACGGGGGCGATGACCAGCACCCCCGACACCGACTTGATGGGATGCATGAGACAGCTGTCGTTGAGGGAGATACCGATCTCATCGGGGCGAAGACGGGCGAATAGGGCCCGTTGGCCCGAGACATGCCAGCCGCAGTAACCGGGGCTGTAAGGCAGGACGGTCGATCCGGCGTGTGGGCTGTCGGTCTGGAACCGGCGGCCCGCGATACCGGCCAGCTCGTCGGCGGCGAATGATGCGACCTGGTCGAGGATGTACCCCTCTGCGAGCTCCCCCGCATCGAAGAGGGCGGAGATGCGTCCCGAAATCTCGTCTCCCAGGGTCACCGCAAACAGGGCGAGGGACTTCGCGTCGTCCACCACGTGTTCGAGTGGCGTGTCTTCGTTGTTTTTGCCGGCCCCGCGGTACACCTTGTCGAAGTCGTCGACCTTAATGGAATGATACAGCCCGCGCGGCCGGGCGCTTTGAACGAAAACCTCACGCGATCGGTCGATGATGGATTGCACGGCCGTCGCCGCGGGCGAGCCGTTGCGCACCTCGAGACCGCGGACCGCGGCCTCGGTCGCCAACAGGAGCTGGTTTGGGCTGACCTCGAAAACCTCTCTCAAGGTGTCCTCCGACGCACAGTCTAGCCCGCTTCGAGCAGTTTCAGGGGTATATTCTCATTGGAGGTATGGAATGGAAATACTCGAGAAGATCAGCGAGAGTCTTCAACGTGGAGAGCACGAGCAGGTTGCTGAGCTCACCAAACAAGCGATCGATGCCGGTCTGTCGGCGACGCAGATCCTCAACGACGGGCTGTTGACCGGAATGGCAGTAATAGGACGCCGCTTCGGTGCGCACGAGATCTTTCTGCCTGAGATGCTGCTTGCGGCGCGGGCCATGAACGCCGGCATCGACCTTCTGAAGCCGTTGTTCATTGCCGGGGAGATGCCGACTCAGGGAAAGGTCGTGATCGGCACCGTCAAGGGCGATCTGCACGATATCGGCAAGAACCTCGTCGGCATCATGCTCAAGGGCGCGGGTTTCGAGGTCGTCGACGTCGGCAGCGATGTTGCAGCGGAGGTCTTCGTTGACGCCGCCGAGGCCGAGAACGCATCGGTGGTCGGACTCTCGGCCCTTCTCACGACGACCATGACGGGCATGAAGGAGGTCGTCGACCTCGTCAAAGCCAGAGGACTTCAGGACAAGGTGAAGATCATCGTTGGTGGTGCACCACTGTCGAAAGCTTTCGCGGATGAGATCGGCGCGGACGCCTACGGTTACGATGCCGGCAATGCGGTGGAGATTGTCAAGGAATTGATTGGGTGAAAGCACCGCTCGACCGGTTGGCGATGGGTGAAACGCTGTGCGGCGACGGCGCCTGGGGGACCCAGCTCATGGCGCGCGGTCTCTCGCCGGGCGGCTGCCCGGAAAGCATGAACCTTGACAAGCCGGAAGTACTGGCCGAGATCGCGGGTTTGTACGTGGACGCCGGCGCCGATCTCGTCACAACCAACACCTTCGGCGCCTCACCCCTCAAACTTGCCTCTCACGGTCTCGATGACCGCACCGAAGAAATCAACCGTCGAGCGGTCGAGGTCCTCGCGCCGGTGACCGAGCGCCGCGCCTTCATCACGGCGTCGGTAGGGCCCACCGGCGAGATCCTCGAGCCGTACGGCGATGCCCCGCTGGAGATCGTCGCCGAGGCCTG
>CAYRFI010000020.1:43574-44106 GCA_964423595.1 uncultured Thermoanaerobaculia bacterium | reverse complement strand
ATGCTCGGGGCGAATGAGATACATGAACAACATGATACCGATGACCGAGCCTCCAAGCGCTATGTAGAGAGAGGTTGCAACTGCGGCCCACCGTGCAAAACGCCGGAGTCGATATAGACCGATTGAAATCACGACGAGAAGCACCGTGAACGAAACACCGAATCCGATCAGGCGTGCGGTGTCGATTCCCGAGTAGAAGTCGCCCAAAGCCAAGACCATGAACACCGTTGCACCCGTTAGAACGAGGGCCATGAACAAGAAAAAGGCTGCGACGCACCTGATGCCCACCGTGGTCTTCAGGTTTCTCCGCCGTGCTGTAGAGGTCTGAGGCGTGTCCATTCTTCTTAGAAGTACGCAGCCGACCTTCCGATTAGTTCATTGATTGCCTAACTACTGTTAGCGATACTAAAGATTCGGATGGAAACGTGCTCGAAGAGCGTGCTAACAGGATGAGTGATGTGTTTGGCCTTTCGTCGCATGTTCCCTATTCCCAGATTAATACATCTCGAGAAAGGAATGTTCGACGGGGTTG
>CAYRFI010000020.1:0-43564 GCA_964423595.1 uncultured Thermoanaerobaculia bacterium | reverse complement strand
GTATCCGCCGGGCTCGTGACACCGCGGCCTCCCGAGGTACCGAGAATGTGGGTGGAGATCATGGTGGTTTTCACATCCTTGTGCCCCAGAAGTTCCTGGATCGTGCGGATGTCGTGGCCAGCCATCAACAGGTGCGTGGCAAAGCTGTGTCGAAAGGTGTGGCAGCTGACCTTCTTGGGGATGCCGACCGCGCGGGCGGCGTTGTAGACGGCCTTGCGCACGACCGATTCGTGGAGGTGGTGGCGCCTCTCGACGCCGGATCGCGGGTCGATGCCGCGTGAGCCGGCCGGAAAGACGTACTGCCACTTCCAGTCGCGATCGGCGTGCGGGTACTTGCGCGCCAGGGCGTTCGGCAGGTAGACGCTGCCAAAGCCTTCGGTCAGATCTCGCTCGTGGAGGGCGCGGACCTCGATCAGGTGGTCCTGCAACCGGTCGCGCGTGGAGTCCGGGAGCATGGTCACCCGATCTCGGCCACCTTTCGGATTGCGAATGGTGATGTGGCCGAGGTCGAAGTCGAGGTCCTGGACGCGGAGACGGAGGCACTCGAGGATCCGCATCCCGGTGCCGTAGAGCAGCAGCACCACGAGCTGGGGGATGCCTTCGAGGCGGGAGAGCACTGCCGCCACCTGGTCGCGGCTGAGGACGTTGGGCAAGCGGCGGGGCTGGCGGGCGCGGACAACATCGTCGAGCCAGTCGATCTCGATTTTCAGAACCTGACGGTAAAGGAAGAGGATGGCGGACAGCGCCTGGCGCTGAGTGGAGACCGCGACCCGGCCCTCCACTGCGAGGTGGGTGAGAAAGCGGTTGAGGTTGTCGCCGTCGAGGTCGCGCGGGTGCCGCCGGTGAAACTGGATGTAGCGCCGGATCCAGGAGGTGTATGCCTCCTCTGTACGGATGGAGTAGTGGCGGACCCGGATCTCGGACCGCACCCGGTCCATCAGGCGCCGGGGGCGCCGTGACGCCGGCGCGGGGAACGGTTCGACCTGTCCCATGATGGTGTAAATGGAGCATAAATTTGAAAACGATTTTTGTCAAGGAAGATCGTCTCAATCAGGCAGGAAGGTTATGGCATTAGCTACCGCAGGTCGATTACCGGCGCAGTCAACTGATTTTATTATGTTTAAGCGCAGCGTGCGCATTTTCTCGGGTTGGGATGTCCTCCTGATGATGATAGCTGAGATTGCCCGGGGAAACAAAGGGCCATCGAAGGGAAGCCCCGGTTACCCATGCCTTCGAAGCGGGTGCTGCCAACGCAGTCCGGGGAATCGATCGACGTCGGAGTCGGTCGTGACGAAAGTGCAACCGTGCTCCACCGCGACTGCGGCGTGGTGCGCATCGGCTACCAGCTTGCCGGTGGCGCCTGATCGACGACAGAGGTCCTCGAAGATCTCCAGGTGGCTCGGTCCGGGATGAACGACGCGAGCGTTGGGCCGGGCGACAAGCTCGCCAACGAAATCGAAGACCTCGTCGTGAGTCGACGGGCTGCGGAAGATCCGTGGATTGGTCACGATCCTGACGACTCCGGTGAGCGCGAGGGACGACAGGGCAAAAGGCTCGTACCCTGTCGCGAGGCTGGTCAACCACTCCGCGTACGCTGCGTGGTCGGCGCAGGAGTCAGTGCGGTGGGCGTAGATCAAAACGTTCACGTCTGGAAGGAACATCGTCTCAGTACCTGCTCAGCCGTACTTTTCTTCGTCTTCGGCGACCATGAGCTCTCGAGGCCGGTCGAGGTCGACTTGCGGATACGGCCCTCCTCCCCCGACGGTGATCAATCGAAACGGATGCTGCTCGGCTGGGGGAATGTCGCGTTTGACGGCATCGTCAAGGACACCGGCGATGTAGGCGCTGACGCTTCGACCCTCAGCGGCGGCCCGCCGCTTTACCGCCTCGAGAATCCGGTCGTCTAGGGAGATCGTCGTTCTCATGCATACAATCATATAGCATAGATGAATCTTATGCAAGTGCTGGTCCGCAGCTGAGGTCTTCTCAGGGAGGATCCCGTCGACGACGGGTATCTGCCATGAGCCATTCGCAATCGGAATCGGAGCCGAACGGTCTGCTCGTCGTTGAGGTTTTCGATCGCGATCACGATCCCGATAGCGATAGCGACCCACGACCCGGGTATCATCACCGCATGCAGGCCACGGCTGTTGCCCACCCCAACATCGCCCTGATCAAGTACTGGGGCAAGTCGGATGTCGAGCGGAACATCCCGGCGGTCGGGTCGCTGTCGATCACCCTCGACGGCCTGATGACAACGACCTCCGTGTTCTTCGACGAAGGCCTGGAGGAGGACGAGTTCCTGCTCGGTGGAATCACGGCACCCGGGATGGCCGGCCGGGTGACCCGCTGCCTCGATCTCGTGCGGGAACGCGCCGGCGTCCGAACCCGAGCGAGGGTGGAGAGCGACAACGATTTTCCGACCGCGGCGGGCCTCGCTTCGTCGGCCTCCGGGTTTGCCGCGCTGGTGGTGGCCGCGAACGCGGCGCTGGGCGCCGGAATCGAAACAACCGAGCTGGCCGATCTCGCCCGCCGTGCATCGGGCTCGGCTGTCCGATCGCTGTTCGGCGGTTTTGTCGAGCTGCGTCTGACCCCGGACGGCCCTTGCCCGACCGAGATCCGGCAAATCCTCGAGCCGTCCGGCTGGCCGCTCCGGGTGGCGGTCGCGGTGACCGAGATCGGGCCCAAGGAGATCGGCTCCACCGAAGGGATGGTCCGCACAGAACAGACTTCTCCCTACTACGCGGGCTGGGTCAGCTCTTCGGAAGAGGACCTCGCCGAAGCCCGGAGCGCGATCGAGCGGCGCGACTTCGAGGCGTTGGCCGAGGTCAGCGAGTCGAGCTGCCTCAAGATGCACGCGGTCATGATGACGGCTCGGCCGGGGCTGGTTTACTGGAACGGGGCGACGGTGGAGTGCATCCGGAGGGTGCGGAGGCTACGCGGTGAGGGTCTCCCGGTCTTCTTCACGATTGACGCCGGTCCCCAGGTCAAGGCCGTTTGTGCACCCGATGGATTCGATCGAGTCGCAGCGGAGCTGGCGGCGATCGACGGTGTGCGGCAGGTGCTGGCGAGCGGGCTCGGCGAGGGGGCGCGGGTGGTCGAGGGCTGATGGATCAGATGCAGGTTTCCGTCCCCGGCAAGCTGATTCTCTTTGGGGAGTACGCCGTCCTCTTCGGAGCCCCGGCTGCGGTGGCGGCGATCGACCGCCGGGCGGTCGTGACGCTGCGTTCGTTCGCAGGCAACGGGTGGGAGGTCGCGGCGCCGGGTCTCGTAGCCCAACGGGCGCGGCTCGAAGTGGAGCCCGACAACACAGTTCGCTGGCATGACGAGAAGCTCGGGCGCGACGCATTCGGGCTGATCGACAAGCTGCTGCGGGGGATCGGCGAGTCCGGCTCGATCGATCTCGTGAACCTGCCGCCGCTCGCGGTGACCCTCGATACGAGAGCATTTTTTGAAAGCGCGGGTGGCTGGGAGTCCAAGCTCGGCCTTGGCTCGAGCGCCGCCCTGACGGTTGCCTTCGCATCCGCTCTCGAGGTCTGGGCCGGCGGTTCGCCGACTACAGAAACGGAAGGGCGTCTCCAGGAATTGGTAAACCTCCACCGAGGGGTTCAGGGAGGGGCGGGCTCCGGGATCGACGTCGCGGCGAGCCTGCTCGGGGGCGTCATTCGGTTCCAGCTTGCCGGCGATGGGTCGGTGGTGGAGGCGGCCTCTTTGGTTCTGCCGGACGATCTGCGGATGGTCTTCGTATGGACCGGGCGCGCCGCCAGCACCGGTGATTTTCTGGGACGACTCCGAGCCCGTCGCGAGGAGGCGTCCCAGGAGGTCGATCCCGTTCTTGACGAGCTCCGCGCCGTTTCGTCGAAAGGTGTCGCCGCCCTCGCCGATGGCGATGCGGAGGGGTTCCTCGCTGCTGTCGACGCTTTCTGGGGAGAGCTCGATCAGCTCGGCATTGTGATCGGGATGCCGATCCTCTCGGAGGAGCATCGCTCCCTAAGGGAAATTGCGGTCAATTGTGGGGTCCGATACAAACCGAGCGGCGCGGGCGGTGGTGATTTCGGAATCGGATTTGCCACCGACTCGGATGCGGCGGCCGGGTTCAGGAGGCGCGCCGAGGCAAGCGGCTTCCATGTCCTGGATCTGGCGATCGATCGGACCGGTCTGACGATTTCGCGTTCATGATCCGCGACCTCCGCCGGCTGCACTGCCGCCGCTGAGCCGTCTTTTCACTTCGATTCAGTGACCGATCGGGGCGCGACGGTGTACTCTCTAGGCAACCCCTACGAGGAGGGCAACATGTTGGTCGAGAAACCCAACAGGGTCAGCCGCAGCTTCACACAACATCTGAAGGCGCCGCCTGCGACGGTTTTCGAGCTCTTGTGCCCCGTGCGCGAGACCGAATGGGTCAACGACTGGAGACCGAAGCTGGTGCTTTCGGATTCGGGCCTTGCCGAACCGGGCTGCATCTTCGTCACGCCAGGGGTGCCCGAGGACGCGCTGTGGCTGATGACGGAGTACGATCCCGACGCCTTCCGGCTCGAGATCGTCAAGATGATTCCCGGGGTGGTGGTGGGACAGATCTCGATTTCCCTCGCGGCCGACGGTGATGACGCCTGTACCGCGGATATCACCTATGCCTATACCTCGATCTCGGACCACGGGAACCGAGCGCTCGGGGAGTTCACGGACGGTCACTTCAAAGGTTTCATGGAAATCTGGGAGAAGGAGCTCAACCACTTCCTGAGCACCGGCACCAGGCTCGAGATCCCGGAGTGAAGACCCTCCGACTTGCGGTGCTGCCGGGCGAGTTCTCCGTCTGGCGCCTGTCCGCCGATGCCCCACTGCCGTCGATCGCATCCGGCCGTTTTCTTTCCATGACCCGTACCGACGATGAGTTCTCGGTCGTGTCGGCCTCGACGGACGTGCCTGCGTGGGCGACTGCCGAGACCGGCTGGCGCTGTCTGCGGGTGGAAGGTCCTTTGTCCTTCGAGCTCACGGGCATCGTGGCTGGTCTCAGCGCGCCGCTGGCACGGGAAGAAATCCCGATCTTTGTCGTCTCGACCTATAACACCGATTACTTGCTAGTAAAGGCAGGCGATCTCGAGAAAGCATGTTCGACCCTGCGCGGCGAGGGGCACACCGTAGGCGATGAATAGGCTGAATACTATCGGCCCGCCGGGATCAGCAACAACAGCCCGATGACCAGCAGGGCCGCGCTCACCAGGCGGCGAAAGGTGTCCTCCTCGATGCGGAGATGGATGCTGTTGCCGATCACCGCACCGATGATCACGGCCGGCAGCACCGTCAGCGCCGACCACAATCGAGGCGCGGTGATGAGTCCGAAGACCGCATACGATGGCACCCTGACCACAGTCATGAGCAGGAAGATCGCCATCAGGTTGCCGCGGAAGGCGGCCTTGTCGACTCCCTGGAGCCGGTAGTAGAGGATCAGCGGCGGGCCGCCGGTGCCGAAGAGGCCGGTGAGAATCCCGGAGACGACGCCGACCGGTCCCGCGACCCAGCGCGGTAGCTGTCGTCCGCCGGTGTCCTTGATGAACAGAAAGACCGCACCGACGGCGACCAGAAAGACCCCGAGCACTATGAGCAGAAAACGCGCGTCGCCCCATCGGAGCAGCGAGGTGCCGATGGGGGTCCCGAGGGCGACGCCGACGAAGATCGCGAGCACCCCGCGCCACGATATCCGCTGCCACGAAGAACGAACGACCCAGAGCTCGGCCGGGAGGTTGACGAGCAACAGGAGGACGACCGCGTCCTTGAGCTCGGGCAAGAGGAGGGCCATCGTGCCGACCGCGATGAGACCGGCGCCAAACCCCAGGAGCACGTAGACGGCCTCGGCCGTCGCCAGAATCAGACAGACGATCAGGAACTGGGGAAGGGTGTCGAAGATAGTCTCGATGCCGAACATCGCGGGAAAGTGTACCCTCTTCGTCGGAAAAGACCGCGGGGGAGGTGGATGGCGAAGTTCGAGTTCAACGCGATCGTTCAACACCGGATCGAAGTCGCGCCGGGATTGATGGTGATGAGAGTCGTTCCCGAGGGGTGGGAGCTGCCCGATTTCATCCCCGGGCAGTTTGCGGTCCTTGGTCTGCCGCCGGAGGCGCCGCGCTGCGAACTGGCCGATCCCGACGAAGAGGAACACAGGCCCGGGGCATTCATCCGCCGTGCCTACTCCATCGCCTCCTCGTCGGTGGCGCGCGAGTACCTCGAGCTCTATGTCACCTTGGTCCGCTCGGGAGCGCTGACGCCCCGCCTGTTCGCGCTCGAGCCCGGGGACAGGTTGTGGCTGGGGCCCAAAATCACCGGCCGATTCACCCTCGACGAAGCCCCGGACGACGCTGATCTTGTGCTGGTCGCCACCGGGACCGGGCTGGCGCCGTACATGAGCATGCTCCGGACCATGCTTCCGGCGGGCGGCGAGCGGAAGATCGCCGTGTTGCTCGGGGCGCGGCACTCCTGGGATCTCGGATATCAGTCCGAGCTGGTGACGATGGCCCGGCTCAACCCGTCATTCACCTACCTGTCGATTATCAGCCGGCCGGCCGAGGAACCGGTGCCCTGGGGTGGGCCGGCCGGTTATGTGCAGGACCTCTGGCAGGGCGACCACCTCGAGCGCGCCTGGGGGTGCCGCCCGGGGCCGGATTCCACCCGCGTTTTTCTGTGCGGGAACCCGGCGATGATCGATGAAATGCTGGCGATCCTCTCCGAGGAGGGTTTCCGCGAGCATCGCCGCAAGGAGCCGGGGCACGTCTTCGCGGAGAGGTATTGGTGATCCGATTCGGTTTGAATGGTTGGAGGCGCGTCCTTTAGGGCGCGCGAGAAGGGCAATGAGGTTGTCGTTGGCGAGCCCTGAAGGACCCGCCTGCAGAAGAACGACGACATTCACGCCATTTCGATGAGCGCAGCGACGGTCTTTTCAATGCCCTCGGCGGCCTCCGAGATGCTCTGCGCCAGCATGTAGGCGGGGCTGCTGATCAGCTTGCGGTCACGGTCGATGACGAACTCGGTGACCGGACAGTCGACATGAACGGCGCCCATCCTCGCCAGCGCTCCGGCGGTGTCAGCGTCGGTGCCGATGGTCAGCTCGGGCCCCTCGTCGCCGAGGACCTTGGCGATCAGGGCCGGAGCGATACACACCGCAGCCACCGGCTTGCCCTGCTCGTGGACCGCGCGCACCAGGGCTGCGACCCCAGGATTGACTTCGCAGGCGGGACCGTTGACCGCGAAATCGCAAAGATTCTTGGCGGCGCCGAAGCCGCCGGGCAGGATCAGAGCGTCGAGCTCGTCAGCTGACACGTCGGTCACATCGCGGATCTCTCCACGGGCGATCCGCGCCGATTCGACCAGCACGTTGCGCCTGGCGCCCTTATCGACCTCGCCGGTAAGGTGGTTGACGACGTGGAGCTGATCGACGTTGGGCGCGCATATCACGGCCTCGGCGCCGTTGCGGTCGATGGCCAGCAACGTCACAACCGACTCGTGGATTTCGGCGCCGTCGTAGACTCCGCAACCGGAAAGGACCACACCGACCTTCTTGCCCATTTCAAGCCTCCTTCGGTCGCTCCGTTCCGGGTATTGTAGCTCCCCCTCCCGCGCCCGAAGGCGCGGCGGTACAGCCATGAGGCTGTGCGGCTATTCGGGCCACCCACCCGCAACGCAGAGCAGCTGAGCCGTTCAGCGCGGGCTCGATGCCTATCGTCGCGGCGGCACGATCATCTTCGGTGGCGACTCCTGTTCCCCCGGGTATGCATCGGCGCCTTCACCACAGATCACCAGGTACCAGATCTCCCGTTTCTTGGACGCGTCGTGCCGGTTGTCCGGGAAATTCTCAGGCACTACGATGACCGCGGACTCGTTTTCGTTGAGCTTCAAGGCGAACCAGTCGCCGAAATCCTGATACGCCCCTTTGGGCGCTTGCTCGACAATCAAATCACGGTCGGGAATGATGATCGTGACCAAGCCATCCTCGGCCTGGAACTCGACGCTGTCTTTTCTCCAGGCCGTTACCTTTTTGATTTTCGTTGTTTTGTTGATTTTGTCGACTTTGATCTTCACATTGATTCTCTGCGGCGAGTCCGGTGGCGGGCTTGTCATGCAGCCCATAGTGAGGATGGTGACACCAACACAGAACGTGGCGAGAAACCTCATGATGCTCGGCTCCTTTCTTTTCGTTGCCCGTTCAATGACGTCCCTGCTCTCCATTTCCTGACGATGAGGTCGGGAGAAGCTCGCGCCCCAAAGCCAGGCGGCCAAATTCAGGGTCCTTTACCAGCGAATGGAATCCCTCGTAATCCTCGATGATCTGAAGTGGGTAACCGGCTTCGAGCGCACGTTGGATCCACACGAGCGCAGCGTTGCGATCACCGGTTTTTTCGAAGAGATCGGCGAGATCGATCATCGAGTTGGGGTCGGTGATCTCGTGGTCGAGGGCGCGCGCCACGAGCCGGCGTGCCTCTTCATCTTTCCCGAGCGCGATTCGAATAGATGCAAGCTCGATCATCACCGCGACGTTGTCGGGATCGGTCGCGAGAATCTGTTCCGCGAGCTCCGCAGATCGTGCGTATGCCTGGCGAACGCGCACCTGATCGGCCTTGCTGGCCGCCAGCGTTTCCGCGTAGTTGTTCCACACCTGGTAATCGCCGTCGTCCAGCTCGAGTGCCCGTGCGTAAAGTGCCGCCGCTTCGGCGTATCGGCCTTCGTAGAACTCGAGCGTCGCGAGGTTGTTGTAGCCTTCGTAGCCGCTGCCGATGGCAACGCCGCGTTCGAGGGCTTCTCTGGCTTGTTCACGATCGCCGAGGTAGAAGAGAGCGCCGCCCAAAGCCGTGTATCCGACGCTGCTCTCTGGCAGGAGTCTCACCACCTCACGGAAATAGCCCGACGCCCGCTCCCACTCGTGACGATCATAGAAAAACTTCCCGAGGTCATAGTGCGTTTGCCAGTCCTCCGGTCCGGTCCGAATCGCGCGCTCCACTGCGGCGCCGGCAAGGTCCGGTTCTCCGACCGCCTCGTATGCTTGAGCGAGGTACATATAGGCATCGAGTCGCAGAGGGTCGAGGGCGATCGCTCTCTGCAGATGCTCGATGGCGTTCTCGTACATGGAATCCTGGAGATTGAATCGTCCGGCGGCGAACTGGGCCGCTGGAAGATCGGGGGCGAGCACCACCGCCCGTTGCGCATATCTCGCACCGTGCTCGAGCCAGATCGAGTCTCCCTTGAGCTGGTATCGTTGGTCGCATGCGTCGGCGAGTTGGACCATCGCATCGGCGTACTCGGGGTCGATTTCGAGGGCCTTTCGGTAGAGGTTCATGGCTCGAGAGAGATGAACCTCCGTTGGGGTCTTCCCGGCGTGACCTCGAGCCTGGAGGAAGAGACCGGCAGCCTCCGCGTTGCTGGTGCCGCCGACCGCCAGCGCCTGATGCTCCGCTGCGCCGAGCTCGACGTCGAGCATCTCTTCGAGAGCCGCAACGACCCGGTCCTGCAGCAAGAAATCGGTCGTGTTGTCGGCGGTGATGGTTCGCGATCGAATCTGTCTCAGGCGGGTGGCATCGACCAGCTCGATCGGAATACGAATGCTGGCCTCGTCACGTAGGACCGAGCCCGTTACCACCAAATCAACGCCAAAGATCCGGTTGGCCATGTCAGCGCTGATGACACGTTGGCCCCTCACCTCGCTGACCGGCACGACAGACAGGGATGATCCGAATCGTCGCATCTCCGTGAGTTTTGCGGTAACGGTATCGAGGAGGCCTTCGCAGAGGAAGTCTGTTTCGCTGTCCGCCCCTGGGCAGTTGAAGGGCAGGACCAGAAGATGACGCGTCTGAGAACGGTTGAGAGTTGGATAGAGGAAGGCCACAAAAACGATGGCGGCGAGCGCCACCACCACCGGCAACACACGGTGTGTCAGGGACCTTCGCCGGTGAGCTCTCGGAGCAGACGGCAGGGTCTGGGTCACGATCTCGGCGGGCGTCTGATCGCCTCGAAAACGTTTGAGATCGGCCACCAGCTCGACAGCCGTCTGGTAACGCTCTTGCGGTTTGCGTTTGAGACAACGCCGGATGATCCGTTGCACTTCCGCCGGGACCTCTGGCCGTAAGCTTTCGATGGGTGTCGGATCGGAGGTCGTAATGGCGAGGAGAATCGCCTGCTCGTGCTCGGCGGCAAACGCCCGCCGGCCCGTCACCATCTCGTAGAGAACGGCGCCCAGGGCCCACAGATCGCTGCGGCCGTCGGCCTCGTCTCCAGTTGCTTGCTCGGGTGACATGTAGGCCGGGGTGCCGATCACTGACCCCTGGCGGGTGACCGTAGCCTCGCCGGCGAGCTTGGCGAGGCCGAAATCCACGACCTTGACCTGGTCGCGGTCGGTGATCAGAATGTTGGCTGGTTTGATGTCGCGGTGGACGGTTCCAACCTCGTGGGCGGCGCCGAGCGCCTCGCCGATCTGGATAGCGATGTTGACTGCCTCATCGACCGGCATCGGGCCGCGCAGGATCCTTTCCTTGAGGGTCTCGCCCGGGCAGTAGGCCATGGCGATGAAAAGTTGACCCTCCGGTGTCTCGCCGATATCGAAGACGGTGCAGATGTGGGGGTGGTCGAGGGTCGAGGCGGCGCGGGCCTCGCGGGTAAAGCGCTCACGGAGCAGAGATTCCTGGCACCACTCCACGGGAAGGAATTTGAGGGCAACGGTGCGATCGAGGCGGGTGTCCTGGGCCCGGTAGACGATTCCCATGCCGCCGCCGCCAAGTCGTTCGAGAATCCTGTAATGGGATACCGTCCGACCGATCACTCCGTCCCCCTTGAACGCGACTCTGACGCGAAGCCCCGACGACCGCAGGAGAGACCGCCGCCAGCCGCCACTTTGCCCTCCCAGCGTTTTTCGGGTTCCTCACGACATTGTACACAAGCGGTGCCTTCGACGGGCGTGTACCCTTGGTGCGATGCGGGAGTATTTCGTCAACGCGAACTTCGATCTCAGCCTGCGCCCGCGCCGAAGCGCTGAGACGGTCGATAGCAGGGGGCGGCAGGCGTCGGAGATGCCCCACCACCTGTTGCTCTTCGGCACCGAGGGTGATTCGGTGCTGGTCGACGCGGCGCCCGACGAGAAGTTCCTGGCCTATCTCGAGAGGGCCGGTCTGTCCCGGCCCGTGACCAGTATCCTGCCGGGGCAGACCCCCGATGCGCACTTCGTGCCGTTCGGGTGGAACGAAGAGGCCGCACAAATCGACCTCCGCTACACCCGTCCGACGCCCCACCCGCCGCTCGATGTCGTCAAAAGGGTCAACGGTCGGCGGTTTGCGGCGAAACTCGAGCGGGAGCTATTCGAAGATGACGGGATCCTCGGAATCTTTGATACGCCGGACGAGATTGAAGCGTGCGTTTCGGCCCGGCCTCCCGAACAAGAGTGGCTGCTCAAATCCGAGCATGGCAACGCCAGTCTCGGCAATCGCCGCTTCCGCTCGTCCAGGCTCAGCCGATCGGACCGCGAGGTCATACGCCGCCTGCTCGCCGAGGATGCTTGTGTGCTGGTTGAAAAATGGCGCAAACGGGTCCTCGATATTGCAACGGTTTTCGAGCTCGACAGCGACGGCACGGTGAAGGACCTGTACGCCTACGAGGTCGTGAATACCGCCGACGGGGCCTATATCGGGTCCATCTTCGACCGCGGCTCCGAGACCCTCGAACCGTGGCTGCCGGCCGTCTCCGATGTCGCGCTGCAGGTTGCGGAACGGCTCGCCGAGGAGGGCTACTTCGGGCCCGTCTGCCTCGACCACTTTGTCTGGTTGGAGGGGGGCGATCGGCGGCTGCGCCGGTTGGCGGATCTCAACGCCCGCCTCCAGGTGTCCGCGCCCATCTTGCGCCTGTGGCGGTCCTGGGGCGCTGACCGGGTGGTCTACTGGCGTCTCTTTGCGGCGCGCAAGCTGAACCTTCCCACCAACTACCTCGAGCTCGAGACGGCCCTCGGCGGAGACGCCTTCGATGCGGCGAACCGACGGGGGGCCCTCGTCACCTCACCTTTCCAGGTTGCGGGGAAACGGTTGCGACGTGTCGGGGTGCTGCTCGTTGGAGACAGCCGTGCTGAGATCGACGAAGTGGATCTGAGGTTTCGGGAGAGGTTCGAAAGATGAGTCTCCACGTACTGGCGATTGTCGGACCGACAGCCTGCGGTAAGACTCGTCTCGGGGTCGAGATCGCCCATCGATTGGGCTCGGAGATTGTGTCGGCGGACTCGCGTCAGGTCTACCGCGGCCTCGACATCGGCACCGGAAAGGATCTGGCTGTGTACGCCGAGGTCGATCCACCCGTTCCCTTCCATTTGATCGATATTGCCGATCCCGGGGAGGTCTACACCCTCTTTTGCTTCCAACAGGATTGCTACCGCGTGCTGCGCGAGTTGTCATCGCGTTCGCCGTTTGCCGACCGCTCGACACCGGTGATCATGGTTGGCGGCAGCGGTTTGTACGTCGAAGCTGTGATCCGCAACTATCGGCTCACCGATGTGCCGAAAAATACCGAGCTCCGTACACGCCTGGCTGAGCGGGACATCGAGCACCTGGTGACAGAGCTGAAGCAACGATGGCCGGATCTCGCCGTAGAAACAGATGTGATGAACAAGCGGCGAGTGATCAGGGCCTTCGAAATTGGAGAGTTCCGCGAGAGGCATCCGGTGCCCTACGGCGAGCCCCCGGGCGTATCCCTGCGGTTTTCGGTCTTCGGGATCGAGATCCCGCGGGAGGAACTTCGACGCCGCATCGGTGGGCGATTGCGGGCGCGGCTCGAGGAGGGCATGGTCGAGGAAGTGCAGGGTCTGCTGGATCGCGGTCTGAGTCCAAACCGTCTCGCGGACCTGGGCCTCGAATATCGCGAAGTCGCCGCGTATCTTCAGGGGAAGAAGTCACGCGAAAAAATGGTCTCCGATCTCGAGATCGCGATCGGCCGTTTTGCCAAACGCCAGCAGACCTGGTTCCGCGGCATGGAGAGACGCGGCACTCCGATCCGTTGGATCGAGGCTGACGATGTGGACTCTGTGATCGGCGCGTGGGGTCCATCAAGACGAGGCATTTTGCGATGATTGCCGGTGAGATATGCGGGTCAGTTGACCGCCAAAGGCTGACTGAGAGTGAACTGTCCGATCTTCGCCCAAAAGCGTTCGCCGTCCTCGGTCACCATCTCGTAGCCGCCTTCCATGGTGCCGAAGGGTGTGGCAAGCGGGCAGAACGAGGTGTACTCGTGCGACTCTCCCGGCGCCAGCACGGGCTGTTCGCCGATTACGCCGGGCCCCCGGACTTCCTCTATTTGACCGTGCGCATCGGTAATGACCCAATGCCGGTTGAGAAGCTGAACGGGCGCCGAGCCCCGGTTTGCGATCCGGATCCGGTAAGAGAAGAACCAACGGCCCTGCGCTGGCAGCGAACGCTCGGGTACGTAGCTCGAATGCACGGTGACCTGGATGCCCCGGGTTGTCGCTTCGGAGTCGATCATCTGCTGTCGCCCTTCCCTTCCGCTCGCAGAATCCAACCGACATTGCCGAGCGGAGATTCCCGACCCGTAATTTTCGAGCCATTTTTCAGCGTGATACCAACCTTTCAATGGGTACCGGCATCTCAATGGATGTGGAAACAATGGCGACCCTCCCCGTCTCGAAGCCGGTGCCGCCCAGGGCAGTCGTGCGTGTAGCCGGCACACCCGCAAGCCGCGAGCACCTCGTCGCTCGGGCCGCCCGTGGCGAAGTCGATGCATTTGAAGAGCTTTACCGTGACAACGTCGGCAGGGTCTATCTCCTCTGTCTGAGGATGTGCGGAGACCCGTCCCTCGCCGAGGAGTTGGCGCAGGAAGCATTTGTTCGTGCCTGGGAGAAGCTTGGCACTTTCCGTGGCGATAGCGCCTTTTCGACCTGGCTCCATCGCGTCACCGTCAACGTTGTGCTCGGCGAACGGCGCAGCACGGCGCGCCGGGAGGCCCGGGTCAAGCCGGTTGGGGACGACCTGCCGGTCGATCTGTCGGCGTCCGAGCCGTCCCCCGGCCATGCGCTGGACCTCGAAAAATCGATTGCAGCCCTCCCGGACGGGGCGCGCACGGTCTTCGTTCTGCACGACGTCGAGGGATACCGCCACAAAGAAATTGCACGCCTCACCGGTCTCGCGGAGGGGACCTCGAAGGCCCAGCTGCACCGGGCGAGAAAGTTGTTGCGAAAGGCTTTGACATCATGAGCTGCGACGAATGGACCGATCGTTTTGACGGTTTTCTGGATGGTCGGCTCGACGCGACCGAGATCGAGGACCTGCGGGCGCATGTCGCCGGCTGTCCCTCGTGCGCAGGTGAGCTGGCGAGCATTCGCGATTTGAAACACCTCGCCGCAGCTCTGCCGCGCTCCGTCGAACCCTCGCGCGACCTGTGGCCCGGCATCGAGGCTCGAATCTCTGATGCAAAGGTGGTGCGCGGCCGCTTCGGACGCCGAGCACTCCTGGCCGCTGCGGCGGCCTTGGTGGTCGTCTCGTCGATAGCGACGGCGTATTTCGTCGGACGATGGCAGGCGGTCGTGGTGACTGCGGAGTCTCCGGCGATGCTTGAAAGCGGACCGTCCGAGGTGCTGCTCGCCACTTTCAAGGGCCTGGGTGTCGATGACTACATGGCCACCCGCACCGAGCTCCTGAACGCTCTCGAGGCGCGGAAACACGAGCTCTCGACGGAGACCATGGACGTGGTGACGGAGAATCTCATGGTTATCGATCACGCGATGGACAGGATCGCAGAGGCCCTCGGCGAGGACCCGGAGAACGAATTCTTGATGAAGCAGCTGGCCAGCGCCTACCGGCGCCAGATCGATCTGCTGCAGCGCGCCGTCCGCATGCCGGCTGAAGTCTGAATGAACTGCCTGGGGAACCGGGAGTGGAGGTTGAAATGAAAAGAATCGCGAAGAACGCAGTCGTCGCACTGGCCGTCCTGATGGCGGTCGGAACAGCGTGGGCCGCGCAGCCGGTCAACGAGAGCTACCCGGTCGCTGCTGGCGCGGACATCGATATCGATGTCCTGTCAGGCACTGTGACCATCATCGCGGGGAGTCCGGGCCAGGTGGAGATCACCGGGACTCTGGGTGACGGGGTCGAGAGCCTCGATGTCGATAGTGACGAGAACGGCCTTTCCATCGAGGTCGAGTATGACGAGGACTATCACGGCAAGCAGCAGGTGAGCACCGATCTGACGATTCACGTGCCCGCCGGGGCGGCCGTGTCGGTCGAGACGGTGAGCGCCTCGATCTCGGTGAAGGGCGTCACCGGTGAGCTCGATCTCGAAACGGTGAGCGGGAATGTCGACATCTCGACCAAGCCGGCCGCGCTGGACGTCGAGACCGTGAGCGGGAACATCTCTGTTGCATCCGCCCCCGCCGACAGCGACGTATCATCAGTCAGCGGCAAAATCGAGATCCAAGCGGCAGGAGGATCCATCGATGTCGAAAATGTCAGCGGCAAGATCGTGATTCACGGCGGTGTCATCGATGACGGCGACCTCGAGACAGTCTCGGGCGACATCACGTGCCAGGCCATTCCGGGCCCGGGCGGCAGCCTCGACGTCGAAACGATGAACGGTGTCATCACGCTGGTGATCGACTCGACGCTGGTTGCTTCCTTCGACCTGTCTACGTTTTCGGGGTCGATCGAGAACCAGATCGGGCCGGAGCCACGGCGCACCAGCAAGTACACCCCGGGCAAGGAGCTGCACTTCAACACCGGAACCGGCGGACCGAGCATCTCGCTCGAGAGCTTCAGCGGATCGATCAAGCTCATAACCCGTTGACGGGCCGGCCCTCGGGCCACGACTCGACTCACTCCTCCTCAACGGGAAGACGGCGTGACCGGGCAACCGGTCACGTTTTTTCCCCTCCGCCCACCCGGTCTGATCCCTGATGCCGGATACCGGATACCAGATCCACCCGCCCACCTCTTGACGCCTCGGGAAATGGATTCGCCCTCTTCCCATCCGGCATCGGCATCCAGCATCCTGTGTCCAGGTGGCCGGTGGTCGCGGTACCATAGTTAGGTGTCTCTTTCGGCGTGGGGAGGGATCTCTGATGCGTAAACAACTGGTGCTGACCGCCTCCGGACCAGATCGCGTCGGCATCGTCGAACAGATGACCGAGCTTCTCCTCCGTTTTGACGGCAACGTCGAGTCCAGCCGCATGGTGCGCCTCGGTGGCGACTTCGCGATGCTCATGTTCGTGACCGCGCCGGACGACAGGATCGAAGATCTGCGGAGTGCCCTCGCCGAGGTCCACTACGCCTCGTATGATGTCCACACTCGGTTGAGCGAGGTTTCGGAGCCTGAGGAAACATCGGCGATTCCCTGCGCCATCACGGTGCTTGGTGCCGATCACATGGGCATCATCCATCAGATCGCGCGGTACCTCGCAGAGCAGGGCCTCAATCTCGAGACCATGACCACCGAGGTCGTTGCGGCGCCCATGAGCGGGTCCCCGCTGTTTACGATGTCAGCGGTGGTCAAGGTGCCGCCTCACCTCGAGGTTGCCGATCTCCGTGAAGCGTTGGAGTTCATCGGCGACGAGGTGGGTGTCGATACCAAGGTCTTTGCCCACGTCGACGAAAAGTGATCCGTCGCGCTATCGCGCAACGAAGTCAAGAGTTAAGCCCGCACCGGTACAGGAGGATGTTTCATAGAAGATCGTCACTCTTGACTCTTGACCCTGAACTCGCGTCAATACGCGAAAGGATCCGAGCCAGCGGGCGCTTCCTCTGCAGGAGCCTCGGCAGGCGCTGCGGGGGTTGCCGTCTTTTTCCGCGATCTCCGCGGTCGCCGCCGCCGCTTCTTGGTCGCCGGCTTCGCGTCGGTGTCATCCGCGCCGGCAGCGGCTTCAGGCTCGGCCTCCGATCCGTTGTGTTCGGAGGGCGCAGAATCGTCCGGCTCGCCAGCCTTGTCGGCGGGTTTGGCTTTCTTGTGCTTGCGACCGCCGCGGCGCCGTCGCTTTTTCGCAGGCGAGGCCGCAGGTTCTTCGGTATCGTCTTTCGCGGCGACGATCACGGCTTCGGCGGCGGGCTGGGGCGGGGTTTCCGTTCGACCCTTCTGGCCGCCGCGCAAACCTTCGGCGAGATCGGCGGCGCTGACTGCGGGGGTCGGCACCCGCTCCTCACCCTTCGATCTCTCTCGCCAGTCGATCTGTTCCTCGGCGCGGTGGAGACCGGGGGCCGCGATGACCTCGATTTCGATGTCGAATTCCCGCTCGAGGGCCGCGAGCTCCTGTCGGCGTTCGTTCTGCAGGGCGTCGGCCAGCTCCGGGTGGAGCTCGACCCGGACTGCGCCGAGGCGGCCCGTCACCGCGCGGGTTTCGATACGGCGCAGGATGTTGAGGCCGACGAGCTCGGAGCTGGCGATCGTCCCGGCGCCGCCGCAGGTCGGACAGGGTCGGTGGGTGCGAAGCTGGAGGGCCTTTTTCAGACGTTGCCGGTTGATCTCCAGCAGACCGTTTTCCGACAGGCGGCTGGCGTTGGTCCGGGCCTTGTCGTCCTTCATCGCGTCGCGCATCGTTTTTTCGACCTCACGCTGGTGCTTGGATGAGCGCATGTCGATGAAGTCGACCACCACCAGACCGCCGATGTCGCGCAGCCGGAGCTGCCGCGCCACCTCGCGCGCCGCCTCGAGGTTCGTTTCAAAGGCGGTTTCCTCCTGGCTGCCGCCGCGGGTCGCGCGGCCGGAGTTGACGTCGATCGCGGTCAGGGCCTCGGTGCCGTCGATGACGATCGAACCGCCGCTGGGCAGCTCGACCTTGCGCTGATAGATGCGGTCGATCTGCTCTTCGAGGTTGAAGCGGCTGAAAAGCGGCATCCGGTCGGTGTAGCGGACGAGGCGTTTGCCGGATCTCGGCATGAAGGTCCGCATATAGTCTTGAGCCTTCTCATAGGCTTTGTCGTCGTCGACCAGGATCTCCGAGATCGAGCTGTCGAACGAGTCGCGCAGCGCCTGGACGATCAGATCCTGGTCTGAGTAGAGGAGCCTCGGGCCCCTGCCGACCGACGCCTCCTGGCGGATCTGCTTCCATAGCCGGAGCAGGGCGTTGAGGTCACGGTTGAGGGTCTTCTGCGGCTGGTCGAGGGCGTTGGTGCGCAGAATGACTCCGAAACCCTCCGGCAGCTCGAGCTTCGCGACCCTATCTTTGATCGCCTGTCGATCCTCCTCCTCGGCCTTGCGGGAGATGCCGCGGACCTCGTCGTACGGCATCAGAACGAGGTACCGACCGGCGATGCTGACGTTGGTGGTGACCAGGGCCCCCTTGCGACCGACGCCGTCGCGCACGACCTGGACCAGGATCGGCTTGCCGCGCTCGAGCATCTGGTCGATGCGAGGGTGTTTGCCGGCCCTGTCCACTTTTTTGTGAAAGGCCGAGGGCACCACGTCGTCGGCTCGCAGGAGGCCGTCCCGTTCGGCGCCGAAGGCGACGAAGGCGGCGTCCAACGATGGTTGAAGGTTGGCGACCATGCCGCGGTAAATATTTCCGCGATAGAGGCCCGACTCGGTGGCCGAGACTTCGTATTGGTCGAGTTTTTTGTCTGAAACAACCGCGATGCGCACCTCTTCGGCGCGTTGGGCATTAATGAGCATGCGTCGTGTCACGACGTCTCCTATTCGTTCAATTCAGGCAGGGGAGAGGCCAGATCGGTCCGGTTACGTCATCCCACCGCGTGCACAGAGTAGCATAAGTTGAGGTTTTTGATAGGTTTCGCATTCGGCCCCGCTCGCCCACCCCTGTCAGAAATCCACGACCTGGGCGAAGACGCCCCCGTCGCGGATTTCTCAGAGGTGGGAGCGGTTTTTGACTTGGCGCCGGGCGAAGGGCGAAGTATGAATTTCCTGGGTGGTGGGTGGGGAATCCGAAATCCGAAATCCGAAATTCGAAATCCGAAATCGGCCGCCAAACCATCAACACCGATACAGGACCGCCCCCCAGTTCAATCCGCTTCCGAGACCCACGAAGGCCACCAGGTCGCCGGGTTTGGCCCGACCCTGCTCGAGAGCCTCGTGGAAGGCGATCGGAATCGTGCCGGCTGTAGTATTGCCGTAGTTCTGGATATTGTTGAAGACCTTTTCGTCCGGAAGGCCGAGGCGCTTCTGCACCCCCTCGTTGATACGCAAATTGGCCTGGTGCATGATGACCAGATCGAGGTCATCGAGGGTGAAATCGTTTCGTTTCAGAATCTCGAGGGTAACCTTCGGCATGAAGGTGACCGCGAGGGCGTAGACCTTGCGTCCTTCGACGACCGGGGTGACGTCACCCGAGGTGATCATCTCGGGCGTGATGTAGGGCCGATAGGCGCTGCCCGCCGCCTTGGTCCACAGCCGCTCGGCCTCGTTGCCGTTGGTGTGGAGGAGGCAGTCGATGACGCCGTTGTCGCCGTCTTCACGCGCTTCGACTACGACCGCGCCGGCGCCGTCACCGAAAAGCACCACCCGGTCTCGGGTCGCGGTGTTCTGCTCGTACTCCTCGGCCGACACCGGGTCGCTGTCTTTCCCGAACGCCACGCGCCAGGTTTTCTCGCTCCACGGCACGAGCGAGGCGTGTGCCTCGGCACCGACCACCAGGACCCGGCGGTGCTGGCCGGAGCGGATCAGCGCATCCGCCAGCTGCAGGGCGTAGATAAAACCGGCACATTGTTGGCGGATGTCAAGGCACGGCACGTGCTCGAGCCCGAGCTTGCGCTGCAAAAACGGTGCCGAGCCGGGGAAAAAGTAGTCGGGCGTCATGGTCGCGAAAACCAGATAATCGATGTCTTCTGGTTTCAGCCCTGCGTTTTCGATTGCCTGTTGACAGGCCGGGACTGCGAGGTCAGAGGTCGCCTGGTCGGGCGCTGCATACTGCCGTCTGGCAATACCCGTCCGTACCTGGATCCACTCGTCCGAAGTGTCCATGATCTTGGCGAGGGCATGGTTATCGACGCTGGCCTCGGGGATGTACATACCGGTCCCGGTGATTACCGAACGCATGGGCGCCTCCTTCGAACGGCATGATAGCTCACCTTGTGGTTACCGCCGGTAGTGTGATCGTTGCGATTCGAGAGGCTTCAAAACTCTCGTCGGGGATGTGATTCGTGATGGCATCTCCCGGCTTCGCCACCTTTGAAACCGCGAAGACGCAAAGAGCGCAAAGACCGCGCAAAGGATTATATGAATTTCATGAAATGAATATCTTGGCGGTCGTCTTTGCGCTCTTTGCGTCTTTGCGGTTACAACAAGGCCGAATTCGATACCCCTCTTCGGCAACGGAGCTGCGCTTCAAGGGGGAGACCTTTGGCCGATTTCAGATTCACTACCGCCAGCGGATGCTCACGAACTCTCTGATGGGGTAGTCACGAAGCGGGCGTTCGGGCTGCCAATCCGCCGCCCTGTAGGTGCCGAGCATGCGGTCCCAGATGCTGACCCCGATCCCGAAGTTGTGGTGCCACATGTTCTCGCGGTGGTGGAGGTAGTGAATCGGCGCGCCGAGCCAGAAGGCGAGGTCGGGCTTTTCGTGCTGGACCTGGTGGGCATAGGCGGCAAAGGCGGCGTAACCGACGGTTCCGAGCGCAAACCCGATTCCCGCGGGAATCGATACCAGAAACCCCGCCCACGCGATGAACAGACCCGGCAGCGAGTAGTCGGTGAACTCGCCCCACCATCCCTGAGCCTCGAAGTTGCGGTGGTGCTTGGCGTGACGCTTGCCGAGGAATTTTCCCTTGTGCATCAGGCGGTGGACGGTGTACTCGACAAACGAGCCCACCAGCAAACCGATGACGAGTGCGATGATGAATCCGGGAATGGCATCGTTCTGTGTCATGACGTTCTCCGTCCGCTCTCGCAGCGAAACAACGGCGGGGATTATACCCATTCCCACCCTCCCGGATGCCGGATACCAGCACAACGTGCATTTCCAGGGGGAGGGGTGGGTGGATACGGGATCTGGTATCCGGGATCCGGCATCCGGACGGATGTGCGGGGATGATATTGTTCCCTGCGATGGCGGACGGCGTCCGAATCTCGTTTTCCGACGTGGCCAAGCGCTACGATCTGCGGGTGGTCTTCCGCTCGGTCTCGGGCGAGGCACTGCCCGGCGGGGTGTTGGTGATCACAGGTCCCAACGGCTCCGGGAAATCGACCCTCTTGGCAATCCTCTGCGGCCTGCTCCGGCCGACCCGCGGAACGGTCAACCACATCCTCAACGGAGACGAGACGGCGCGTCAGGAGTGGCGCCGACATCTCGGGGTGGTGGCGCCGGCGATGGCGGTCTACGAGGAGCTCGATGCCATGGAGAACCTTCGCTTCTTCGCCAGAGTTCGCGGCATGGACGGTGCCGATCAGAGGTGCCGTGAGTGCCTCGATCTGGTTGGCCTCGAATCGCGCCGCCGAACGCCGGTTCGCGGCTATTCCACGGGCATGGCGCAGCGGCTCAAAATCGCTCAGGCGCTCCTCCACGATCCCGCGGTGCTCTTCCTCGACGAGCCCGGGTCAAATCTTGACCCCGCGGGGAAAGATTGGCTCGGGGAGTACGTTCATGGGCTGGCCGCAGTCGGCAAGACGGTCGTACTGGCGACCAACGACCGTGACGAAATGAAGTGGGGACAGAACCATGTCAAGCTTGCTGATTGAGGCGGTGGCGGTCGCCGCCAAGGACTTGCGGACGGAGTTCCGCACCCGGGTCGCGCTCAACGCCCTCGGGCTCTTCGCGTTGACGGTTCTGGCCGCCGTCTCCTACACCGTCGGCCCCTACCGGATCACCGCCGAGGACCGCCCGTTCCTGCTCGCCGTGCTGCTGTGGATTGTCATTTTCTTTGCCGCGCTGGCCGGCCTCGACCGCTCCTTCGTCAAAGAGGAGGAAAGCCACACCGCGCCGCTGCTGCGTTTGGCCGCGTCGCCGACGGCCGTGTGGTTGGGCAAGCTCGGTTTTAACCTGGTCCTGATCTACCTCCTGATGGTGATCCTGGTGCCGCTCTACTGCATCCTGATGGGTTACACGATCCAGTTGATTGGCGGGTTCGTGCTGATCTTGGTCTCCGGGGGTTTCGCGTTGGCGGTCATCACGACCATCGTCGCCGCGATCATCGCCCGCGCACTGACCCGCGGCGCCCTTTTCTCGGTTCTCTCCTTGCCGCTTCTGCTGCCGCTGCTGATCTTTTTGATTCAGGGCACCGCCGGCGCCGCGGACGGCACTTCAGAGACGGTGACGAACGCTCTTCGCGCGGTGCTCTCCATGGGCGGCATCATGACGATTGTATCGGCAATGCTCTTCCCGGTTGTATGGACTGACTGATGCAATTCCTCACCGCAACCTGTTGTTCCACAAGAGGGTTCGGTATGCTTCCTCGGGTTGTGGTGAGGAATTGCTGATACGGGGTGGTTTTCGAATGCGGGTATCTGAAGCGCTCAAATGGTTGTTGTTCGTGTGGCTTGCCGCGGTGATCGTGGCAGCGTTCTTTTACGTGCGGCCCGCCGAGGGTTTTATCGGCGAGTCGTCGAGAATCGTCTTTTTCCATGTCCCGATGGCGTGGATTGCGGTGCTCGCCTTCCTCGTCTCCTGCATCACCTCGGTGATGTATCTGAGGAGGAGAGATCCGAAGGACGACATTCACGCCTCGGTCAGTGCCGGCCTCGGTCTCCTCTTTGCGGTGCTGGCCACCACCACCGGCGCCGTTTTCGCGCGTATCATGTGGAACGCCTACTGGAACTGGGACCCGCGCCAGACCTCGATCACCATTCTGCTGCTGATCTACGCCGCCTATCTGGCACTACGTGGGGCGATCGACGACCCCGAGCGGCGCGCCAGCCTTTCAGCGGTCTACGCGATCCTTGCCTTCGTCACCGTGCCCTTCCTGGTCTTCGTCGTGCCGCGGATCTATTGGTCGCTGCACCCGGATACGATCATTAACACCCGTGGTTCCAACGAGTTCGACTCGCGCTATACGCAGGTGCTGATGGCCTCGCTGGTAGGATTTACGGGTTTGTACGTATGGTTATATACTATCGGCTGCCGGATCGAGGCGATCCGGCAGCGGCGCCGTCAGGAGGTGCTGTAAATGACGGACCTCATGGGAATCATGGTTGTCACCCTGATGATTTGGGTTGGCCTTTTCGCATACGTCTACCGGCTCGACCGGAAGGTCAGCCGTCTGGAGGACTGAATGACCGATTCACAACGCCGACGTCGCATCTGGTACGCAGTGGGCGCCGTGCTGGTGGTGGCGTTCCTCGCTTATGGAACGACCTCTTTTAAATCGAATCTGACGCCGTACGTCAGCTTCGAGGAAGCCTCGCGCTCGGCGCGCAAGGTTCAGGTGGCAGGCGGGTTGGTGGAGAATTCCACCGAGTACCTGGATGCCTCTGAGGAGCTCCGGTTCGCCATGGTGGACGAAGACGGCAATATCATGACCGTCCACTACAACGGCGTCAAACCCGGCAACTTCGAGGAGGCCGTGCAAATCGTCGCTGTCGGCAGCTATCGCGACGGCGTATTCCAGGCCGAGCAGCTGCTGGTCAAGTGCCCCTCCAAGTATCAGGGGCTTGAAGACGACATCAGAGAGTACGGATCTGAGACCTAAAAACGGCCGGCCCCGTGGGGTGGCCGTCAAACTCGTTGCTCTCGTGATCGAATAGGAGAACCCATGTACCTTCCAGGAACGATCCTGATGTGGACGGCGTTGCTCGCCGGTCTTGCCTCGACCATCACCTACTGGCTTTCGATTCGGGAGCCCGAGCGCTGGCGCGGGCCGGCGCGACAGAGCTACGTCCTGATGACCGTCGCCATCGTCGTCGGCTCGGCCCTGTTGATGTACCTGTTGGTCACCCACGACTACCGGCTGCACTACGTGTGGGCCTACTCAGACAATCTCCTGCCCCTGCACTACCTGATTTCGACTTTCTGGGGAGGTCAGGAGGGCAGCTTCATGCTGTGGATCTTCTGGGGGGTCCTGCTCGGCCTCCCGCTGATGCGCTTTGCGCGCTCCTACGAGCCGCGAGTGATGGTGGTCTATAACTTGACCTTGCTGTCGCTGATCCTGCTGCTCGTCAAACAGGATCCCTTCCGCTTCCACCCGGGGTTGACAGCGGCGATGACGCCGATGGACGGGCAGGGGCTCAACCCGCTGCTGCAAAACCCGTGGATGGTCATCCACCCACCGATCATGTTCATCGGTTACGCCTCGTTGGGGATCCCTTTTGCATTCGCGATCGCCGCTCTGTGGATGCAGCGCTATGACGAGTGGACCAAGGTCTCGATGCCCTGGGTGCTGTTGTCGCTCGGAACCCTGGGGACGGCCATCATGCTCGGCGGATACTGGGCGTACGAGACCCTCGGTTGGGGTGGTTACTGGGGTTGGGACCCGGTGGAAAACGCGTCCCTGGTGCCCTGGCTGGCAACCCTTGCCCTGACCCACGGCATGCTCCTGCAACGTGGCCGCGGACGCTTTCGAAGGCTCAACCTGGTGCTCGCCATTGCCGTCTTTTTGCTCGTCGTCTACGCGACTTTCCTCACCCGATCGGGGGTGTTGGCGGACTTCTCGGTTCACTCCTTCGTCGATCTCGGCCTCACCGCAATGTTGGTCTTCAATATGGGCTTCTTCCTCCTGATGTCAGTCGGGCTGCTGCTCTACCGGTGGCGCGAGATCCCGGCGGAGGTTGGTGACGAGCCATTCATGTCGCGCACGATTTTCTTTGTGGTCGGCATTCTCCTGATGATGCTGATTGGTCTGGTCGTGCTCTTCGGCACCTCGGCGCCTCTGATATCGAGGTTGTGGGGCGCGCCGGCGCAGGTGGGTCCCGATTTCTACAACCGCATGGGCTTCTGGCTGGCGGTGGTCTTCGCCCTCTTCCTCGGCGGGACGCCGTTTTTGGGCTGGAGCCGGGCTCGCAAGGGAGCTGGGCGAATCTTTGCCATGATTCTCGCCGTCACGGTCGTGTTGGTGGCGGTTGGCCTGGCCTTCGGTCTGCGGGGCGTACCGGCCACGATGTATGTTGCCGCCGCCCTGTTCAATATCGTCGCCAATGGCTGGGCGACCGTCGATTACGGAAAGAGCGGCCGCTGGCGAATGGCCGGTGGGCCGATCGCTCACATCGGTCTCGGTCTGCTCCTGCTCGCCTTCCTGACCACAGGCTGGTTCGACCAGCAGTACAAGGTCCGGCTGGCCGAGGGCAAGCCCACCGAGGTGCTCGGCTATACCCTGACCTTCCGCGGAGTCGAAAAACCGACGCCGCACGCTCGCGACGCCATGGTGGTGGAGGTGACCTCACCGCGGGGCAAGAACTTCGTGCTCAAACCGCGTATGTGGGTCAATCAAAAGTCCAACCAGTTGATCGCCAACCCAGACATCAAGGTCTTCTTCACCAAGGACCTCTATGTGGCGCCGGTCGAGTTCGAGCCCGGCAAGGATGCTCCGGTCTCCGGCCGGTTGGTGCTGGCCAAGGACCAGCCGACCTCCTTCCGCGAATGGACCTTGACCTTCCGCGGGTTCGATATGTCGCGCCAGAACGCGGTGCCCGGCGCTCTCACGGTGGGGGTTGTCGTCGGTCTCGAGCGCCCGGGAATGGAGACCGTTGTGCTCGAGCCATCAATGGTTTCGACCGATGAGGGTGTACAGCCGGTCGCGGTGGAAATTCCGAACGTGGCGGGAGCCAGGCTCCGCGCCACCGGTATGAGCGTTGATCAGGGCGTGGTGCGGGTCGAGATCCTCGGCCTCGGCGGCGGAATCGGCCGCACGGTTGTGCTCGCCAAGGGAGAGACGCTCAGCTACAAAGGTCTCAATATCACCTTCGACGATTTCGATTTGTCGGACTTCGACCCTCAGGCCGGCAAGATCAACTTCGGCGTCGTCTTCAACGTGGAGGTCGACGGGCAGACAATCGAGGTCATCCCGACATATCGCAGTGGTATGGGCGGGGAGCCGGTGATCACGCCGGCCGTGGTGCCCGGAACCGGTGGCATCACCCTCAGCCCTGGACGTATCGACGCCGAGGACGGAACGGTGCAACTCCAGGTGTACGACCCGGCGCTGGCGCCCGAGGGCGCCACTCCGGCGAGCCTCGTGCTCGACGTCTCGACCAAGCCGTTGATCTCGCTGGTCTGGATCGGCACGATCCTGATCGTAGTCGGCATCAGCATGGCGGTTGTGCTCCGCCGCAAGGACGCGGCGACAATCCCCGTGGAGGGCTGAATCGTCGGCAGGGTCGCGAACGAACGCGTCATCGCCCTCCCGGCGCAGGTGAAGAGTCAAGAGTAAAGGGTAAAGCTGTGATCGGTGGATGTTGGCCGGCTTGGTGGCGCGTGCCCCCTTAACTCCTAACTCTTGACTGCAGAGAGATCTGTACAATCTCCCGGTGACCAAGCGCAAGGTTCTCTTCTGGATTGCGGTCCTCTACTTCGCCGAAGGACTGCCCTTCGGTATCGCCTACGACGTGTGGCCGGTGTTCTTCCGCGTCCACGGGGTGTCGTTGCGCGAGATCGGGCTCATGAGCCTGCTCTCCCTGCCGTGGACCTGGAAGCTCCTGTGGGCGCCGCTGGTCGACCGGTACGGCAACCGCCAACACTGGATCACGGCCTGCCTCTTCGTGCTCGGCGCGATCACCCTCGCCATTCTGCCCCAGGACGCCTCGCAACCGTCCTTTCTGATGTGGTCCCTGCTGCTGCTCTTCACCACGGCGTCGGCCACCCAGGACATCGCCATTGATGCTTATGCGGTGGATGTGTCCAACCCGCAGAACGTCGGCAGCATCAACGGCACCAGGGTCTCCGCGGCGAGGGTGGCGCTCATGGTCGGTGGTGGCGGTGTGATTTTCCTCGCGGACTACGCGAGCTGGAACAGCCTGTGGTTCGCACTCGCTGTCCTGTTCTTCGTTTTGGCCGCTGTGGCCTGGCTGAGCCCACGGGTGCCGCTGGAGGCCTCGGAACGGCGGCATGCGGTGGCACCCGTGCTGCACTGGCTCCTGCGCTGGGAGATGGTTCCCGTTCTCCTTTTCGTACTTCTCTTCAAGGTCGGCGACTCGACCCTCGGCAGGATGGTCAAGCCCTTCTGGGTGGACCAGGGATACTCACTGAAGGAAATCGGCCTCATCTCGGTGAGCCTGGGAACCGCACTGACAATTCTCGGCGCGCTTGCGGGCGGTTGGCTGACCAATCGCTACGGGATCTTCCGGGCGTTGCTGTGGTTGGGGCTCGCCCAGCTGGTCTCGAATCTCGGCTACGTCGCGGTCGCGGCGATCGATCTCCCGCGCGAGAGCATCTACGTGGCGTCGATTATCGAATCCTTCACCCAGGGGCTGGGAACCGCTGCCTTCCTCTCCTTCCTCATGAATCTGTGCGACAAGGAGCATGCCGCCACCCAGTACGCCATACTGTCGGCGATGTTCGCCTTGACCCGCGATGTGGCAGGCGCCTTCACCGGGATCGGTGTCGAGAGTCTCGGCTATGCGGTTTTCTTCGCCCTGACGACCGCCCTCGCTCTGCCTGCCCTTGCGCTGCTGCCGTTGATCAAGCCGAGGATCAGAGAGAGCGACGCCGAATCACCCGGTGACGGTGAGTGAGGCGATGAGCTCCTGTTCGCGCGAGCGTTCGGCGTCACTTGGCCGATCCGGCTGGAACCCGATCGCGAGGTCTTCCGCGATGGCCTCCACGAGTGTCTTCTCGAGTTTGGAGCGCTCCAGGTTACGTCCGAGTTCGTCGTGAATGGTCGTGATCCGAGGACGGAGTGATGAGTCGTCCGGGAGGCCCATCGATCCGGCCTGGAGCCGTCCGTCCCAATCGATGAGGATGGCGCCGTGCTGGAGAATCGCCGGGCCGTGTGCGCGCATCGCGGAGCCGATGAGTTTGCGGCCGCCCACGACCACCTCACCGCCGGCTGGCGTCTCGAAGCACGGCGCGGTGGATCTGGGTCCGGGGAGCCGCAGATTGACATCGCCGCCGGTGAGTTCGGCGTCGACGCCGAGAGCCTGCATCGCACGCACAACCGCTCCGCATATCAGTCGGTAGGCGTCCTGCAGGCCGCGCGGCAGCGGTCCGACACCCAATGGTGCTGCCACTGCATAGGTGAGTTCGAGGTGATGGAGCAACGCCCGGCCGCCGGTCGGCCGTCGCACGATATCGATGCTTTCTGCCGAGCAGAAGTCGAAGTCGGCGGCTTCGGTGCCCTGGTGGCGTCCGAGGGTCAAGCACGGGGGGTCCCAGCCGTAGAGGCGCAGGGTCGGTGGCGATTCGCCTTTCGACACGGCCTCCAACATCGCGACGTCGCGCGCCATGTTGCGCGCGCCGGGCAGGTCGCCATCGATGATCAGGCGCCAGGTGGTGGAATAAGCGGTCACGCGACGGAGGATAGCAAACACGGTGAGCGCATCTCGCTTCGGTGTGCGAGGTGCCATCTTTCGCATTGTCATGAATGCGATCCTGCCGGGAACACGAACAAGACAATGCGAAAGGTGGCTCCTGTGCACGAAGCCCCAACGCGCATCTCATTGAGGAGTGGCACCTGTGTCGTTGATGTCCCAACGCGCGTCTCACTGGCGGAGTGGCACCTGTGTCGTCGAAGCTGTCAGGTGCTCTGAATTCGAGGCGTCATTTCTCAACCCTGACCGAAACCACCTTCGACACCCCCGGTTCTTCCATGGTTACTCCGTAAAGAAGATCGGCGCGCGCCATGGTGCGGCGGTTGTGGGTCACCAGCACGAACTGGGTATGTTCGGTCATGGCCTCGACCAGATCGGAGAATCGCTCGACGTTGGCGTCGTCAAGTGGCGCATCCACCTCGTCGAGTATGCAGAATGGCGATGGCTTGATCCGGAAAAGCGAAATCAAGAGCGACAAGGCGGTGAGCGCCTTCTCTCCGCCCGAAAGAAGTTGCACCGACTGGTTTTTCTTGCCCGGAGGTTGGGCGGTGATGTCGATGCCCGACTCAAGGGGGTCGTCCTCATCGACCAGATCGAGCCGGGCGGTGCCACCCCCGAAGAGGGTGCTGAAGGTCTCGGCAAAGACCTCATTGACCTGCTCGAAGGTCGCGACAAAACGCTCCGTACAGGTAGCGTCGATCTCACGGATGGTTTCATCCAGCGACTGCAGGGCCTCGACAAGGTCCTTACGTTGGCGACCGAGGAACTGCGACCGTTCCTCCAATTCGTCAAGCTCCTTGAGTGCCAGGAGATTGACCGGGCCGAGACGGTCGATCTTTGCGCGCAGTCCCTCGATGTCTGTGCGCAGAGCCTCCGGTTCATCGTCAGGCTCTGACTCAGCGTCCAGGAGCGATTCGACGGCGAGACGAAGCTCGTCCGCTGCATGCTCCCGGAGGCGCTCCCAGTCAGCCTCGGCTCGGGTCTGTTCGACCTCGATGCCGTGCAAGACCTCTCGTTCTCGATCGTGGGTCTCGCGGCGAACCCGGACCTCCTTTTCAAGCTTGGAGACACGGGCGCTGACCTCATCGACCTTTTCCGATAAACGGCGCTCATGTTCGCGGGCTGCGGCCAGCAAGCCCTGCTCCTCGACAAGGCGGGTCCGGGAGCGGACGACCTCTTCCTCGGTGCCGGCCTGTTGATTCTGGAGGCGTACTGCCTCCACATCGAGACTGCCCACCCGACTGTCAAGGACCCCCGCCTCCTCGCTCAGGCGAGCGCTCTCCGCTCGGGCGGCCTCGGTCCGTTCTTCGGAGAGTTGCAATTCGGCCCGCCTTCGATCGAGCTCGCGCAATGCGTCAGCGGTCTCTTCACGGCGGCCGGCGAGGCGGTTAGCGGCGTCCTCGACCGCCTGCTCGAGCCCGACACTGCGTGCCTCGAGCTGTGAAACCTCCTCTTCAAGGCGTGTGCGACGTTGTTCGATCTCCTCTGCCTGTGTACGGCAGCGGTCTTCTTCGGTGGCCAGTGAGTCGAGCTCACGTTCGACGCGTCCGCGCTCCTGGATCAGCGACTCCTCGATGGCGGCGGTGCGGGCGCGTTCCTTCTCGGCGGAGACGACCTCGTTGTCGAGAGACGTCAGCTGGTCGGTTTGGTCCTCGAGCCGACCGGCAGCCTCCTGGTGGCGCCCCGTCAGCTCATCGGTGCGGGCGCTGACATCTGCGATCTCCGTTGTCAGCTCCTTCTCCATCGTGCGGAGCTGGAGAGCGCCGGGATGTCGATCGCCACGGGTGGTGGGTTCGAGAATACGGCCCTTTCGTACCACGCCGTCGCCACAGACAATCACCGCGTGAGGCAGCTCGTCAGCGAGTTCGCGGGCACGGTCGAGATCGTTGCAGCGCAGGGTGCGAGGAAGGGTTCTGGCCACCCATCCGAGGTCTTCGGGCTCGATTCCAGCTTGGAGCAGCAGATCCTCGGCGCCCTTGGGCGTTGGAAGCTCGCGAATAGAGGGCGCTCGGGCTGCGGCGACCAGCCGTATCCGACCGTCGAGGCCGGCCACGGCTTCGATCTGTTCTGGCGAAAGTGTCGTCGCACGGATGACGGGCAGCTCGAGCCATTCGCGCCACACGCGGTCCAGGACGGGTGCGAGTTCGGGCGAAGGGTGGAGGTAGTCGCCGAGTTGTCCGGCCATCTGGTCGGGCGGTGCCAGATTGCCCAGTTGTTCGGCGGCAGCGGTGTGGCGGGCGATCGCTCTCTCCACGCCCTGCAACCGGTGGCGAAGCTCCCACAGGGAATGTCCAAGAGACTCTGCTTGCTGTTTGGCGCTGCTCGCCTCGTCTCGCAGCCGTGCACGTTCGTCGGAAAGCTTCCGCCGCCGTGAAGCCAGGTCCTCGGCGATCTGAGATGCGCCTCGGCTTCGTTCGGACGCTTCGCGGACGCTTCCGCCGAGTATTTCGTGTCGTTCCTCGAGACGTTTTCGATCCTGAGCGAGCTGTCCCAGTGCATAGGTGAGCCGGTCGCGCTCCCGTTCGAGATCTCCGAGACGATTCCGGCTCGCGGTGAGAGTGGAAATGGTGCGCAGAAGATCCTGTCGTTGTTGGGCGGTTTTCTGTTCGGCCTCGGCTCGGCGGAGGTCGGCAGCCTGGTACGCCTCATCGGCCTCGGCCACCGCTTTTCGGACGGTGTCAAGTTCCGCCTGGAGAGTCTCGGCCCGCTGGCGGGCCTCGGCGATGCGGTCGTCCAAAGATCCTCGGCTCGATTTCAGGGTGGCAGATTCGTTCCGCGTATGGTCGAGAGAAGCCCGGAGGTTGTCGAGTAGGTCGGCTGACCGTTCGAGAAAGGCCTCCAGACGCTCTCTGGAGCCCAGCAGAGAGGCCACCTCTTCTCTGGCGCTTTCCGTCTCGGCACGTGCCGTCTCGAGCTCTTCACGCGCTCGTCCGAGGTCGGCGTCCGAACCGCCAAGAGCGGCCGCCGCTGCCGCCACCTCGTTTTGAGCCTGGGCGCGCCGTTTCTGAATGTCGCTGCGCTGGGCGTCCAGGAGGTGGGCATCGATCGTGAAAAGCCGCCGCAGGTGGTCTCTGAGCTCGTTCTCGAGCTTCTGATGGCGCTCGGCCTGCTTGGCCTGGCGCTTGATTTGACGCAAGGTCCGCTTGACCTCGCCGATCACATCCTCGAGGCGGAGCAGGTTCTGCCGGGTGTGCTCGAGCTTGAGCTCCGCTTCGTGCTTGCGCGCCTTGTAACGCGTGATCCCGGCAGCTTCTTCGAGCAGTGAGCGGCGATCGATGGGTCGCGCGGATAGGACCTGGCCGACCCGGCCCTGTTCGATGATCGAATAGGCGCGCGTGCTCAAGCCGACCTCTGCGAGCTCGTCAAAAATATCTTTCAATCGTACAGAGCGCCCGTTGAGGCGGTACTCCGAAGGACCGCTCCTGAAGACGCGGCGACAGACCTCGAGGCAGCCATCGGTTTCCTTCCAATGGCCGTCGTCGGATTCGAGCATGAGGGCCACTTCGGCCGCGCCTGAAGCCGGTCTGGAGGCAGCTCCGGCAAAAACGACGTCTCCCATCTGCTTGAGCCGCATCAACGACGGGCTCTGCTCACCGAGCACCCAGAGGATTGCATCGACCAGGTTGGACTTGCCGCAGCCGTTGGGGCCGATGATCGCCGACACCTTCCCTGGAAAGGCCAGTTCGACCTCGTCCGGAAAGGACTTGAAGCCCGTGAGCTTCACCGAGCGCAAACGAATCCGCGCCATTGCGGGCGTAACGGTAACAGAACCTGACGCCCCATGGTAGCGATGGCCGTCACCGGACACCAATTTCGGATTTCGGATTTCGAATTTCGAAATTTTCCCCACCCACCCAGATAGCCCACAGATCACACAGATGGTTTTTTCAGTGTGCATCTGTGGATATCTGTGTCATCTGTGGGCAGGCTCCGCGTGGTGAGCGCCTTGCCTAATTCTTCATTCGAGGTATGTTAGGCTGCGCGGTATGAGTGTCGAACTATCTCCCGATGGTGTGCGTCAGGTGGCCAAAGAGTTTCGTGACCGCTATAACCCTGGCCGTGTTCGTGGTCTGCTGGTCGCGGGTTCCGGTCTCGACCTCGAGGTCCCGGGTTGGGAGGCCGCCGAAGAGATCGATCTCAACGAAGTCATGCCGTTCACGCTCCACACATTGATGGGACATCGGCAGACAGTGACCCTGTGGCGCCGGGAGGATGAGAGCCTGATGGTCCTCAACGGTCGCTTCCACCTCTATCAGGGTTATCGGCCCGAAGAGGTCGTGGCACCGGTGAGGTTAGCTGGTCTTCTCGGGGCCGAGGTGATGATTGCCACCAACGCCACCGGATCCCTCGATCCGGCGATCGAACCCGGGTCGATCGTGGTCGTCACGGACCATCTCAACCTGCAGGGCGCGAACCCGCTGGTTGGGGAGTGGGGGTTGGAGTTCGGACCTCAGTTTCCGGACATGAGCGAGGCCTACGATCGGGGACTTCGCGAGCTCGCGTGGTCGGCAGCTGAAGAGGCCGGTTTTTCGGTACATGAAGGTGTCTACGTCGCGCTCCTCGGTCCGTCGTTCGAGACCCCGGCAGAGATTCGGATGTTGCGTGCAGCTGGCGGAACAGTGGTCGGAATGTCGACCGTCCCCGAAGTCATCGCGGCCCGTCACATGGGAATGAAGGTCCTCGTGCTCTCGTTTGCCGCCAACCCTGCGGCCGGCCTCGTTGACCGTCCGCTGACCCACACCGAGGTCCTGGAGGAAGGTAAGAAAGCGGCGGAAAAGCTGGCTCGGCTGATTGGTTTGCTCGTCGAGAGGGTCTTCGTTTGAATTCGGAATTCAGAATTCGCAAAAACGTTCGTCAGTATTTTCGATGACGGCCTTACTCTTCTTGGACGTTTTTGCGGTCGGTCCGATCCAGGCGAACTGTGTGTTGCTGGGTGACACTGAAGCGGGCGAGCTGGTGGTCATCGATCCCGGTGAGGAGGCGGAGAGAATCGTCGATCGTGTGCGCTCCTCCGGCCTCCGCCCGACGATGATCCTCCACACCCACGGACACCTCGACCACGTCGGCGGCACCGCCGAGTTGGCCCGTCTGCTTGGAGGCAAGCTGCCGATAGGCCTCCACCCTGACGAGATTGAGCTCTATCGCAACGCACCTTTGCAGGCGGCAGCATTTGGCTTCGAGGTTGAAGCACCACCGGAGCCGAATCTGATGCTGCGCCACGGCGACACGGTGTCGGTTGGAGGCCTCGAGCTCGAGGTGCGGCACACGCCCGGCCATTCGCCCGGCGGCGTGTGCTTTGTCGTGTCCGGAGCTGCCGCGCCGGTGGTCATCGTTGGCGACGTGCTCTTTGCCGGCTCGATCGGCCGCACCGATCTCATGGGCGGTTCCTTCCCGGTCCTCGAGCGGTCCATTCGTGACCAGCTCTACACGTTGCCCGACGAAACCCGGGTCGTCTGCGGCCACGGCCCGGATACCACCATCGGCTGCGAGAGGGCTTCAAATCCTTTTGTCTCTGGATAGGTGAACCCGGGAAGCGCTTCCCGCTGTGACGAGCAAGGTGCCACCTGTCGCATTGTCATCCGAGCGTTCCTGTTGGGAAGACGACGAAGACAATGCGACAGGTGGCACCTGTGTCGACGAAGCGGTATCGCGCGCCTCACTGGAAGCAGCTAAAAGCTGTACGCAATCCCAACCGAGAACGAAAAGATATTGAAATCAAAGGTCGCTGCGTCTTCCTGTGTGACCTCGAGGTCCGACCAGATGTAGCGGAGGGCGCCGAATGCCGCCCAGTTGCTGTTCTTGCCGAGAGCGATACCGAGGCCGGCCTTGGCGGAATAGGTGAGGTCATTGCCGATCTCGAGGTCCAGCGGGTCTCCGTCTGGTTCAGCGTAGTGGAGGTTGCCGTAACCGAGGTTGACGACGCCGGCGCCGAGATAGACGTCGAAAGACTGGCTGTTGGGTGTCAGATGGAAGTTGAGGTCGAGGGTGACGGCGGTCGTCGACATCGAGTCCGTAAGGGAAATGTCTCCGAAACCCGGAACGTCGTCGGCGCTCAGCTCGATCGTGGGGCTTGCCTGCATAAAGCCGAGCTCGAGTCCGAGGAGGTTGCTGAACTGGTACTCGAGGCTGGCGCCGAAACCGAGATCAGAATCGGCCGTCACCCGGACCAGTTCGGGGTTTTCGGCGGGCACCATTACGTCGAGGTCCGGGTCGAAGCCGGCGGCGAAGACCCGAAGATGCCATCCCGTTTCCCCCGCCGATGCCGGGGCCGTCATCGCAATGCACACCGCGATGGTTGCCAGAAGAACTGTTGTTCGTTTCATGATTTCCTCCCGCATGTGGTCTTGGGAATCTCCGTTGGGGCCGATTCCAGGGGTTGCATTCCGTTCTCCACTCGGTAACGCGGATTCGAGCCAGAAACCCCGCAGAACTGAAACGGTCCGCTGTGTCACCACGTAAGAACTCAAGGGGCGCGGATGCGTGAAGTGACAATTCCCATAGAATGGCCAGGAATCGCAGCTGATAGTTGGAGGCCGGGTGTGGACAGCGATCCGAAAAGCCGCGTGACGGAGATCATCTCCGGATTGAGCGGAACCGGAGATGTCGATCGCGCCACTGCGGAAGAGCTGTTTCCCCTCGTCTACGACGAGCTTCGTCGCCTCGCGAAGAGCTACATGTCCCGTGAAACCCCGGGCCATACCTTGCAGCCGACCGCGCTGGTCCACGAGGCCTACCTCAAGCTCGTCGACCAGACCCGGGCCGACTGGAAGGGCAAGACCCATTTTTACGCGGTCGGCGCCCGGGTGATGCGCCGCCTATTGGTCGACCACGCGCGCGAGCGCGGTGCTCAAAAGAGGGGCGCCGGGTGGCAGAGCGTGACCCTCTCGGAGGCACTCGATCCACTGGGTGGGGAGGTGCTCGATCCTGAGCAGCTCCTCGATCTCAATACGGCCCTCGAGCAGCTCGCCGTCGTCGACGATCGCGAGGCAAAGGTGGTGACCCTCCGATTTTTCGGGGGTTTGACGGTGGAGCAGGTTGCAGAAGTGCTCGCCGTATCGAAACGAACCGTCGAGAACGACTGGCGTCACGCCCAGGCGTGGCTGCGTCTCAGACTTTCGGAGGCGGGCCCATCATGAAGACGAATCGTCACCGCAGGGCCAAGGAAGTCTTTCTGGCGGCCTGCGAGCTGCCGGTCGACGGGCGATCGTCGTACCTCGATGAGGCATGCGCTGGGGACGACGACCTCCGCCATGAAGTGGATGCCCTGCTGGAGATCGACTGCACCACCCCGGATCCGTCCGACGGGAGACGTCCGCCGGAACGGATCGGCAATTTCCGGCTGCTGCAGAGGCTCGTGTGGGAGGCCGAGCAGGAGCGACCGGTACGGAGGCGGGTTGCCTTCAAGCTTATCAAGTGGGGCATGGACACCAAGGAGGTGTTGGCCCGTTTCGAGTCCGAACGGCAAGCGCTGGCGCTCATGAACCACCCCAACATCGCCAAGGCCTACGAGGCGGGTTCCACCGACGAGGGCCGACCCTTCTTCGCCATGGAGTATGTCAGAGGGGTGCCGGTTACCGAGTATTGCGATGCTCAACGATTGAGCACTCAGGAGCGGCTGACGCTCTTCGTGCAGGTCTGCGAGGGTGTGCAGCACGCCCACCAGAAGGGCATCATCCATCGCGACATCAAACCGTCGAACATCCTCGTTACCGTCGAGGACGGCCGGCCGGTCCCCAAGATCATCGACTTCGGGGTCGCCAAGGCGACCTCGCAACGGCTCACCGAGCGCACCCTCTTCACCGAGCTCGGCCAGTGGATCGGTACACCCGAGTACATGAGCCCGGAGCAGGCAGAGCTCACCGGGCTCGATGTCGACACCCGATCCGACGTCTACTCGCTGGGCGTCGTGCTGTACGAGCTGCTGGCCGGAACACAGCCATTCGATGCCAAGGAGCTGCGCACCGCCGGATTCGACGAAATGCGCCGGCGTATCCGCGAGGACGAACCCCAGCGCCCCAGCACCCGGGTCTCGAGCCTCGGCGCCGCGTCGCAGCTTGCGGCGGAACGGCGGCGGACCGATATACAGGGTCTAGCCCGGACCCTGCGCGGCGACCTCGACTGGATCGTGATGAAGGCGCTGGAGAAGGACCAGACCCGTCGCTACGGTTCACCGTCGGACCTGGCGGCGGATGTCGGACGATTTCTGTGTGACGAGCCGGTCAATGCGAGCCCGCCGAGCACGGCGTACCGGATCCGCAAGTTCATCCGTCGCCATAGGGTTGGCGTCGTCGCAGGTGGAGTCGTCATCGTCGCCCTGGTCTCGGGAGTCGTCGGCACGGCAATCGGTTTCGTGAAGGCGAGGCACGAGGCGGAGGCGGCTCGAAAGGTGTCCGAGCTCCTGGTCGGCGTGTTTGCCGATCTTGACCCCGCAGTTCAGGTCTCGCAGGTCACGTCGACAACTTCTGTATTGGACCGCGGTGTCGAACGGATTCGGAGCGAGCTCTCCGACCAACCTTTGGTGCGGGCTCGGCTACTGGACACCGTTGGCACCGCCTACGGGAATCTGGGTCAGTTCGAACGGGCCAAGCCTTTGCTCGATGAGGCCCTCCGTCTCCGCGAGGAGCACCTCGGTGAGCCCGCCGCAGCCGTCGCCGACAGCTGTGTCTCCCTTGGCTGGCTCGCCTTCCGAACCGCGGATTTCGGCGAGGCGCTGGTCCTCTTCGGGCGCGCGCTCTCGATCTATGAGCAGGCTCTTGGTCCCGACCACTGGGCGGTGGCGGCGACTCTCGGATCCATCGGTACTGTGATCTGGCGGGCCGGTGACTATGACGAAGCTCGGGGGTTCTTCGATCGCTCGCTGAACCTATTTCAGGCGATCGGGAAAGAGGACGACCCGGTTGTCGTCCGCACCACATTGCCCTACGCCAACATGCTCATGGACATGGCGGAATACCAGGCGGCCCTGCCGCTGCTCGAGCAAGCGCTGTCGTTGTATGAAGAGAGGTTCGGCCCGAACAACGCCGCCGTGAGCGGCATTGTTCTTGACATCGGCCGTTGCTACCACGAGACCCTCCGCTACGAAGAGGCGCGCAGGTTCTACGAACGCGCGCTCGAGATTCAGGAACGGACACTCGGTCCGGACCATTTCTCGCTGATGTACCCGCTCACCAAGCTGGCGATGCTCGATCGACGAGATAAACAATACGAAGAAGCCGACGCACGATTCAAACGCGCGCTGGTCCTCGGCGAGCGCGCTCTCGGGCCGGATCATCCCGACCTGGTCTGGACCTTGGGGCCATACGCGCTGTTGATGCTCAATCGAGGTGATGTCGAGGAGGCTCACGCCACGCTCGACCGGGCTCTGCGAATCGCAGAGGAGGCCCATGGACCGTATCACGTCGATGTTGCGCGGATCCTCGAGCTGTTCGGCTTTCACTACTACCAGCAAGGCGAGTACGACGAGGCGTTGCGATGGTATCGACGCGGACTCGAGATCAGGGAGAAGATTTTTGGCGTCGGTCACGTTGCCACCGGTTGGAACCTCTACGATCAATCGTGCATCCTGGTTCTGAACGGCGATGCCGAAAGCGCCCTCGCCACTCTTCATCGTGCCCTCGATGTTGGTTGGGCGAACGCCCGCATTTTCGACGACGATGATTTCGATTCGCTCAAGGGCGATCCCGATTTCGAGACCATCCTCGAAGAGGTACGCGTGAGGCTCTAAACGGAGGAGCGCTCCTCAATGGGAGGAGCATGGTGCCACTCTTCGCATTGTCGTTGTCGCCCTTCCGGCAAGAGCGCGCCAATGACAATGCGAAGGGTGGCACCTGTGTCGTCGACTCGCGCTACTGCTGCCAGCTATCCAGCATCTTCATGTAGTTGGCACGGGTCAGCTTGGCCGCATCCGGCACTTTGGCCATATTCATCGAACCCTGCATCTGGCGCAAAGATTCATACTCGTGCTCGGTGAGCCAGAAGTCGATCGCTTCGAGGGTTCGCTTGATGTGCTCCGGGCCATGGATCAGCAGCGCCGACACCATCTGCACCGAGTGGGCCCCGGCCATCACTGCCTTGATGACATCGACCGCGTTGTGGGCGCCTCCGGTGGCCGCTAGCGACATCTCGACCTGGGCCGAGATGATGGACAGCCACCTGAGTCGCAGCCGCAACTCGTCGGCGGTCGACAGGCGCAGGTTGGGCACCACGTCGAGCTCTTCGATGTCGAGGTCCGGCTGGTAAAAGCGATTAAAGAGGACAAGCCCGTCGGCGCCCTTCTCCTGGAGCAGTTTGGCGAAATTGGCCAGCGAGGAGAAGAACGGCGACAGCTTGACCGCGATCGGGATGGTCACCGATTCCTTGACCGCAGCCACGATGTCCAGCGTCCGTTGCTCAACCTCGGCTCCAGTTTCCGCTGAGTTGGTGGCCAGATAGTAGGTGTTGAGCTCGAGCGCATCGGCGCCGGCTTCCTCCATCTTCTTGGCATAGCCGGTCCAACCGCCCGGGGTTGTGCCGTTGAGCGAGGCGATGATCGGAATTGAGACCGCCTCTTTGGCCGCCCGCAGGTGCTCCAGGTACTGGTCGGGGCCGAGGTGGTAGCCATCGGGGTTTGGGAGGTAGGACGAGGCCTCGGCGAATCCAGCCCCGGCCGACTCCATCTCCATCTGCGCCGTGGCCGCGGCCATGATCTCCTCTTCGAAGAGGGACGGCGTGACGACGGCGGCAGCTCCCGCGTCCTCGAGGAGGCGGATGGTGTCGAGATTGGCACCGAGGGGGCACGAACCGCTGACGATCGGGTTGGCGAGCTCGAGTCCGAGATAGGTGGTCCTGAGGTCCATAGCTCCCTCCCTCAATTGCTTTCGGTGTCGGCATCAGAGCCGTAATGCAGGTTTGCAAGTTGCTGATACATATCGTATTTGGCCTGGACGACGCGCTGAGCCTCCTCGAGGAGTCTTTTCGACCGTTCGGGGTTGATCTTCATCAGCATCCGGAACCGCGTTTCGGAGAGCGCGTACTCGGAGAACGCGATCTTCGGCGCCCGCGAATCGAGCTTGAGCGGGTTCTCGCCCATCGCCGTGCGGCGGGGATCGAAACGGTACAACGGCCACGCGCCGCACTCCACCGCTGCCTTCTGATGGTCGAGGCCATCCGACAGGTTGTAGCCATGGGCGATACAGTGGGAGTAAGCGATGATGATCGAGGGTCCCGCGTAGGACTCTGCCTCGAGGAAGGCGCGCACGGTCTGACTGTCCTTGGCGCCGAAGGCCACCGAGGCCACGTAGACGTGGCCGTAGGCCATCGCCATCATCCCGAGGTCCTTGGCCGGGATCTCCTTGCCGCCCATGGCGAACTTGGCGGTGGCGCCGAGCGGCGTCGCCTTCGAGGCCTGGCCGCCGGTGTTGGAGTAGACGCCGGTGTCGAGGACCAACAGGTTGACGTCGCGGCCGATGGCCAGGGTGTGGTCGAGACCGCCGTAGCCGATGTCGTAGGCCCAGCCGTCGCCTCCAACCCCCCACACGCTCTTGCGGACCAGGTAGTCGGCAATGTGGGCGAGGGTCGCGGCGTCAGAACCGTCGATGCCCTCGAGCTTCTTGCGCAGGGCCTCCACACGGGTGCGTTGGGCGACGATGCCCTCCTCCGACAGCTGGTCTGCGAGCAGAATCTCGTCCACCAGCCCTTGCCCGACCTTGGATGCCAGATCCTTGAGGAGCCGGCGCGCGCGGTTAGTGGTCTGGTCGACGGCGAGTCGAAAACCGAGGGAGAACTCGGCGGCGTCCTCGAAGAGCGAGTTGTTCCAGGCCGGGCCGCGCCCATTCTCGTCCACGGCGTAGGGCGTCGTCGGCAGGTTGCCGCCGTAGATCGACGAGCAGCCGGTGGCGTTGCCGACCATCAGCCGGTCACCGAAGAGCTGGGTGAGGAGCTTGACGTAAGGGGTTTCGCCGCAGCCTTCGCAGGCCCCCGAGTACTCGAAGAGGGGCTTGAAGAACTGTGAGCCCTTGACGTCGATCTTGACCTTGGTGCGATCGACCTCGGGCAGGTCGAGGAAGAAGGCGTAGTTTTCGCGCTCGGTTTCCCGCAGCGGCATCTGCAGGGTCATGTCGAGCGCCTTGTGCTTGGGGTTCGACTTGTCCTTGGCCGGGCAGACCCGCGCACAGAGCTGGCAACCGGTGCAGTCCTCGGGCGCGACCTGGATCGTGTAGACGGAGTCCGGAAAGTCTTTCGCCTTGTACTCGATCGACTTGAAGGTTTTCGGCGCGCCTTTGAGTGCTGCCGGGTCGTAGACCTTGACCCGAATCGCGGCGTGCGGGCAGACCAGGACGCACTTGTTGCACTGGATACAGAGCTCCTCGTCCCACACCGGGATATCGATCGCGATGTTGCGCTTCTCCCACTGGGTGGTGGCGGAGGGCCAGGTCCCGTCGGGCGGAAAGGCCGAAACCGGCAGAAGATCGCCTTTCCCCTCCATCATGACCGCGGTGACGCGTTTGACGAGATCGGGCGCCTCGTCGGAGACCGTCGGTGGGCGCGAGAAGGTTGCCGTGACCTTGTCGGGGACCTTGACCTCGTGGAGGTTCGCCAACGTGCTGTCGACCGCGTCGAAGTTGAGCTTGACGATCTCGTCGCCCTTGGCGCCGTAGGTCTTTTTGATCGCGCCCTTGATCTTCTCGATCGCCTCGTCGCGGGGCAGGATGCCGGAGATGGCGAAAAAGCAGGTCTGCATGATGGTGTTGGTGCGGCGCCCCATGCCGGTCTCACGCGCCACGTCGGTGGCGTCGATGCAGTAGACCTTGAGGCCGAGATCGATGATCGCCTGCTGAACCTCGCGTGGGAGCTCGTCCCAGATGGCGTCGGCGCCGAAGGGCGAGTTGACGAGGAAGGTGGCGCCGGGCTGGGCGTGGGCGAGCATGTCGAGCTTTTCAATAAAGACCCACTGGTGGCAGGCCACGAAGTTGGCCTTGCGGATCAAGTAGGAGGAACGGATTTGGTTGGGGCCGAAGCGGAGGTGGGAGACGGTGACAGCGCCGGCCTTCTTCGAGTCGTAGACGAAGTAGCCCTGGGCGAAGTTGTCGGTCTCCTCGCCGATGATTTTGATCGAGTTCTTGTTGGCGCCGACCGTGCCGTCGGAACCGAGGCCGTAGAAGAGGCCACGGAAGACGTCATCACCGGCAATGGTGAAGTCGTCATCCATTGGCAGTGATGTATGGCTGACGTCGTCGACGATGCCGATCGTGAAGTGATTTTTTGGCGCCTCGGCGGCGAGATTGTCGAAGATCGACTTCACCATCGTATCGTTGAACTCTTTTGACGACAGGCCGTAGCGACCGCCGACCACCACCGGCTCGGCCATGAACGGGCTGACGCCTGCGGTGCGCGTTTCGTGAAGGGCGGTGATGACGTCGAGGTAGAGCGGTTCGCCGAGCGATCCCGGTTCCTTGGTGCGATCCATGACCGCGATCTTTTTGGTGGTTTTCGGCAGAGAATCGATGAAGTGGCTGGCCGAAAACGGGCGATAGAGCCGGACCTTGAGGACGCCCACCTTCTCGCCCTTGGCGTTGAGCCAGTCCACCATTTCGTGGACTGCCTCGGCGCCCGACCCCATGATGATCACCACTCGTTCCGCGTCCGGGTCGCCCACGTAATCGAAGAGCCGATACTCGCGTCCGACCCGCTTGCCGAAGGCTTCCATCGCGTCGGCGACGTGACCGGCGCAGGCTTCATAGAAGGGGTTGATGGCTTCACGCGCCTGGAAGAAGGTATCCGGATTCTGTGAGGTGCCGCGGATGACCGGCCGGTCCGGGGAAAGGGCGCGGTCACGGTGGGCGCGGATCAGATCGTCGTCGATGAGATGTTTCAGATCGTCGTCCTCGAGGTATTCGATCTTCGACACCTCGTGCGAAGTACGGAAACCGTCGAAAAAGTGGACGAAGGGAATGCGGCTGGCAAGCGACGCCATCTGTGTGATGCACGCCATATCGTGCGCCTCCTGCACCGATCCCGAGGCAACCAACCCCCACCCGGTCGGGCGAACCGCGTTGATGTCCGAATGGTCGCCGAAGATCGACAGGGCGTGAGTGGCGACAGTGCGTGCAGAGACGTGGAAGACCGCCGAGGTCAGCTCGCCGGCAATCTTGTACATGCTCGGAATCATCAACAGCAGCCCCTGAGAAGCAGTGAAGGTTGTAGTGAGGGCTCCGGCCTGGAGAGAGCCGTGCACCGCTGCGGAGGCGCCGCCTTCGGACTGCATCTCGATCACATCGGGGACGACGCCCCAGATGTTGGTCTTTCCCAGCGCCGACCACTCGTCGGCAAACTCGCCCATATTCGAAGACGGGGTGATCGGGTAGATGGCGCACACCTCGTTGATGCGGTGTGCGACCGAGGCCGTGGCTTCATTGCCGTCAATCATCACGGTTCGTCGTTTTGTCATGGATTACCTCCGCGGTCCTAGCCCCTGGTGTGGGCGGTCCGGTGCAGTCGTGCAGGTGTCACGCGAGAATATCACGTGAACAAATTCACAACGCGTAGGATAACGTTCCTGTCCGCTGCTGGCAAGGGCTAGCTGTCGGCCTTGGGTTCACGCAGCCTGCCGATCCACACGTTGAGCGGGTTTCTGCGCGAGAGGAAGGAGAACATCACCGGCTTACGGCGGCCGATCTCGGCGAAGATCTTGTGGATCCGCTTGTTCGACGGCTGCAGGCGGAGACCGGCTTCGAGGTTCTTGACTGCGTTCTTGCGGTCGTCCCGTTCGAGATAGACCAGGGCCAGGTTGATCCGGTGCTCGGGATCCATGAAGTTGGCCTTGACCGATACGTTGCAATATTTGACGGCCTCGGCGTACTTGTGTCGGACCATCGCCACACAGAGCCCGTAGTATGAAAAGGCCGACGCGGCGAAGCGCTTGTCCTGGAGGTCTCCCTCTGAGGAGAGCACGGAAAGGAAATCCTCAAATACGATGATCGCCTCTTCGTATTGTTCCATCCGGGTCCAGGAGATGGCTTCCTGGATCCTGTCACGCATTGCGCCGAAGCTGATCTGTTCCTCGCTCATTTCGGTGGATTATAGCCCGACCCAAGGGGTTTGAAAAAATGAACGGTGATGGAGCACACGTTTGCCGGTGGTTTCGTGTTGATGTTGGCCGCGAAACGGCAACAGCCTCAACCAGCATATCTCACCAACTATCTGCTGCGGCCGGAAATCTGCAGCAATGTGCGGCGTA
>CAYRFI010000019.1:0-48276 GCA_964423595.1 uncultured Thermoanaerobaculia bacterium | reverse complement strand
ACCGCTGGGTGCGGTGCATCGTCGGCCGCAGCAGAGACCTCATGAATAATGCGGGCTAGAGAATGCGTGACCGTCGAGTGTCGGTGGATGCATCCATCGGCATCCGCGGGGAAATGGCCCACTGTTGGGTGTATAGAAACAACGACGGAAAAAACGCGTTGAAGGAAACCGCACGTGGGCGTGGATCGCCGACCACGGCACCCCGGTGGATGACGACGATTGACCGATCTCGACTGAAACAACCGAACGGTTCTTGACGATGATTGAAACGGTCGGATTCCCAGTGAGTCTGAGGATGATTATTAATTGAGAATGAATCTGATACTTGTTATGATCACAGTCGATCACCGACGAGCCTGTTGATACATCGGCGCGAGGAGGCACCCACATGATCGGCCAGACAGTTGCGCACTACAGGATCCTGGACAAGCTCGGCGAGGGCGGCATGGGCGAGGTATGGCGGGCCGAGGATACCAAGCTCGGCCGTCAGGTCGCGATCAAGCTCCTGCCCGACATATTCACCGCAGACGCCGAACGGCTGGCGCGTTTTGAACGTGAAGCGCGGGTCCTGGCTGCTTTTGAACATCCCAGGATCGCCTCGATCTACGGTCTCGAGGATTTCGACGGACGCAAGCTGCTGGTCATGCAGGTGGCCGAGGGCGAGACCCTGGCCGAGCGCATCGACGCCGGTCCCATCCCGATTGAACAGGCCCTCAAGATTTCTCTCCAAATCGCCGAGGCGCTGGAAGCCGCTCACGACAAGGGCATCATCCACCGCGACCTCAAACCGGCCAACATCAAGCTCACCGCGGACGGCCGGGTCACGGTCCTCGACTTCGGGCTGGCCAAGGCGCTGGAGTCCATCGGTTCCACGTCCGGCTCCGGCCTACAGAGCCTCTCCCTGTCGCCGACCATGACCGCTGAGATGACGGGCAAGGGTGTCCTCCTCGGTACTGCCGCCTACATGAGCCCGGAGCAGGCTCGTGGCGAGAGCGCCGACCGGCGGGCCGACGTCTGGGCCTTCGGCGTCGTGCTGATGGAGATGTTGACCGGAAGGAGGGTCTACGCCGGCAAGACTCTCTCCGACACCCTTGCCGGAGTGCTCGCCCGCGAGCCGGAGTGGAACGATCTTCCGAGCGACACCCCGGCGCCGGTGCGCAGGCTGCTCGAACGGTGTCTCGACAAGGAAGCCGGCCAACGGCTGCAGGCGATCGGCGAGGCGCGAATCGCGATCGAGAGCTACTTGAAAAACCCGGGCGCGGACGCGGCGACGGACGAGTCCGCAGCCGGCACCGCGCGCTGGACACGCCTGCTGCCGTGGGCCGTCGCCGGCGTCACAGCGGCCGCACTGATCATGTCGCTGGTCATCCTCGGGTCTCGGGACGGCGCCCCTGAGCAGACGATGCGCCTCGAGGTCGCGGTCTCCGACGACCCTCTCTTCGTCAATCTCGGTACGGGCGTGGTCCTTTCCCCTGACGGAACGAAAATGGTCTACGTCGCCGAAGGCGAGCTGGAGCGGACCCTTGCCGTTCGTTCCCTCGATCAGCTCGAGGGAACGCCGCTCGTGACCGGCAACTCGGCCACCGTGCCCTACCACCCGTTCTTCTCGCCGGACGGCCAATGGATCGGCTTCGTCACCCCCACCGAGCTGAAGAAGGTGCCGATCACCGGCGGCACCCCGATCAGGTTGTGCAAGGTCAATCGCAGTCGCGGCGCGAGCTGGGGCCCCGACGACACCATCGTGGTAGCGCCGGATCGCGCCTCCGGCCTCTTCACCGTGCCCGCCGCCGGCGGAGAGCTCCAACCGCTGACGACCGTCGATACCGACAACGGCGAGGCCACACACCGCTGGCCGCAGGTCGTACCGGGTGGCGCAGTGATCTTCACCACCCTCCTGCAGGGTTCCGATGTGGCCGATGAGGCGGTGATCGAGGCGGTGTCACTGGCGACCGGTGAGCGCAAGGTATTGCACCGCGGCGGCACCTACGGTCGCTGGGTGCCCTCCGGCCACCTGGTCTACGTGCGTGAGAACACGCTCTTCGCCATGCCCTTCGATATCAAGAAACTGGAAGCCACGGGCTCGCCGGCACCGATCGTCCAGGGGATCACGTCGAGCGACGCCAGCGGTGGGGCCCAGGTCAGCTTCTCCAATACCGGCACCCTGGCCTACATCAGCGGTGAGATCGGCGTCCCGGAGTACCCGATCAGAATGATGGATCGCAACGGTGTCGTGTCGACCCTGTGGGAGGAGCCGGGGACCTACGCCAATCCGAAGCTGTCACCCGACGGCAGTCGGCTGTCGATGACGGTGCTGCGTGACGGGAACTGGGACGTCTGGATCTACGACCTCGAGCGCAAGGTTGCCACCCGACTGACCTTCCACGATGGCTACGACGGCGATCAGGTGTGGTCGCCCGACGGCCAGTACATCACCTTCTCCTCCGATCGCGACGGCCGCGAGAACCCCTACCGCAAACGGGCCGACGGTTCCGGTGAAGCCGAACGCCTCGCCAAGATCGACCACGACTTCTGGGCCTCCTCGTGGTCGCCTGACGGCAAGTGGATTTTGGGCGAGATTCAGAGCGACAGCTTCGACATCTGGATTGTGCCCGCCGATGGATCGGGCGAGCCGCAGGAGTACCTCGCCACCGAGTTTTTCGACCGCTTCCCCGTCATCTCCCCTGATGGCAAATGGGTAGCCTACATGTCCGACGAGTCCGGCCGTTCGGAGATCTACGTGCGGCCGTTCCCGTATGCGGCCGGCAAGTGGCAGGTCTCCGACGGCGGCGGCAGCTGGCCCGCCTGGTCGCCCGACGGTTCCGAGTTGATCTACCGCACCGAGGACGGTCTGATGTCGGCGATCGTGGCTGCCGAAAACGGATCGTTCCGGGCCGGCAGACCAAAGCCGCTGGCGAGCGGCGGTCTGTCGAACAACCAGGTCGGGATCGCCGTCGCCGGGAGCATTTTTTCAGACTATGAAATCATGCCCGACGGCCAGAGCTTCATCATCCTCCAAGGTGGCGAGGGCCTGAGCAGCCAGAACAACGTCACCCTCGTGACCAATTGGTTCGACGTGCTGCGCAAAACCTTCCCGGGTTCGTAGAAACGAACACTGATCGCTCGCCTGCTGCCACACCATGAGTGGCAGCAGGTGGTAGCCTCGGCCAACGAGGCGGGCCTCACTACGCCTTCACGTGAGACGACGTATCGTCACGGTCCGCCCTGGAGCTCGGTCGCCCAAGTGGCCGGCGCGGCGGGAATGAGCTGTATCCTGTCACGCCCGTCATCGCAGCTCGATTCTTGACACACGTCGAGTGGGGTATCAGAGTAGACCCGCGTCACCACAATCCAACCGAGCCGAGGAGGCCGTCATGCGCGATACCAGCATCAGCTTCATGCGTTCACTCTGTGCCGGCGAAATCGAGGAGCAGGTCCTCTTCCCCTTCCCAACCCTGAGCGATGACGAGCGCGAGATCCTGGCTCCGGTCGTCGAATCGGTCGACGATCTCCTCGGGAACCGCAGCGAGGATTTCCGTGCGTGGGACGTGGCCGGGGAGATGCCCGGCGATTTTCTCCAGGAGCTGCGGGAGTTCGGTCTCTTCGGCCTCATCGTGCCCGAGTCCGAGGGCGGTCTCGGGTTCGGCAACATGGCCTACTCGCGAACCATCCAGCAGGTCGCACGTCACGACGCCTCGGTGGCCGTCACGGTGGGCGCCCACTCGTCGATCGGCATGCGCGGTCTCAAGCTGTACGGAACCGAGGAGCAGAAGAAGAAGTACTACAAGGGCCTGGCCAGCGGGGAGCTCATCGCGGCCTTCTGCCTCACCGAGCCGGAGGCCGGCAGCGACGCCGCATCGATCAAGACCCACGCTGTGGAAAAGGACGACCACTTCCTCCTCAACGGCTCGAAGCTGTGGGTGACCAACGGCGGCATCGCCGACTACTTCACGATATTCGCAAAGACCGGCGAGAAAGAGGCCCGCTCCAAGCTCAGCGCCTTCATCGTCACGCGTGACATGCCCGGCGTTTCGGTCGGCGCCCACGAGGACAAAATGGGGATCCGCGCAAGCTCGACGTGCACAGTCTTCCTCGACGACGTCGAGGTGCCCAAGGAGAACCTCCTCGGGCCACTGAACGGCGGCTTCAAGGTGGCGATGAACATTCTCAACAACGGCCGATCAGGGCTCGCGGGCGGCTGCGTCGGCGGCATGAAGACGCTGATTGCCCTCGCCTCGGGCCACGCGATGGAGCGCCACCAGTTCGGTCAGCCGATCGGCAGCTTCGGCCTCGTCAAACAGAAGATCGGATGCATGGTAGCCGACTGCTACGCCACCGAGAGTATCGTGCAGGTGGTTGCCGCCCTTGCTGATCGCGAATACGACGATTTTTCGGTCGAGGCGGCGATCACCAAGATCTTCGCCACCGAGGCCCTGTGGCGAACCGCCGACCAGGCATTGCAGATCGCCGGCGGCACGGGCTATATGCGCGAGTACCCGTACGAACGAGTGCTCCGCGATTGCAGGATCAACCGCATCTACGAGGGCACCAACGACATCCTGCGCCTCTACGTCGCCCTCACCGCCCTCAACGACGTCGGCCAGCGGCTCAAGGAGTTGGCCGGCTCGCTGCGCGGTATCTTCGACGACCCGATCAAGGGCTTCGGCCTGCTCTATGACTACGCGAAGCAGCGCGCCACCTGGGCCACCGGACTGCCGGTGTCCAGCCCGAGCATGACCAAGGCCCACGTCGCCCTGCGTGCCGAGGCCGACATCTTCGAGGATGCGGCCCGCAACCTCGCTGCGATGACCGATCGCCTGCTCCGCAAGCATGGCAGGAACATCATCGGCAAGCAGTTCGCTACCAGCCGCCTGGCCAACGTCATGATCGACCTCTTCGTGCTCGCGTGCGCGATCAGCAGAGTGACGGCTGCGATCGAGGAGAAGGGCGTCGACGCCGCGGGCGAGGAGATCGGGATCGCCAAGGTCCTCGCCGGCCAGACAGAAGCCCGGGCGCGACGAAACTTTCGCCGGATCGACGACAACGACGACGAACTCATCAAGGGCCTCGCCGAGGCCGCCTACGAACGCGGAGGCTACGGCTGGGATATTTTCTGACAACGGATGGCTCGGCCCTCCCGCCACCCTGAATCGACCGGGCCAGCCGCGAATTCTTTCAGTTGAGACACGTATCTATTTCAGCCGGATAATGTGAACCGGATCGTTTCCAGGGGGCCGTTCATGACATTTGTGCCAGCAACGACAGCGACAAGCGGTACCGTGGCCGCCGCAGCCGCTGTCAAAAGACGGCGGGAGCTCCAACGGGAGGAAGAACTCATGACGAAGTACAGCGCCGACGAAATCGAGGGTTGGGAGTTCAAGATCGTGCGCGCCGCCACCCGCAAGTTCAAGGATCCGGAGTTCTTTCGCAAGACCTGCGAAGAGGAAGCGCGAGCCGGCTGGGAGATGCTCGAGAAATTCGACGACAACCGTGTCCGGTTCAGGCGGAAGATCGAGCACCGCGGCGACGACCTGCACCGCGAGATCGACCCCTATCGCACCCTGGTTGGCATGAGCATGGATCAACTCGGTTTTCTGATCGCGGTTTCAGTGCTTCTCGGAACTGGTGTCTTCGTGGCAGTGATCGCCTTCATCGCCACACAGTCGAAATAGACACCACCTGACGACCCGACGGCAAAAAAAGGGGCGGCACACATGCCGCCCCTACCTGAACGTCAAGCGCTTGCGCGCCCCGCACTATTTCACTTCCGTGTACACCCGCATGCCCTTGTCGATGACGCCGTCCTCGGCCTTGGCGACCGCACCCTCATCCGAGTTCAGGAACGCTTCGAACGCCGCCATGTCTGACGCGTCAACCAACACACAGACCTGTTTCTTCATTTTCGGGTTTTGAAAGATACGGACGTTGTCCACGCCGTGCTGCGCGAACATATCGCGCCGGCTGTTTTCACCCATCCAGGCCGCGAGCCAGTGATCGGCGTCCTTCACGTCATGGGTGATGGCGATGGTCGTGTCACCCGCGAACGGGGGCAGATCACTGTTCCAGATGTCGCTGGCGATCTTCCACTCGCCGCCCACTTTGCGCCAGGTGTCGGTGTATTTCCCTTGGTCGACCTCAGTACCGTCCGGAGTTTGCAGCCGGTATGTGCCGGCTCGGTAGCCGATATCTCCAGCCGCGGCGACCGTGACCGTATCGATTTCACCCGTGAGACCGGCATCGACCATCCCAACGAAAGATGCTCTCGCGCCGGCATGCCCTTTCGCCATCTTGGCGTTTGGCGGCATGAGGACGCAGTTCTCCGTGTACAACCCGACGATCCCATCGATATCGCCCGCGTTGAGCGCGTTTTCCCAGTTGTCGGCCACGGCGGCCAGCTCGGCGCTCTGGTCCGCGGCCTGCGGAGCGCAGGCGGCGACCGCAATCACCAGCACCAGCACCATCGCACCCAGGCCATAGCTACTCTCACTGAGATTTCTTACGTGTGTCATGTTTCCCCCTTGTTCGGCTCGAAACGCAGGGATTTCCCGGCATCCGGCCTGTTTCTCTTTTTATATAGATTGAGACTTGGTCTAAACAATAGGACCAACTGTGAGGATTGTCAAGGTGTGAGATCAGTTTGTGGAGACCGCGAAACGGCATTTCTCGAGCGCGTCGGCGCAGACCCTATGGATATCGGGGAGCTCGGCTCCCTCACGGATTCCACGTCTGAGCGTGCTTCACCACTCAAACTGCGGGCGTCCGATCTCGGCGGCCACAGGCCCCCCTGGAATCGATTGGTCCACATCGACTCGCTGAAGACCACCTAGACATCGGTCCCCTCGCGCATTGTAGGGGAAGCGCAGGTTCGACGACACGACCTGATCCAGGCTGCTGATCTGAGAAAAGATGTCAGTCGAAATCTTGGAGTTGAATGACCCCACCGGGCGATTCTGGGCGCGGTGGATCAAGGAGCTCGGCTCGATGGCCAGCTGGCAGTACTTCGGGAACTGGAGTCGGGAGCGGAAGTAGTCCTTCAACGGACGACCTCTCGCGAATGCTCGAATTCACCACCGAAATGTGCACAGTTTTGACAGTTCCGCCTGAAACGAGCCAGGCGATATCGAGCCGATTGACCTTTACACCCTGGGATTCTCGTGGCAGACTCCGCGCTGCAAGAAAAGAAATCTCGGGAGGTTGAGGCGGATGCCTGCAATTCACGTTTTGAGCCTGAGGAGTATTGTTGGCTCCGGCGGCGGGCTCCCGTCGAGCGGATGCTTTTTGTCATTCCTCCTGACATTGCTGTTGGTCATCATTCCGGGAACGGCGATTGCCCAGCAGGCCACGACGGGCTCTCTCTCCGGTCAGGTGATCGATGAGTCCTCGCAACCGCTTGCCGACGCGACTGTGATCGCAACATCGAGCCAAGGAAGAAAGAGCACGCAGACCGACTCAAAGGGACGCTTTCTGATTCCTCACCTCACACCGAGCACTTACGATGTCATGGTCAGTCTGAACGGATACCAATCCGTCGAACAGAGCGGCGTGATGGTCTCTCTCGGCCATCGAATCGAGCTCCACTTCATGTTGGCCACGGGCACATTCGAGGAGAGCATCGAGGTCGTCGGCACGTCGCCGGTGATCGACTACTCCGCGATGTCCACCGGGCTCGAGGTTGACAGCACCATGCTGAATCAGATTCCGGTCGGTCGCGAGCTCAGCGACACCCCGTACTTGGCGCCCGGCGTCTCCGGCAGCGGTGGCGCGGGCCAGCCCAACCCCTCGATTTCCGGCGCGAGTGGGCTCGAAAACTCGTACGTGGTTGATGGAGTCAACATCGCCGATCCGCGCTTCGGCGGCCTCGGTGTCTTCTCCTCTCGCTACGGATCGATCGGCACCGGCGTGACCTACGAGTTTATTGAAACCGTTCAGGTACGAACCGGGGGCGCGGAGGCGCAGTACGCTCAATCGACGGGAGGTGCGATCAACGTTATCACCAAGAACGGTTCGAACGAGTTTCATGGTGCCGGCTTTGCCTATGCGAGCCCTGGGGGTCTTGAGAGTTCCCGCCGCATGATCACCCTCACGGCCGGCAAGGCCAATATCACGCAAGAGGCGTCCAGCGATCTGGGAGTGAGTCTCGGCGGTCCGATCGCGCGGGACAAGGCGTTCTTCTTCGCGGCCTTCGACTATCTCAACCAGACGACAACCATGGTTGCACCGGAGGGCTATCCTCTCGCCAGCCTCGGCGAGGTTGACCAGGAACGCGACTTCAGGTCCTATGCGGGAAAGATCACATACAACGCCGCCAGGAGCCATCGCCTCGATTTCTCAGTTTTCGGCGATCCCGGTAAGGGATTGGAAGGCCCCCAGTCTGGGCAGGCTTTGCTGTATCCGACCACGGCAGCCTTCAGTTCCTTGAACATCGGCGGCAACTACCAATCGCTCCGCTATCATGGGATCCTGAAGGACACCTGGCTGCTCGAGGCATCGGTCGCCAGAGCCGCTCATGATTATTCGGAGGTGCCCTCGGTCGACGAGTGGCAGCTCATCGATTACACAGACCAACCCCCCGAGTATTCGGGTGGGATGGGGAGATATGACGGCGAGCAAGAGGGAGAGAACCTCCAATACAACCTCAAATCCAGCAACGTTATCGGCAGGCACGACATCCGCTACGGCGTGAGCTACGAAGATGTGACATGGGACTCCGTCTTCGGGTCGACCGGTCCGCGGCACACACTGAGAAACGGACACCAGACCGGGTCCGGTGTGAGAATCAGCGCTCTGCCTGATCCCAACTTCGGGACCGTCTATCGCATCTCCGGTGCCGGCCTCACCAGGGTGAGCACGAGCGACCAGCGGTACAGTGCTGTCTACGCGCAGGACAAGTTCTACGTGCACGATCGTCTGACGATCTCCGCCGGTCTCCGCTACGAGCGGCAGGAACTCATCGGCGCGGCCAACAGCGTCACCTTCGATGACAACTGGGCCCCCCGGCTCGCCGTCGCCTGGGATCCCTCGGGTTCCGGCCGCATGAAGGTCTTCGGAAGCTACGGTCTGTATTTTGCGAGAATCCCGAACGATCTGGCGTTGCTGACCTTCGGCGGCGGCGGTCGCGTGATCTGGGCCGACTACTTCGACCCAGAGCTTACCGAGCCGATACCCGACGGTGTGGAGGCGCTGAGTACCGGGGTCCACCTCGTGACCTCCTCTGGACGTCCGGCGACCGTCGATCCCAACGCCAAATCAACCTATATCCAGGAAGGAATCGTCGGCTTCGAGTTCGAGGCGTTCCAAAAGCTCACCTTCGGAATCCAATACCTCTACCGCAATATGCCTCGCGTTCTCGAGGATGTTGCCAATGCGGCTGCTGTGCTCTACTTCACAGGTGACTCCGGAGAGGTGGTGCGCTACATTGGCAACCCGCAGGAAGGGTCTCCAGAAACGGTGCTCGACGTCGGCGCCTTCGAAGACCCGATTCACGAGTACCAGTCGCTCGAGCTCACGGCCCAAAAACGCTTTTCGGGTCGCTGGTCGTTGCTCGGCTCCTACCGGTACTCGAAGCTCGAAGGGACCTACGAGGGGTTCTTCCGAAACGACAATATGCAGCCAAACCCGGCGATCTCATCGATGTTCGACTATCCGACGAACGATCCCAGCTACACCGAGATCGGCGTGCCGGTCTATGGGTTCCGCGGCGACATCCGATATCTGGGCGAGCTCGGAGCAGGTCCGCTCCCCAACGATCGCCCTCACCAGCTCAAGCTGTGGGGTAGTTACAACGCCACCAATGCACTCAATTTTGGCGCCGGTCTGTGGGCCTCCTCCGGACGGCCGCTGACCCCGTTCGCTGCTGACCCGGTCCTCGGGCGTCCCGGCGACATCCCCGAGGCGCCACGCGGCACGGGAATCGAGACCGAAGACGGTTTCAAGACGCGGACGCCGGCGAACTGGTCATTCGACATCCACGCCGACTACGGGTTCGTGCTCGGAGGGGGGCGATTGGTCCTGGTTGTCGACGTCTTCAATATCTTCAACTCGCAAGACGCTATCGACTACGACCAGAACACCGAGCTCAGGCCACAGATCGACAACCCGGATTTCGGCCGGCGCATTCTCTATCAGAACCCGCGTTCCGTGCGCCTCGGCGTCCGTTTTGATTTCTGAAGATCAACCTGTGATCGGCTCTCAAGGTCAATCTGCGCCATGACGAGAGGCCGTTCGGTTGGCAGGATGGGTTTCGGCCTGGGTGCCGTGGCGCTGGCGGTCGCCCTCGCATCCTGCACCGCCTCGTCGAAACTAGATCTGATCACCTCGCTGGACACGGTTGAGACCGACTCACCTCACGGAGTCGTCGCGACGGGCTTCAAGGAAGCCACCGAAGCGGGCGTGCTGGTGCTCGAGGGCGGCGGCAACGCGATCGATGCCGCGATTACGGCCGCATTTGTTGCAACCGTCTCTGCACCCGGCTCCAACGGCCTTTTCGGCACCACGTACATCGTGCTTCATCTGCCGGATGGACGAGATATCGCGATCGATGGGACGGCGCGCGTCCCGATTCGCGTGGCCAGGGGCGAGCTCGCCCAACTCCAGGCGGAGGGCCGGCTCCACGGGATCAAGGTAGCGGCCGTCCCAGGGACCCTCGCTGCACTGAATCATGCATTAACACGGTATGGCACGAAATCGTTGGCCGAGGCAATGGCGCCGGCGATCGACCATGCAGAGCAGGGATTGCTGATAACCAGTTCCAAGCGAGCAGGTATTAGCAAGTATGCCGACATCATTCGCGAGGACGAGTCTCTTCGGCACATGCTCCTCAAAGAGGGCCAGGATCCTCCTGACGTCGGGACCCGAATCGCTCAGCAGGACCTGGCGAACACCATGCGACGGGTTGCTGCCGAGGGCACCGATGACTTCTATCGTGGGGAGATCGCAAAAAAGATCGCAGCCGACATGGAGGAGCGCGGCGGATATGTCACACTCAAGGATCTCGGCATTTATCGTGTGACTGAACGGACAGCCTTGCGCGGAACCTACCGAGGCAGGGACGTGATCACCTTTCCGTGGCCCGGCTCCGGCGGTGCGGTCATCGAGGCCCTGAACATTCTCGAGCATTATCCGTCCGACTTTCTGCGCGAGCCGTCGACAAATCAGCTGCAGGCATACCTGGACGCGTTTCATATAGCCATCTCAGATCACGCTCGATTCACGACCCAGGCCTTCCTCACCGGCCTTCCCCTAGGCACGGTTTACCTGGGTAAGCCGTTCGCGGCGGAACGAGCCGCTCTGATCAGCTTCGATCACGCCCTTTCCGCTGAGGAATTAGGGCAGGAGTCACGGGTTTATACCCCTCCGGAGGGCACCACCCAGATATCGGTTGCGGATCGTTTCGGCAACGTTGTTTCATTGACCCAGACGATGGGGCGCTTCTTCGGGGCCAAAGCGATGACACCCGGGCTCGGCGTCATCTACAACAGCTTTCTCGAGGGCTACGACTACAGCAATCCAAGGGCGGCAACCCCGCGCAGCCCGTGTCCCACCGATATGTCGCCGACAATCGTCCTCGAGAACGGGTGCCTGGTGATCGCTTTGGGGAGTTCCGGAAGTATGAGAATCCCCGGAATCGTGGCCCAGGTGATCAGCAATGTCATTGATCACGAAATGGGCGTCCGCGAAGCTGTACTTGCTCCCAGAATCGTGTGGGATACGGAGCACGATCACGGGATCCTGATCGAGGTTTATCCCCCAAACACCTCCGACGACGTCGCAGCGCTCGTAGAACGGGGATATCGACTCGTCAAGCAGGTCGGTTTCCCTACAACGAGAAGGGACCTCATCAACTGCGGAGCCGTCAACGCCGTCACCTTTAATCCCCTCCAACAGAGCTTCGTTGGGGTTGGCGATCCTCGCAGACAGGGGGTTGCCCTCGGGGCGAGACGCTGACCACAGCTCGGTGAGTCATTCGGTGACCTCGATCGCCATCGCATCACACAGCTCGCGGTTGGCGTCGGCGACGGCCGTCCACTCGAGCACCCTGTAGATGCCGTCCGCGTCCCGGTGGCGATTCCTGAAGTTCGATGTCCGCTCGCCGGCGAGAAGATGCTCCATCTCACGCATGGTTCGCATGAAATCGTCAGGGTGGATCTGGTCCAAGAAGGAGGTCTCCAGAAGCTCCTTCTCGGAGTACCCGAGAACTTCGCAGACCGGTTGATTGACCCGCAGGTACCGGCCCTCCACCAGGTCGACGATGAACAGCATCGCGATCGGTTGTTCAATCATTCGGGCCGCTGCCTTCTCGGCCACCGTCCTTTTCGCAACCGGAACCGCGCCCGAGCCGCCGCCCGCGATCATTCGGTTGAGCTGGCTCTCCAAGCCGCCGACCCGAGCGCGGAGCTCCCGGAGTTCCTCGGAGGGATCTTCATTCTTGCGCTCTCGCGCCATTATTTCTTCAATCTGAGGATTCAACGCTGGGACAGACGTCGCAGTTTTTGTTACAGCCTCGCAATATGTAATCTCAGATAGCCGCGGGTTATTCCCACGAACAGCTATCATCTCTCTACTGTCGATGAAATCGCGCGAAATCGACCTGTGAACGGGAGGGCATACGCCCTCCCGTTTTTTCGGGCGACGTGCTCCGCGCAACCTCGAACCCCGGGAAGCGTAGGATAGAACGGGCCCGATATGGAAATCGAGAGAGCTCATTCGGGCCAACATCGATTCTTGACAGGGGGGTTTGAAATGCGTTGTGTCGATCGATCTGCCTGGAATGCAACTCTCATCGTGACACTCATGACGGTGCCGCTGCTGACGGCCATTCCCATTGGGGTTACCGCCGAACGCGCGGCAGACCTGCCCGCGTTCACGCCGGACTCCAACGCCGCCCGTTCCACCATCCCCGATATCTACAAGTGGGATCTCTCACCCCTCTTCGCGTCTGACGAAGCCTGGGACGCGGCACGGATGAAGCTGCTGGCCGAAATCCCCGGACTCGAGGCCTACGACGGCAAGCTGGCCGAGCCCGCCGCATTGCGAGCCTGTCTCGACCTCTACTTCCGGCTCCATTTGAACGCCAACTTCGTCACCCTCTACGCCAACCTGCGCCAGAGCACCGCGCAGTCGGACGAGACCGCCAACGCCATGGTCCAGCGCAGCCTGGCCGCGATGGACGAGCTGATGCAGGCGGCCGCCTTCATCCGGCGCGAGGTGTTGACGCTGTCCACCGAGAGCCTCGAAACGGCGTACTCGGCGGAGCCCGGGCTGGCGGAATACCGATCGTACCTCGACAACCTGCGCCGCCGCGCCGATCGGCTTCTGCCTCCTGAGGCGGAACGCGTGCTGGCGCTGCTCGGCGACAATTTGTGGGCCGAAATCGACCTCAACGAGATCCCGTCGCCGCTGGAGACCGCTTTCGATGCCCTGCGGACCGACATCCCGTGGCCCGAGATCACCGACGAGCAGGGTGAGAAGGTCCGCCTCAACCTGGCCAACTACACGCGGTATCGCGCATCCGCCGATCGCGACGTCCGCCGCGAAGCGGTCGCGGCCCTCTTCGGCACCCTCAGGCAATACCAGCACGCGCTCGCTGCGACGCTGGCCGGCCAGTTCCAGCTCGATGTCGATTACGCCCGAGCCCGCGGTTACGACACCGCCCTCGAGGCCTACCTGGACAAGGACGACATCGACCCCGCGGTCTACGACAACCTGGTGTCAACCATCAATGCCAACCTGCCGCTGCTCCACCGCTACGTCGAGCTGCGCAAGAAGGCGCTCGGGCTCGACGACATCCACCTCTACGACCTCTATATCCCGATCGCCGAGGGCGTCGCAGTCGAGGTGCCCTTCGCCGACGCCCGCACCACCATTCTCGCCGCCCTCGCACCGCTCGGCGCGGACTACGGCGCAGCCCTCGCCGAGGGCCTCGACCCGACCAATGGTTGGTTGGACCTCTATCCGCACCGCGACAAGCGCAGCGGCGCCTTCTCGGCCAGCGTCTACGGACCCCACCCGTACGTCTTCATGAACTACCAGAACTCGCTCGACGACATGTCGACCCTGGCGCACGAATTCGGTCACGCGCTGCATTCCGACCTGGCAATGAAGGCCCAACCCTACCCGGCCTTCCGCTACGTGCCGTTCCTGGCCGAAATTGCCTCGACCTGCAACGAATCGCTCCTGTCGGACTACCTGGTGAACAAGGCGACCGACCCGGCCGAGAAGGCCTACCTGCTCGTCGAACGGCTCGAGACCATTCGCACCACGATCTTCCGCCAGACCATGTTCGCGGAGTTCGAACGCCGGGTCCACGGCTTTGTGGAGGACGGAACCCCGGTCACGGCCGCCCTTCTCGATGAGACCTACCGCGACCTCCTGCAGCGTTACTACGGCCCCGGCTACACCGTCGACGAAAACGACGGCATGGAATGGGCTTACATCCCCCACTTCTACTACAAGTACTACGTCTACTCCTACGCGACCGGTCTCACCAGCGGCATCGCTATCGCCGACCGGGTTACGACCCTCGGCGAGCCGGCGGCTGAGGCGTTTCTCGCCATGTTGGCCGGCGGCGCCTCGGCGCCACCGCTCGAGCTGCTGGCTGGAGCAGGTGTCGATCTCACCAAACCGGACGCCCTCGACGCCGCAATGAGGACTTTCGAGAAGACCCTCGATCAGGTCGAGAAGCTTATGGAGAAGTGAGACGAGCTCGAGCGACACGATCCGCCGTGTCCTGAGCCACCGCCGCCTGCCGTTCTCCGTGGCGGCTGTTGCGGTGCTCCTGTGCATATCGTCGCTATGGCTCGGGCTCCAGAATGACGATCACATCCTCCGCCTGGTTCTCTCGGACCCACCCCTCGATCCCGGGTGGACGCGTTCGCCGTTCGACGCCTTCACGTTCGTCAACGGCGACGAGGAGCTCATTCGAAGCGCCATAGAAACCGGCCGGATCCCCTGGTGGACACACCCGAGGCTCCGGCTCGCGTTCTTACGTCCCGTCACGAGCTTCACCCACTGGATCGATTTCCGCGTCTGGCCCGAGCAGCCCTGGCTCATGCACCTCCAGTCCCTCCTCTGGTTCGCCGGCGCGGTCATCGCCGCGGCGTTGCTCTACAGGCGGCTCCTCACTCCCGCCTGGATCGCCGGTTTCGCAGGACTGCTCTTCGCCATCGATGACGCGCACGGAATGCCGGCGGTGTGGCTGGCCAATCGCAACGCCAGCATCGGTGTGCTCTTCGGTCTGGCGGCGCTCATCGCCCACGATAGTTGGCGACGGGACGGCTGGCGTCCAGGCGCTTTCGTCGCGCCCGTCGCGCTCCTTCTCGGATTGCTGTCCGGTGAGATCGCCCTGGCGGCGGGCGGTTATCTCCTCGCCTACGCCTTCTTCGTTGACAACGACACCTGGTCTCGGCGGTTGGCTTCCCTGATCCCGGGCGGTGTTGTCGGCGCCGCATGGTGGGTGGCCTACCGGTCGCTGGGCTATGGCGCCAGCGGCTCGGGCGTCTACATCGACCCCGGCGCCAATCCCGTTGCCTTCGCCCATGCGGTGATCGAGCGCGCGCCGATGCTCTTTTCCGGGTTATGGGCGCTGCCGTCCGGCCTCGGACTGATGCTTTCGCAATCGGCCTTCCACGTCGTGTGGCTGGTGGCCGTCGGGCTGATGGCGGTGATCGCCGTTCTGCTCCTACCGCTCCTCAAACGAGACCGTGTGGCGCGTTTCTTCGCGCTCGGCATGATCCTGTCGCTGGTGCCGGCGTGCGCGACCTTTCCGGACGACCGCCTGCTGTTCTTCGCCGGCTTCGGCGGGATGGGTCTCCTGGCGCAACTCCTGGCCTCATTTTGGCAGCGTGTCGACTGGGTGCCGTCGTCCCGCATTCGGAGGTTGCCGCTCGCCACCGCCTGCTGGGCGTTCGTGTTCATCCACCTCGTTCTCTCACCGCTCGCGCTCGCGACAACCACCGCCAAGGTACGGATCTTCGGTACCATTATCTCGCGTGCCGCGGAGAGCCTGCCTTCGGATCCGGCGGTCAGGGACCAGCTCGCCCTCATCGTCAACACCCCATCCGCCTTCTTCTCGATTTACGGCCCGCTGATGCAGGCGCTGGAAGGTCGACCCATCCCGCGCCGCACCCTGACCCTCGGTTCGGGCATCTACCCCACGACCATCTCCCGTCCGGCCCTCAACAGCATCGCGATCCGACCGGACGGCGGGTACCTGGTCTCGCCCGGCAGTCCGCGGCCCGGCCACGAGGCCTCGCAGCCCGCCTTCCACCCGGCCTACTTCCACCAGATGCTGGACCACCTCTACCGTGACGCCACCCCGATGACGGTCGGAGAACGGATCATGTATGGCGGGGCTTCAGTCGAGGTCACCGAGGCCACCGAAGATGGTCGGCCGATCGAGGTGAGGGTTCATTTCAACGTCGATCTCGAGGACTCTTCATTACGCTGGCTGCAATGGAAAAACGGCGTCTACGAGCCGTTCGAACCGCCGGCAGTCGGCGAAACGGTGACGCTGCCCTCGGTGATCGTGCCCTGGCAATAGTATTGAAACAAACGCCATCGGCCGTCGTACCGACTGAGAGTCGAAATGACGCCGCCCATTAATCTCGGCGCGCTCGGGCTGGTGCCGGACGGGTGATAGGATTCCTGAAGTGCGACATCCCACAGCAACTACGACCGTCCTGATTGCTGCCACCCTGGCTGCGCTCCCGTGCTGGTCCCAGGACACCTCGGAGATCACCGACACCGTGTTCACCAACCCGGGCGCCCGCAGCATCAGCCTCGGCGGGGCCTTCGCGGCGATTGCCGACGACGCCACAGCTGCCTTCGCCAACCCGGCCGGCCTCGTCCAGATCCTCCGCCCGGAGATATCGATCGAGCTTCGTTTTACGGCGACGATGAACAACGGCACGACCGGCTTTTCTCAGGGCATTTCCGGTCTCGGGTTCTTCTCATTTGTCTATCCCTCGCGGAGCTGGGCGTTCGCCCTGTACTCACATCAGATGGGAAGCGTCACATTCGGATTCGACGATTCCGAGTTTCTACAGCGTGAGTTCACCGTCAGAAGCTACGCCACCGCTGCAGCCTTCGAGGTCTCCGAACACCTGAGCCTGGGCGCTGGTTTGAGCTACTTTGACGGAGACCGTTCTGCAGGCGCGGAAGTCAGCGGATTTTCTGATGCCGACTGGGGTTTCAACGCGGGCGTCCTGTGGAAAGTCTCCCGGACCTGGAACCTCGCGGGTTTCTACCGCCAGGGGCCGGAGTTCGAGCCTCGCACGGCCCGCGCGCGTTTCTCCTTCCCTACCGAGTACGGCGTCGGAGTCGCGTTCCGGCCGAAGGCCGGCGCACTGACGGTCGGCTTCGAGTGGGACCAGGTGGGGAGCACCACCGATCCGCTCGAGGATGGACACGCTGAATCCGAAGGCGGCTCCGAGTACCATCTCGGCTTCGAGTACGCGGTGCTGAAGTGGAAGCCGGTGGTGGCGTTTCGCGCAGGCATGTGGAGCGAGCCCGATCGTCAACACGATATTGTCTACGATCTCGGCGTAGTGCAATCCTCCCACACCGGGGACCGCAACCACGTCGCGTTCGGCGTCGGGCTCGCCTTCAAACGATTCCAGATCGATGGCGGTGTCGATTTCTTCGAAGCGGACTTCGTGGGATCCCTGTCATTCGTCTACAGCTTCTGAGCCCCGTCATCGCTCAGAACTTGAAGCCGAATCCGAAGCTGAAGATCAGAGGATCGACGTCCCACCAGGTATCGCGATCGCCGCCGTTGGACACGTTCGCGATGTACTTGAACCCGGAGTTGAACGACCAACGGCTCCTGCGACCGAAGTTGATGTCAACGCCGAGGTTCGCGCCGAGGCCGAAGTCGACGCGCGACTCGACGACCACTCCCGGCCCGACCCCGGTGCTGCTGAAAAACGTCGTAGCGGCAAGAGGCCCGAGGTAGAGATCGACAATCTCGGAGTCGTTGAGCGGGTGGTAGTTGAGCGCGAAGGTGACCGGCACATACCCGTCGACCTCGACGCCTGCGCCGTAATGGCGATATCTTCCCCCGACGCCGACACGAACGTTACCGCCGACCGCCATCGCGCCGATCTCGAAACCCATCCGCGGTGAGGTGCGGTACTCGAAGTTGACACCGACGCCGCCGCCGCCGCTGACCGACACGCCGGCGTACGGATTACCTGATCTTACGACGACCCCACCGTTATCGCCGGCGAGTGCGCCGAAGAACCTCAACCTCCAGTTTCTCTCGCGGGCCTTCGCGGGCTCGGCCGGTTCTTGCTCAGAAGCCGTCGCGGCCTCGGCCGGCTGTGCTTCAGCGGCCGTCGCGGGCAGAGCCGGCACCAGCGGCAATCCGGCAACCACGACCATCAACAGAGCCCATCGCAGATTGCATCGTATAAACATCTTTCGGTCTCCCTCACTCGTAGATTTCAGCTGTCCTTCTCCAAGATGGGACTGGCGTGCCTCCCGCGCTTGATGGTGTGATGAGGGTTTGTTGAGGGTTGGGTGAGGGGACCGCGTCAGGGGGCCAGGTTCCGATCCCGATCCGGTTCCCGATCCCGACCTCGTTCTGCCGGGACGCCTGCACATCATCGACAGTGAAATCGTGCGGCCGGGACGGCCGCACCACAAACCAAAAGGCCGGCGGGGAGACCCGCCGGCCGTGATGTTTCTGATCGAATCGGCAGACTAGCTGCCCGGAGTCTTCACCGGATCCGGCGGGCGCGTCGGAAGGACCATCGGATCGCGCTCCATGGCGTCGAGGATCTCGGCCACGGCGCGTTCGAGCTGCGGGTCGCGGCCCTCGATGACCGACTTGGGATCGTTCTCGACCTCGATGTCGGGATCGACGCCATGGCCCTCGATGATGTAGTTGCCTTCGGTGTCGTTGGTGGCCGAACGCGGCACGAAGACGCTGCCGCCGTCGATCAGCGGTGTAAAGCTACTCCCCACGACGCCACCCCACGAACGCTTGCCGATCAGCGGACCGAGGCCCGCCTCGCGGAAGTAATAGGGAAAGATGTCACCGTCGGAGGCCGAGGTCTCCGACAGGAGACAGGCCATGTGGCCGTGAAAGACGGTCCCGGGATAGGTCAGCGCAGGGTCGTAGGTGCGGCCGAAACGGGTGCCGAGCAGCTTCGTATCGAGACGCTCGATGATCCACTGCGAGACGTTGCCGCCGCCATTCCCACGGACGTCCACCACCAGCCCCTGCTTGCGAATCTGTGGGTAGAACCACTTGATCCACTCGGCGATGCCATCCTCTCCCATGTCGGGGATGTGGAGATAACCGACCTTGCCGTCGGTCATCTTCGTCACCTTGTCGTAGTTTCCGAGCACCCATCCGAGGTAGCGCAGCGACTGCTCGCTGCGGATCGGCTCATAGGTGGTCTCGCGGGCGCCCGTCTGACTGGGCGAGCTGTTGAGCGTGAGTGTCACCGGATCGGTCTTGTACTGGAGCAGGCGGTAGGGATTGTCATCGCCCTTCAGCTTGACGCCGTCGATCGCCAGCACATAGTCGCCGACCTTGGCATCGACACCCACCTCGGTGAGCGGCGAGCGATACTTCTCCTCCGCGTTGTGTCCGCGATAAATCGAAGCGATGCGGTAGAGGCCGGCTTCCTCGTCGAGCTCGAAGAGCGCACCCGGCAGACCGACGGGCGCGCGGTCGGGGATCTCGAAATCACCGCCCACGATGTAGGTGTGACCGGAGTTGAGCTCGGACACCATCTCGGTGAGCACATAATTGAGGTCCGAACGATTGGCGACGTGCTCGAGCAGAGGACGGTACTGCTCGCGGATCGCCACCCAGTCGTAGCCGTGCATGTTCTCGACGTAGAAGAAGTCACGGAAGCGACGCCACGCCTCTGCGAAGATCTCCTCCCACTCCTCGGTCGGCACCAGGTCCATCTCGAGGCCCTTGGTGGAGACGGTCTTTGCCTCTCCGCCCTTCATCTTCGCATCATGGAGCGCGAGGCCCTTCTCGGTCTGCACGAGCACCTTCTCGCCGTCGGCGGTGACCCCCCATGCCTGGAGACCGGATGAAACGATCTCCGCACCCTCGCGATCTTCGAGCGAGAAGATGTGCAGCTTGCGGGTCTCGAGGTTGGAGCGGCCGTAGAAGTTCGGTCCGCTGGTGCTGTAGAGCAGGTGGCCCTCGATAGCCGCGAGTCCCGTGTAATTGTCCGGGTCCACCGGGACCCGCATCACGCGGTCGCCAAGCCCATCGAAATCGATGACGACTGGTTTCTTCTCTGCTTTCTTCTCGGCCTTGTCGTCCCCTTTGCCCTTCTTGCCGCCCTTCTTCTCGTCGGCTTTGTCCGAGTCGTCCTTCTTGCCCTCTTCGAGCTTCACCTCGTCGCTCTCGGGCGGGAACAACGGTTTCACGTCTTTCCGCAGGGCGAGGGTATAGATTCCGTCCCTCTGATTGCCGGCATAGTTCCACTCGAGGTTTGAAATCTGCGGTACGTAGTGACGTTCGGAAACGAAAAAGAGATAGTCGCCTTCGGTGCCCCAGACCGGCGCATACGAATCGAAAAGATCCGACGTGACCTGGTGCGGTTCGCCACCGGAGGCGTTCCAGATAAAGACCCGCGAAAACCCGGTCTCGTTGTTGAGGCTGAAGGCGAGGTGCCCACTGTCGGGCGACCACTCATAATCGAACATCTGACCATAGATATCGTCCGCCACCTCGATCTCGGCACCGTCGGCCACCGTCACCACGAAGAGCTTGCCGTCCTTGTCCGAGAAGGCGATGCGCATGCTGTCCGGCGACCACAGCGGATGGCGGAGCTGCGCCTCGTGGCCGCTGCTGACCTTCGAAGCTTTGCCTTTCCCCGCCTGATCGATGATCCAGATCTCGTCCTCTCCGGTCGCGTCGGAGATGAAGGCGATATGTTTGCCGTCCGGCGACCAGGCAGCCTCGCGATCATCCGCACCGGAGCTGCGGGTGAGGTTGCGGGTCGGCCCCTTTTCGATCGGCACGGTGAAGACGTCGCCGCGGGCGACGAGAACCGCCCGTTCACCCTCCGGTGAAACGTCGAAGTCGCTGATGTCGTCGGCCACCGAGATGTGCCGCGGCCGCTTCCACAGCCCATCATCCGGCACCTTGATAACGATCGCCTGGTCGGCGCCCGTGTCGACGTCGAGGATGTGAAGCTGACCGTCAAGCTCGTAGACGATCCGGCTCTGGTTGTCGGTGCTCGGCCAACGCACGTCCCACAGGTCGGAATGGGTGATCTGGACGACCGTCTTATTGTTCGGATCGAAGGAGTAGATGTTGAGGCGATCGTCGCGGTCGGAGACGAAGTAGATTTTGTCGCCGATCCACATCGGATCACGCTCGGTGCGGATCGAGTGGGAAACGGGCTCGCTCTCGTAGCTGGCGAGGTCGAAGATGAAGAGATCCTGTGCCCAGCCGCCCTGGTACCGCTTCCAGTGGCGGAAGTCGCGGAAGAGCGGCGAGTAGACCACCTTCGATCCGTCGGGCGAGAAGTCGGCGGCGCCGGAGTTGGGCATCGGCAGTGCCTTCGGAAGCCCACCGGCGCGCGGCACGGTGTAGACCTTCGTTTCCACACCACCGCCGGCGTCCCGGAGCGAGCGGAAGAGGACCTGCTCACCGTTCGGGGTCCAGCCGTAGACCTGCTGGTCGTAGCCCCAGCGCGGCGGCAGCGGCCCCACCGCCGGGTACCAGGTGAGCCGCGTCGGCTCGCCGCCCGCGGACGGGACAACGTAGACCTGTTCGTCGCCGTCGTACTGGCCGGTGAAGGCGATCCACTGTCCATCCGGTGAAAACCGGGCGAACAATTCCTGGCCCGGGTGCGCGGTCAGCCTGCGCGCCGTTCCACCGTCGGTGGACGCCAGCCAAAGATCTCCGCCATAGCTGAACACAACCTGGTCCCCGTAGATATCCGGGAACCGCAGTAGTCTGGTCCCCTCCTCGGTCTGCGCCACAACCGCCACCAGCAGAAGGCATAGAATGCCTCCCATGACTCGTGATTTCATTTTGATTCTCCTTCCGTGATGTCGATCCCTCTGACTGACGCCGGAGGATCGTGCTCGATGAGTATACGGCGTTTGGTCAAGCTGGTTCCCCGCTTGTCGGGGCGCACCGGAAGCTGTCTCACAATCGGACACCTCGATCCTCAGAATCTCGGGAAAAGGCTGTAAATCTTGGCATCCCCATTGCAATAGCAATTCGTCGGGAGAAAGTCATGGTGTATTGGATAGATCACAATGGCGAGAAGCTCGGCCCGATGAAAGCGATCGACGTCCTCCGACGGGCTCACGGGGCAACCAGGGTTTACAACGGAGAGACCTGGTTCACGGTCGGCGACGGCCCGGATGCCGCCGACACAGCCGGGTCGGAGGCCACCTCGAGGGAAACTCAACGGATCGTCATCCGCCAGGCCGCCGGGTAGGAGACCACGTATCTCAGATCAGCCCGAAGGCTGGCATCTTTGTGGTGCGGCCGTCCCGGCCGCACGTCTTCGAGTGCTGTGGAATTGTGCGGGCGAGACGCCCGCACCACAAATATTGGCGGATTTCTAACCGTCTTCAGCGAATCGCTGCACACGACCCTTCGTGCTGGTCAGGAAGGACATCATCGCCGGCACCACGAACAGGGTCAGTAGCGTCCCCAATAGCAGGCCGCCGATCACCGCGACACCCATGGGAATGCGGCTTTCCGCTCCGGCACCGAGGCCGAGCGCGATCGGCAGGATGCCGAGCACGGTCGAGAAGCTGGTCATCAGGACCGGCCGGAAGCGAGCCGTCGCCCCTTGGATGATGGCTTCGGTCACCGGGATCCCGGCCGCCTTCCGTTGGTTGGCGAACTCGACGATCAGGATCCCGTTCTTGGTCACCAGTCCGATCAGCATGATCATGCCGATCTGACTGAAGATGTTGATGGTCTGATTGAAATACCAGAGTGCGAGCAGGGCGCCGGCTAGAGCCAGTGGAACGGTAAACATGATGATCAGCGGGTCTCGGAAGCTCTCGAACTGGGCGGCCAGAACCAGGTAAACGAGGACCAGCGCAAGCACGAACACGAAGAGAAGGCTGGTGGCGCTTTCGACGAAGTCCCTCGACTCGCCGGCGAGAGTCGTCGCAAAGGTCTGGTCCAGCTCCCGCTCTGCGACGCCTTCCATCGCCTCGATGCCGTCGCCGATAGTTTTGCCGGGCGCCAACGCGGCCGACACGGTCGCCGATTCGTAGCGGTCGAAACGGTAGATCTGCGGCGGGCTGCTGGTCTCCGTAACTCGCACCAGCTTGTCCAGCAAGACCGGTGGTTGGCTCGGAGTGGTGACGTAGAGGTTGCGAAGATCGACGGTCTCGTCACGCGCGCCGCGTGTCACTTGCCCGATCACCTCGTACTGCTTGCCGTCCATGACGAAGTAACCCAGTCGCTGTTCGCTCAACGCCAGCTGCAAAGTCTGGGCGATGCGCAGGGCCGAGATGCCGAGGTCCTGCGCCCGCTCGCGGTCGATCGAGACACGGAGCTCCGGCTTGTCGAACTTGAGGTTGACGTCGACATAGGCGAAGGTCGGGTCTGCGGCCGCGGCAGCGAGGAACGGCGGCAGGACCTCCTGCAGTTTCTCCATGTTGGGCGCTTGGATCACGAACTGGACCGGCAGACCGCGGCGCCGTCCGACGGCGATGGTCGGCGACTGTGAGAGGAACGTCTGCGCATCGGTTAGCCGGCCGACCTGGACCGCCAGGGCATCCGCGATCTCACCCTGAGTTCGTCGGCGCTGGTCGGGCTCGACCAGGCTGATTCGGCCGAAACCCGAATTGACCGACGAGGCGGCGCCGAAGCCGGGCGAGGTGATGGTGACCGTATTCAGGGCCTCCGGGACCTCCTCGGCGATGAGGGCATTCAACCGGTCCATGAAATGGTCCATATAGGCGAAGGTCGCGCCTTCCGGACCGCGGACCGATATGCTGATCTCCGAGCGGTCCTCGAGAGGCGCCAGCTCACGCGGCAAAATATTGAGGAAGAGAGCCACCATTCCGAAACAGACCAGGATGACGGGCAACGCCAGCCAGCGCCGACGCAAGAGCCTGGTCAGCCTCTCCCGGTAATCCGTCACCAGGGCACGGAAGAACGGCTCAGTGGAAGAGTAGAGCCAGGGCTGCCGCGAACGCTTCTTCAGAAGACGGGTCGCCAACATCGGCGTCAGGGTCAGGGCGACGAACGACGAGATGATGACCGCGCCGGCGAGGGTCAGGCCGAACTCGCGGAAGAGCCGCCCGACCAACCCTCCCAGAAACAGAATCGGCATGAAGACCGCGACCAGGGCCACGGTTGTCGCCACGACCGCGAAAAAAATCTCCTTCGTCCCCTCGACGCCGGCGCTGTGCGGTTCGAGACCCGCCTCGATCTTGGCGTAGATCACCTCGACGACGACTATCGCGTCATCGACCACCAGCCCGATCGCCAGAACCATCGCCAGCAGAGTCAGCACGTTGAGGGAGAACCCGGCCACGTACATGACGAAGCACGAACCGATCAGGGACACCGGGATCGCCAGTACCGGAATGATGGTGGTTCGCCAATCGCGGAGGAAGAGAAAGATGATGAACATGACCAGGCCGAAGGCTACGAGGATCGTCTGCCTCACCTCGGCTATGGACTTGCGGATGAATCGACTGGCGTCGAAGGCCCACGAGACTTCGACATCCGACGGCAGCGACTTCTGAATCATCTCGACCCGGCGCCGGAACTCGTCCGCAATGGCGACGTAGTTCGCACCTGGTTGCGGGCGGACGACGACCAGGACCATCGGGATGCCGTCCCGTTTCAGCACGGTACGCTCGTTACGGGGGCCGAGCTCCGCGAAGCCGACGTCCCGCAGGCGCACGATCCGGTCGCCCTGGCTTTTGAGAATGAGGTCGTTGAAGTCTTCCGGAGTGTTGAGGCGGCTCATGGTCCGCACCGGAAGCTCCACCTCCATACCTTCGATCCGGCCCGACGGCAGCTCGACATTCTCGCGCGACACTGCGTCCCGGACATCGATCGGCGACAGACGGTAGGCGGCGAGCTTGTTGGGGTCGATCCAGAGACGCATGGCGTAGGTCTTCTCACCCCAGATGTCGACGCTCGCGACGTTGGGGATGGTCTGCAGCCGCTCGACGAAAGCCTCCTGGGCGATACGGCTGAGCTCGAGCAGGTTACGCCTCTCGCTGCGAACGCTGATGCCGGCGATCGGCCGTGCATCGGCATCCGCCTTCGAGACAATCGGGGCATCGACGTCCGGGGGAAGATCTCGCATGGCCCGCGACACTTTGTCGCGAACGTCGTTGGCTGCGCGCTCGAGGTCGGTCCCGAGGTCGAACTCGGTCCGGATGGTGCTGCGGCCGTCAGTGCTGGCCGATGTCAGGGTGCGGATTCCATCCACTCCGTTGACCGCCGCCTCGAGTGGCTCCGTGATCTGGGACTCGATGACATCGGCCGAGGCACCCCGGTAGGACGTGGAGACCGAAATATTCGGTGGGTCGAGTGACGGGAACTCGCGCACACCGAGGAACGAGAACCCGAGCAGCCCGAAGAGAACGATCGTTATCGACATGACGATCGCGAGGACCGGCCGCCGGATGCTGAGGGTATAGAGCGTCATGAAGCCGAACCGGCCTCCGCCGGAACCTCCTCGATCTCGATCTCGAGGCCGGGCTGCATCTGCAGAATGCCGGAGGTGATGACCAGGTCACCTTCGTCGAGACCGCTGGTGATTTGGACCGCGGTTTCCGAGCGGATTCCGGTCTCGACCGACCGCGGCTGAGCCGCGCCGTCTTCATAAACGAAGACCTTCTTGCCGCCGAGCTCCGGGATGACCGCAATCGACGGCACCGTCAAGGCGTCCGGAATCGAGCGCAGGACGAGATCGACGTTGGCGAACGCTCCGGGAATGAGCGCGCCGTCACTGTTGGGGCAGCGGGCGCGCACCCGCAGCGATCGGGTGGAGGCGTCGATGCTCGGCTCGACAGCGTAGATCGTTCCCGGGAAGTTGCGGTTGAACCCCTCCACCTCGAACGAGATCCCGTCTCCCACCTTCATCAGTGCCGAGTACTTCTCCGGCACGGCAAAGTCGAGCTTGATCGGGTCGAGTTCGTTGAGCGAGGCGATGCGGGTCTGCGATGAAAGGTAGCTGCCGGGGCTCACCCACCGCAGGCCGATAACACCACTGAACGGCGCCCGGATCTCCGTTTTCAGAAGCTGCGCCTCGATGAGCTGGAGCTCGGCGCGCAGGACGTTGAGCTCGCCGAAAGCGACGTCGTAGTTCTCGCTCGAGATGACGCCATCCTCGAGGAGTTGTCGCTGGCGCGCTTCGGCACGCTCGGCAAGCGCGACGCGGTAGAGCGCGCGCTGCCGTTCGGCGGCGAGCTCGGAGTCGTCGATCTTCAAAAGCAGTTGACCCACGGTCACCCGGCTTCCCTCCTTGAAATAGATGTCGGAGATCTTGCCGGAGATCTCGCTGACGATCTCGACCTCCTCGTTGGCGCGCACTGTGCCGGTAGTTGTCAGCCGTTCGGTGAGCAGGATCGGGATCACCCGATAGGCCCTGACCCGCAGGGTGTTCTCTGTCGGCGCCGTTGCAGGCGCTGAGGTCCTGCGAAGCTGGATCAACTTCGGCGCCGCCAGCACGGCAAGAACCGCGAGCGCAGCCAATATGCCGACACCTCGTCGTGGAATCGCTCTCATTGAATTCTCCGGTCTGCCGGGTTCACCGGCACGTTGCTGGGCGCTTTCTAGCCTGCATATCTCGCCAACTATCTGCTGCGGCCGGAAACCTGCAGCAATCTGCGGCGTTTGCTCCCGTCGGGGTGCTCGACGTACCGCAAGTGCGCGCTCCGCGCCCCTCAGGTCGCAAACACCACATCTCTCTACAGCTTCACGGCCTCGCGACGAAAGCTGGTGAGATATGCAGGCTCGCTCAGCCCAACCGGGGAATCTTACAGCATGACGGGCTATTGCTTCGCCAACCCGCCCTAATGATCGAGGTCTCTACTTTTCCGGTGCGGACTGCTGCCTGGCCTCGACGAGCCGCTGCCAGCTCTCGTCTGGGATCTTGTCCACCGGCCAGGAGGCGTGATTCTGGACGATCGTCCACTGGTCTCCGCGTTTTTCGAGGACACCCGTTTTGCGCACGTCCGCGATGCACGACTCCTCCCCTTTCCAGATCCCGCAGGCGTCGAGGCCGAGTTCAAGCCCCATGGCTACATCTTCCTGCAATAGAAAACCGGCGAGACATGCGTGCTGGTTCCGATCCACTCTTCGTATTCTCGGTTGGAGCCACTTCGGCAGCGTGATCGAGTAGATTGTTGGTCGCAGCACGAAGATCAAAAACGACAGAGTGAGAGAATGGGAGGGCATTGCCGTGTTCCTTGGTCATTTCGGAGTCGGGTTCGGAGCCAAGGCGGCCGCGCCAAAGACGTCTCTCGGCACACTCTTCCTGGCGGCTCAATTCGTTGATCTTCTGTGGCCCTCACTGCTTCTGGTCGGCCTCGAGAAAGTTGTGATCGCTCCCGGCATCACCAGGGTCACGCCACTCGACTTCACGGAGTACCCGATCAGCCACAGCCTGATCGCCGCGCTGGTTTGGGCCTCCCTTTTTGCTGCCGCCTATTATGTGCTACGACGATATCCGAAAGGCGCATGGATCTGTGGCGCCGCCGTCCTCAGCCACTGGGTGTTGGACGCTCTGGTGCATCGGCCGGACCTCCCACTGGTGCCGGGAGGCGCCGCCCGGATCGGCCTCGGGCTGTGGAACTCATTGCCGGCCACGCTCGGAGTCGAGCTCGGCATCTTCGCGGTCGGCGTCTGGCTCTACGTCCGGACGACCCGGACCCTCGACCGCGTGGGATCGATGACGCTGTGGTCGTTGGTTGGATTCCTTTTGATCATTTACCTCGGCAACCTCTTCGGCCCTCCCCCACCGAGCGCGGCAGCAATTGCGTGGGTCGGACAGGCGCAGTGGCTCCTCGTGATCTGGGCGTTCTGGATCGACCGTCACCGGACGCCGGAAACCGCGGAAGGCGCCTCGCGGACTGGGCGACTCAACTGAGAATGCACAAAAAACCCGCGTGCGGAGCACGCGGGCTGGAGGGGGTCGGGGACGGCAGGACGAACCTGCCTCCACTCCGGTTGATTCAGTCGTTGTGCGGGTTCAAAGACTCGTCGACACCGATTGCCTTGAGCTCCTCGTCTGTCGCCGAGTGCATACCGGCCGCGGCCGCCGCGGGACACAGATAGGTAGTACCACTCTCCACCGAACGAATCCACACGTATCCGAGTCCAGCCTTGCGATTCCTGATTTCCTCAAACATGTTCATTCCCCTTTCCTCTGGTTCGTGCGCTTTTCCAGTGCGCTGTTTCAGAATCCACAAGGCATAACCAAGGGAGGGGCAATAGAATTCCATATTTTATCTAGAAAAAAAGAAAAAACATTCAAAATATTACCTAAATATCTAATATTCATCTAATTACAGGTTCGGAAATTCATCTCAAACCACCCACCCGGCAGCCGGGACGGCTGCCCCACAATCCCTGTTGAAAGACCAGGCTGCTATTTGTGGCAGCAGGCGTCTCGCCTGCTGGGTGGGTGGGCGGGATAAGATTCTGCCCGTCAGACGACGTAGTCATTCCCTTCCATCGCTTGAAGCTCACCCACGATGGCCTGCCGCACCTCTTCCGGCATGTCCTTCTCCCGCTCGAGCATAGGCTTCAGTCCTTTGCCGAGACCGTCGTCGATGAAGAGGGGGCGGACAAAAACGGAGCTCCAGGTTCTCTCTTCGAAGGACCGGCTCTCCAGCCGCTCGAAGAAGCTCTTGATCCCCTTTTCCTCATCGCCCTCGATCTCCCTGAAGTAGGAACCGTAGATGTGGAGAGAGTCGCTGATATCGACGTAGCGGCCCAACCGGACCCGGCGGGAGGTCTCTTCGGCGATCCGTTCAGCGATCTTGCGCATCAGCGTCGTCAACGCGATGACATTCTCGAACCACGCCTTGTACAGATCCCGGCTCCGCCAGTGGGTGTTCATGTTGAAGACCAGGGCTCCCGATTCGTCCTCGAGCAGCCTTCCCCACACCCTTTGCAGGCAGGGCGGATGATCGGTCGGCGGATCGAGCACCGCGTTCCACGTAATGCCCTGGGCGCGCCGGCTGAACCCCGTCTGCGAGAGCTTCTTGACCATGTAGTCGACCTGGTCGATGACCCGGCCTTCCATCTCGTACTCGACAAGCCGCCGGTGATAGGTGTAGGTCCAGCGGGTGTCAGTGCTTTTCGTGCCCTTGAGGATCTCTTCCCGCGGCTTGATCCAGTAGTCGTGGGCGCCGTGGACCACCTCCATCACGTACTCCGAGAGCCCTCCGAGTCCGTCGGCGAACGAGCGGTGGAACCGGGGCTGCCCAAACGGCTCCTCGACCGTGATCATCACCGTTGCATCGCGGCTCGGTGGGTCTTCGGGGCGATCGTATTCGGTGCGAATGCTCGCCCCCTTCTCCCAGACCTCCTTGATGGCTCGTTCGTACGCGCGAGGAATCGTGTCTCCAATGACATTCAAGACCGGGATATTACCTGAGCTCATGCCGCCTCCCCCTGCCGGATTGTAGTCACTTCACCCATCACACTCTCCCAACCCGCAGATCGAGCCGATAGCTGACCGGGAGGAGATCCTCCTCGGATCCCCAGAGCCCTTCGAGCTCTTCGGCGAGTCGGTGCACCGGATCTACGCCCGTGGTTTCAAGCAGTCGTCCGACCGCCGACCAGGTACGGACAAAGCCCAGAAACCGCTCGAGCGTCCACTCCAACCTCATCTCAAACGGAGGCGTTTTCAGCTCTTCGAACGGCAGCTCGATCGAGGCGTAGCCGTCGAGCACCATGCGAACCTCCGGCGGCCAATACGGCCAGAGGAGCCCGTTGATGAAACCGTGCACGACCTTCTCGATTCTGTCGGTGACGATGTGTGGCATACCGTACGTCCAGGCCGCGAACACACCGCCCGGGCGAACCACTCGACGGACCTCAGCATAGAATGCCTCGCCGACGAACCAGTGCAGCGCCTGTGCGACGGTCACAAGGTCGAAGACACCCTCGGCAACCGGCACGGTTTCCGACGCAGCCACCACTAATCGAATGTTCTCAGTAGCTTCGGCCGCGGCAACCTGGGTCGGGCTCGCGTCCGTGCCGACCACCAGGTCGAAATGTGATGCGAGCGGCCGCGACGCCTGGCCGCTGCCGCAGGCGCAGTCCCACGCCACCTCGTGCCGTTGACAGATCGACGCCAGCCAGTCGAACAGTGCCGCCGGGTACCGCGGCCGAAAGGCCGCGTAATCCGAGGCTACACCGGAGAAATGATCCGGGAACTTCACGCGAGAGCCACTCTACCTCAAGGCTCCCTGCAGTGGAGCGAGGCCTGCGGTCGAGGGGCGGTCATATCCCGCCCTTTTTTACGGGCGTCCGACAACCTCGACGATCTCCTCGGCGGTCGGGAACCGGCCCGCCTGCTGCCTCGAGAACACGACGTTTCCATCGACAATCACGTCGAGCTGGCCCTGGCTACCCATCTTGATCTTGGGGGTGACACCCAGACTTTTAGCCAGTCGTCTCTGGAGGCTCCCGGCCTCCTTACGGGTGTTGAGTCAAAAGAAGCAGCGCTTGATGATGATGTTCATCAGAGGAGGCTAGCATCCTCGTGCCAAGAGCTGCCAGCAAGCTCTTCCGGAACCTCCTACGCCCAGAGAACCGATTAGCTCTCGGATCTTGCCCCGGCGAGCAGCGCGTCGATGGCGGAGGTGACCTGCTCGTCCAGCGGTTCGACACTCGACTCGAAGCGAGCCACCACATGACCCTCCTGGTCGACCAGGAACTTGGTGAAGTTCCACCGCACCTCGCCCTCGAACTCCTCGCCGCTCTCGGTGGTCAGCGCTCGATACACGGGCGACTGGTCCGGCCCCTTGGTGTGGACCTTGGCCATCATCGGGAAGGTGACACCATAGTTGAGGCGGCAGAAGTTCCCGATCTCCTCTGCAGTGCCGGGCTCCTGGTTGCCGAAGTCGTTGCTCGGGAAACCGATCACCACCAGGCCCCGATCGCCATAGCGTTCGTAGAGCTTTTGCAGGCCGTCGTACTGTGGGGTGTAACCACACTTCGAGGCGGTGTTGACGATCAGCATCGGCCGGCCGCGGAAGGAGGCGAGCTCGACTGTCTCTCCGGTCAGTGATTCAACAGTCTGGTCGATGATCCCCGCTGCCGCGCTTTCCGCCGCAACCGCGGGCTCATCCGGCGTTGCGCCGGTGGACTGCTGCTGGCCTCCACCGCAGGCAGCAACCACCAACAAAAGACAGGACATCGCGATGCCAGCCTTTTCGATGTTCATGGTAATTCCTCCTCGTCTCATCAGCCAACGTCAACCAGGGGCGTAAGATTCCAACACGCCCACCGCTGCGCGAGAACCACCTTCCACAGACTCGCGGTGAGCCAGAATCCAATCGCTCATTCCAGCGATCAGAGGGAAACTCTCGAAGCTTCGGTGTGTTATGAATGGTAACAACATGAGGAGGTGACGTGTCATGCGCAAGCTCATCGAAGCGTCGCTCGTGCTCTCACTTTCGGTCGTCCTCACCCTGCTCATCATGGCCTTCATCTTTCCAAGACACGTCCTCGGCGGTGGCGATCAAATGCTCGAACCCACCGCCATCCGCCCGGCGGTCTTCGTCGAGGGCACGCACCACCGACCGGGATGGCCCGGCAGTCCGTCGGCCCCGAAGATCGCGGACCAGAACGAAGGCCTCGGTTGCCCCTACCTCGCGGCACTGGAAGCCGCGTCCCGGTGCCCCGTCATAACCCGGAGCGGCGCGAAATCGCCGTGCCCGTACCTGCTGCAGCTGCATTGGGAGCTCCTCGAGAGGGAATATCCGCCGACCGCCCCTCACGGACAAACCATCTGAAGCCTCGAGGAGGAACGGCACCGCTCACAAGAACGTGACATCATTCCCGAGGTTGTGATCCGTGGTGTTCCTTGGCTATGCTCTCCGCCCGAGGCGCAGCCTTTGAGGGAGACATGGCCACAACTCTGACCGACGATCTCTACGCCAAACTCGTCAACGAGGAGGACGCTCGCGTCTGCCGCGAGATCCCAGATGCGGCCTGCCGCGAGGTGCCCAAGAACTTCTTTCTCCTCGTCGGCAGCTACGTGCTGACCAAGCTCGGAGATTCCCTCGCTAACCCCAAGACAACGCTGACATGGATGATGGACGCGATTGGCGCGCCGGTCGCTCTCACCGGCCTCCTGGTCCCGATCCGAGAATCCGGATCGCTGATCCCGCAGCTCGTGATCGCCGCCTTCGTGCGCCGGCAGCCGATTCGCAAGTGGGTGTGGGTCATCGGCAGCCTACTGCAAGCTTTCGCGGTCATGGCGATGGGCCTGATCGCCTGGTGTCTGAGCGGTGTCGCGGCCGGCGTCGCGGTCATCGCCAGCCTGACGGTCTTCAGCCTCGCCCGGGGCCTGTCGTCGGTGGCGGCAAAAGACGTCATCGGAAAAACCATCCCGAAGACGCGCCGCGGCCGAGTCAACGGTTTCAGCGCCAGCGTCGCCGGACTGGCGACGCTCGGCGTGGGTGCGGCCCTGGTCGCGGTTGGTGTGGATGACGGCGCTCCGGCGACCTTCCTCGCACTGCTCACCGGCGCCGCCACCCTGTGGGTCGCGGCGGCGGGACTCTATTCCCGAATCGGCGAGTGGCGCGGCGAAACCGAGGGCGGCGGCAACGCTCTTGCCGATGGGACGCAAAACCTTCGTCGTCGACCTCGCAGCCGGCAACCGGCGCACCGATTACGTAGCCGTCAGCAACACGGTCATTGGGATCGTGCTGCTGATCCTTGGCGGCATGGGGGCTTTGGCGCAGGTGATATCGGTCCCCATCGTGATCCTCGTCCTGTCCATGCTCGGCCTCGCCGGCGCCGGGATGAGTTGGTCTCTGCCCGAGGTCACGTGACCCGGAGCAACCTCGACGGCGTCACTCCGGATCTTCTTCCAGCAGGCGAACCTGCAATGGCTTGAGGTTGTCCAGGTGGACATCGCGTTGCGGGAATGCAATGACGATACCGGACTCACGAAACAGCTCGTCGATTCGGAATCGGACGCTTGACAAAGCTCGCCGCCGGTCCATGGGACGCTTCATGACGATCCAGAACAGGGCTTCAAATACCAGAGAACTGTCGCCGAAATCATCAAATATGACCGCCGGTTCCGGTGGTATCACCACCTGATCCAGCTCTCGGATCGCCTGCTGAATCAACTCCTCAACCCGCCGTGTCGGCGAACCGTAGGCGACACCGACCTGCAGGCGGACCCGGACCAGGTTGTCAGAGTGGGTCCAGTTGACAACATTCTGCTCAAGGAATGCTCCGTTGGGGACAATGATGTGAAAGTTGTCAAAGCTTTTGATCTTCGTGCTGCGAGCGCCGATGCTCTCCACCTCACCGAAGGTGTCGCCGACCTCGATCAGGTCGCCCACCTTGATCGGCCGTTCGGCGAGCAGGATGAGACCGCTGATGAAGTTGTTGACGATATTTTGGCTGCCGAAACCGAGACCGATTGCGACGGCGCCACCCGCGAGCGTGAACACCGTGAGCGGAATCTCGGAAACCCACAGTGCGAAGAGGCCGAGGCACAACACCACCCCGTAGAACGCGAGGACTTCAAAGGCGGCAGCGGCCCCCTCCTCCAGGCCGAGCCGGGCAAAAAGGCGCCTCGAGATGCGGCGAGTCACTATCTTCGCGATCGGGACACCGACCACCAGGACGACCAGGGCGATGGTCACCTTGCCGACTGTCAACGGTCGCCCGTCGATGGTCGTGAGTCGGAAGCTCCAGATCGCGGCCAATCGATGCAGGCCGTCTCTGACCGTCTCCCAGAATTCGGGCGCGACGGGCAGCAGGCAGGCCGCAGCGACCGGGGCTGTGCTCCTGCCGTGCGCGCTGACATCAAGAGTGTCCAAAAGATTCATCAGTTATGCTCCGTCACGCAGTCGCCTCGGCAAAGGCTTCGGAGAGCCCGTTCCATTTCTCGCGCTCGACCATGATTCGCCTTCTCGAGGGACCAGTGTAGTCGATCGGTCCGAGCGCCAATCCCCTGTCGTCCCAATGGAGCCTCATGGGCGGCGGGATCTCGGCATCCCCGCGACGTCCCCCGTTTCGTGATCTCGTGATCCGAGACTTCCCGGCTCGCAAAGAGCAACGCGCCCAGGGAATCCCGATTGAGTAAGGAGCTGTAGAAACAGCTCCCGCCTCCTCTGTCGGTGGTTCCTTCAGGCGTCCAAAACCTTTGGAGTGCCGGCACCTTGAATATTCGGGTGCCGCAATGCATCGACGCGAAACGTGGTATCTATGCGGACTTCGGCTCGAACCGAAACGAGTGACCGCTCCACGATCCTCACCGAATCCGCGACGGTCAACCGCTACCTGACGCGACGCCGTCTGAGAACAAGCTTCGTGTTGTCTTTCACCATCGCTCGGGCCGGGCAGCCCCAGATGGTGAAATCGGTGTACCCGTCGGGGATGACCTTCGCGCCCTCGGCAACCGCTTCGATCGTGACCTCGCCGTTTTTTTTGCGTGTGATAGTGCCCTCGAGCTGACCCCAGTAGGAGAATGTGGGAATTGTAATAAAACCGCTTCCCCCTCCCTCATCCTCATCAATAGTGTCCTGACAGAGATCATAACTATAGTCATGTCGCTCGATTTTCACTCTTTGCTGGCACTCGAGGCCCAGTTGGACTAACACACGGATGTATTCGGAGCCGAGGCTTGGTGCGCCCTCCCCGGATGCCTCCGATGCTGGGACGCCACCGGCTTCCATCTCCTTCAGCAGCGCCGCCGCCTCGTCCGGGGTGAGGTCGGTGAACGAGAGGCTGAGATCGGCGTTCGCGAGCGTACAGGTCCGCTGAAGGACTCTGGAATCGGTCTTGTGGATCCAGCCCCCAGGTGTCACGACGCGATTCTTGCAGACTCCTTTCGAATGCTTCCACCAATGCTCGTCAAACTCGTCCTGGAGCAGGAATATCGACCCCCCAAGCCTCATGTCGGACTCGGTCAGAACTCCGGGCGGGTCGTCTCCCTCCCTGGTGACCAGGCTGATGACGCCGGTGGCCGAAGTCATGTCACGAGCCTGTATTTCGTGCCGTGTCTCCCCCTCTTCCCATGTGCGCGAACAGTGGTAATCCGTTGCCCGGTCGAGCGACAGGGTTCCCCGCCACCGCCACTGTGGAGTGCAGTGAATGTGAATTTCGGAGGTCGTCAACTTCTTCTCCGGTAGTGCACTGTGAAGCCCGTCATTGATGTTGCAGGAGTTGAAGACCTCGACCGTCGCGGTCTGGTCAACGCACTCGTCCGGGGCCCGATAGCGAATCTGAACTGTGCCAGACGGGCCGACCTCGAAGACCTTGTAGGGATCCTTGTCGAAACCGTTGACGACACGGCCCTTGTCGACCGTAACCATCAGCCTCTGGAACGGCGCCGACTGGCGGCCCTCCTGGTCCTTGATTCCCGTGATCGAGAACGTCGCTTCGGTCCCGGCCTCGATTCTCGGCTCAGCCGGAACGACCCTGGCTGCGTCGGGAATCCGCTCATAGTCGAAAATGATGTCGTCGAGCGGCATGAAGCGCGTGTTGACGAGATTGACGACCGCAGCGGTCATCTCGGCGCCGAAGCAAGTACCGCTCCATGTGGTGCTGCCGGTTCGCACCACGGTGCCGCGAGCCGAGTCGACCAGGTCCAGTTTGAGATCCCAGGTCCCGCGGACGTATCCCGGGACCCAGTTCGGCTGACCTTCGTTTCCGGTTTCCCACTCGCCTTCAACAACCTCGTCGATTTTCACGATCGACAATGTCGAGTTGAATAGATAATCAAGGGACTTGGAAGGGGATGAACCCTCGGTACTCTTCGAAGCCCCGGCTATTTCAGCGATCCTGTCGGTCATCGTATTGAGATTGCCCACGCCCGCATAATCCATGACCCACACCGTTATCGGGCAGTCATCCATCTCCGCGAAGCCCTCCGTCAGCACCATGTTGATGGAGCCGTTCAGAAGCCCGCTGCAATCCGCCTCCTGGGGCTCTGGCATAGAGATCGGAGCCGTGGCGACTGTCCTCACGCAACACGTCTCCTGCGCCGCTGCGGTATTGATCATGAAAAAAAGAAAGGGAACTGTTGCACACGTCACTATGAAACTTTTGATTTTCATTGCGGGCACCCTCGATTTTCCGCGCCTCATCACCGGTTGACCGATTCCATGGAGCTCACTCCTTCACCAACTCCACCCTGCGGTTCAAGGCCCTTCCCTCGTCTGTTTCGTTCGAGGCCACGGGCGCCAATGGGCCGACTCCGTACGCAGTCACGCGATCCTCCGCCACCCCATATCTTGTCACCAATACGGTGACAACGGCCTCGGCCCTGGCACGGGAGAGATTCATGTTGTAATCAATTTTCCCGACGCTATCGGTATGGCCGACGACTAACAATTTCAAATTCGTATTCTGACTGAGAAGTTTCGATATTTCCTTCAAAGTCGGGTCAGATTCCGGCTTGACATCGGCCTTGTCGAAATCGAAATGAATACCATAGACAGAGACATGTCCGGTAGAGGCGATCTCTCGTGCCAGGCTTTCCGCGTTTGCGGTCACCTCCTGCGCCATGGCTTCCTGCTCTACGATGTCTAATTCATACGATTCCCCTTCAGAATGAGCCCACACATAAACCCAATTTATCCGTCCACCTTTTTCTATTTTGAGCCACGCTTCCTCCGGGACCTCGAAAACCGTCGAACCGCCGATCTTTTGTATGGCATTTTCGTAATTCTTGAGGATTTGCAATTCGCTCGGAGCTTTCTCCTCATCTTCGATCTCATATTCGATGTGAAATGTGCGGCCTTCGACGCGAATATCATCTCCATTTGCCGTCTTGAAATCTAGCTGATCAAAAGCCTTTTCTTCATAGGAGGAGATGTAGAAACCCGGCATTCGCGTTACGAGGGGGTGGTCTTTGCTGCCCGGCACGTCTTTTTGAGCCAGGGCTGGACCGGCAGCCAAGAACAATACTGTCACGACACCAACGACAGAGCTTCCTGCTCGCTTCATTGTGAGCCTCCAAAAGAAACATATGTCCTGGAGCCAAAGCCGACAATGGCATCCAAGGGTGCCGGTTGTGTTTGTGCCCAGGGTGCCACAACGCAGCAATGCGAAGCGCAGTACCCATGTGACACCTATGCGTGCCCGTCTCCATGTCCGCGCCAGATGGGACGGAATGTGTCCAGCCCGACACATCGGCACATCAGAACCAAATCCGGCGCCCCCCGTTAACCTTTTTGACTCTGTTGCGTTTTACACAGTGACAGGGCGACGACAGGAGGCAGCATGACGAAGAAAACCCGTAGGCGATTCCGCATCATCAGCCTGGTCGCAGTGCTCGCCGTTGCCGCCGGCACAGTGCTTTGGGTCCATGCTCAGTCCACCGAAGCGAAGAGCGAGAGCGAGGCCGCCGAACAGAGCTCGGCCGAAGCCGTCGAGCAGGCAGCCGGCAACGAGGCCGAGACGGAAGAGAACGAAGAGGTTGCGGTGCCGGTCGAGGTGGCAGAGGTCACCACCGGCGCGATCGCGTCCTACATCTCGGCCACCGCCAACCTGGTCGCCGAAGACCAGGTCAAGGTGCTTTCCGAGGCCGAGGGCCGCGTGGAACGGCTGCTGGTCGAGGAAGGCGACCAGGTCACGAAGAACCAGGTGCTCGCGGTTCTGGTACAGGACGAGGCCAAGATCGCCTTGAGCAAGGTCGAGCTCAAGGCCTCCAATGCGCGCGCGGAGCTCGAACGGGCCGAGGGCACCCACGATCAGGGGTTGATCTCGGCCGAGGCCTACGACAAGCTGAAAATGGAATACGAGGTCGCTCGCCAGGAAGTGGCGGAGGCCGAGTGGCGGTTAGCCAAGACCGTGATCCGAGCGCCCTTCTCCGCCTGCGTGACCGAACGGTTCATCATGCTCGGCCAGCACCTGCGCCCGGGCGACGAGCTCTTCACCGTGGCCGACTACGATCCGCTGGTGGCGCGCATCTACCTGCCCGAGCGTGACGTTGTCGAGCTCGAGGAAGGCAGGGAGGTGCGCATCGCGCTTGCCGCCAACACCGAGATCAGCTTCACCGGACGCATCCGCCAGATCGCGCCGGTAGTGGACACCGCCACTGGCACCGTCAAGGTGACCGTCGAGGCGGTGCGGCCGCCGGCCGGGGTGCGACCCGGAGCCTTTGTCAGCATCGGCATCGTGCGCGAGCAGCATCCCACCGCCCTACTCCTCCCCCGCGAGTCCGTGATCCGGGAGCTGCGCGCCGCCCATGTCTTTGTCACCGAGAACGACACCGCCGTCAAAAAGGCCGTCGAGCTCGGGATCGAGGAAGGCGATCTCGTCGAGGTGCTTTCCGGCGTCGCTGAAGGCGACAAGGTCGTCGTTGCCGGACAGGGCGGCCTCGACGATGGGCAGAAGATCAAGACGATTTAGTGAATTAGGAATTAGGAATTAGGAATTGAGGACGGTGGCGAGCCACACTCGATTCCACGCCCAAAAACTAGAAACCGCTTCATCGCGACAAGAGATTTTTGGCGCTCCTTCTGAGCTGCACACAGGGAGAGGCTATGCGTGTCGTCGACTTTTCGCTTCGCCGCCGGGTGACGGTTTCCATGGCTGCCGTCGCGCTGCTGCTGTTTGGGACCGTGGCGTTCACCCGCCTGCCGTTGAACCTGATGCCGGATCTGTCCTACCCGAGCTTGACGGTCGAGACCCGTTTGCCGGGTGCGGCCCCGGGAGAGGTCGAGGCCCTGATCACGCGGCCCATCGAAGAGCTTGTCGGGATCGCCGGCGGCGTGCAGCGCCTGACCTCGGTCTCGCGTCCGGGCATCTCGCAGGTGACCCTGGAGTTCGGGTGGGGCCGCGACATGGATTTCGCGGCCCTCGACGTGCGCCAGAAGCTCGACCTGGTGGCCCTCCCACGCTCGGCCGATCGCCCGGTCCTGCTGCGCTTCGACCCGGCCAACGATCCCGTGATCCGCCTGTACCTTACGGGCGGCGACAGCCTCTACCAACTCCGCTATGTGGCTGAGGAACTGATCAAGAAAGACCTGGAATCCACCGAGGGTGTGGCCGCCATCAAGGTGCACGGCGGCTACGAAGAGGAAATCCAGGTCCGCATCGACGAGGGCCGGCTGGCCCTGCTCGGGCTCTCCGTGAACGAGGTCAACAGCCGCTTGCTCGCCGAGAACCTCAACCAGGCCGGCGGCAGTCTGTACGAGGCCGAGGCCCGATACCTGGTGCGCGCCCGCAACGAGTTCCGCGATCTCGACGACATCCGCGAGACCGTCCTTCTCAGCCGGGGCGGCCGTAACGTCACCGTCGGCGACGTCGCCGAGGTCATCCGGACCCATCGCCAGCGTGAGGTGATCACCCGTTTCGACGGCGCCGAGGCGGTGGAGCTGGCGGTCTACAAGGAGGGCGATGCCAACACGGTTAAGGTGGCGCGCTCGGTGCGCGCGAGGCTCGAGGCGACGGCCAAGGAGCTGCCCGAAAACGTGGAGATTGCATCGGGCACCGACCAGAGCCGTTTCATCGAGGCCTCCATCCGCGAGGTGCTCTCCAACGCCTTCCTCGGAGGATTGGTGGCGGTCCTGGTGCTACTGCTCTTCCTCAAGGATCTTCGGACCACCCTGATTATCGGCATCTCCATCCCCATCTCGGTGGTGGCCACCTTCTTCCTCATGTACCGCACCGGCACGACCCTCAACATCATGTCCCTGGGTGGTTTGGCGCTCGGCGTCGGCATGCTGGTGGACTCGGCCATCGTGGTGCTCGAGGCCATCGTCAAGCGCCGCGAGGCGGGCGAGGACGACACCACGGCGGCCCGAGAGGGCGCCTCCGAGGTGGGTCCCGCTGTAATCGCCTCGACCCTCACCACGGTCGCGGTCTTCCTGCCGGTGGTTTTTCTCGAGGGCGTGGCGGCACAGCTCTTCCGTGACCAGGCCTTGACGGTGTCCTTCTCGCTGCTCGCCGCCCTGGCCGTGTCCCTGACCCTGATCCCGATGATGGTGGCCGTTTCGGGCCGCAAGCAGTCCGATGGCTCTCGCCAGGAGGTTCTGACTGGGGGCCGGGTTCGCCGCGCTGGACGATTCGTCTTCGTGACTATCCCTGGATCGGTCGTGCGAGCCCTGCGCTGGCTGTTCGGCGGTGCACTCAAAATTCTCGCCCTGCTGACCCGTCCGCTGACCGCCACCTTCGACCGCTTCATGGCAGCGCTCACCGGCGCCTATCCAAGGCTGCTGCAGAGCGCCCTGCGCCACCGCCAATTGGTGCTCACCGCCGCCGCTGTCGCCTTTGCGGGGTCTCTCGCCCTGGTTCCGAGCCTCGGCGTCGACCTGATCCCCCCATTCTCCCAGGGTGAGTTCTCCTTCAAGGTGCAGCTGCCCGAGGGCACGCCCCTCGAGGTCACCGACCGTTTCGTGGCGTCACTCTCCGGGCTCCTCGAAGACGATCAGACGGTGGAGTCGTTCTCCTCGATCGCCGGCGGGGCCGGCTTGTCGTTGGCGGCCACCGGCACCGAAGGTGAGAACACCGCCCGCATCCAGGTACGGATGAAACCCGGTTCCAGCACGCTCGAAGAAGAGGCCGTGATCGCCCGTCTGAGGTCCAGACTGGCCGATACGGAGGAGCTGCGCTTCGATTTTGAACGTGCCACCTTCTTCTCCTTCCGCATGCCTTTGGAAGTCGAGGTGTACTCGGACAATATCGACGAGCTGCACGAGGCGACCCGCCGGGTAGCCGAAGCCCTGGCTGACGTTCCGGGCCTGGTGGACCTGCGTTCCTCGGCTGAGATGGGCAACCCCGAGGTGCAGGTGCGCTTCGACCGCGAACAGCTCGCGCGCCTCGGTCTCGACCTGGCAACGGTCGCCCAGACCGTGCGCACCAAGGTGCAAGGCGAGGTGGCGACCCGTTTCACCGAAGGGGATCGTGAGATCGACATCCGCGTACGGGCTCTCGACCAGGGCGACGCCAGGGTCGAGGACATCCCCGACCTGATTGTCGGTCATGTCGACGGCCGGCCGATCTTCTTGAAGTCCGTGGCTCGCATCGACCTCACCGAGGGACCCACTGAAATTCGCCGCATTGGCCAGAAGCGAGCCTCCATTGTCGGCGGCAACCTGTCGGGCCGCGACATGGGCGCGGTGGCGGAGGACGTTCGCGCCAGGCTCAAATCGCTGGTCCTCCCGATCAGCGTCACCGCGGCACTGAGCGGCCAGGAAGAGGAGCTGCAGCACTCCTTCCGTTCGCTGGCCCTTGCCATGGGCCTGGCGATCTTCCTCGTCTACTTGGTGATGGCCTCCCAGTTCGAGTCCTTCCTGCACCCCTTCGTGATCATCTTCACCCTGCCCCTGGGCGCCATCGGCGTCATCCTGGCGTTGGCGATCACCGGCAACACCATCAACGTGGTGGCGATCATCGGCGCCGTGATGCTGGCGGGCATCGTGGTCAACAATGCGATCGTGCTCATCGACGCGGTCAACCAACGCCGCCGCGCCGGCGTCCCTGTGGCGGAAGCACTTACCGACGCCGGTCTGGCCAGGCTTCGGCCGATCTTGATGACCTCGGCGACAACCATTTTCGGTCTCCTGCCCATGGCCATCGGGCTGGGCGAGGGGGCCGAGCTGCGAGCGCCGTTGGCGATCACCGTGATCGGTGGTCTTGCGGTTGCCACAGCCCTGACATTGATCGTGATCCCGGTCGTCTACTCGCTGCTCGCCGGTGAGCGGATCGCGCACACCGCCGAGTCGCCCCGGGTGCCGGCGGGCGGGCCGATGCGCCTGGTACAAGTTGCCGTGGAACGGGCGCGCACCTCCGGCGGCAACGGGTCGTGAGGAACGGGAGGAAACGATGAATCTTCCGACCCTCGCCGTACGCCGGCCGATCACCACAGCCATGATCCTGGTGAGCGTGCTCCTGGTGGGCGCTATCGCCCTCTACCGCCTTCCCCTCGCCTTCCTGCCCACGGTCGACGCGCCCTTCATGTTTGTGCAGATCCCGTATCCGAACTCCCACCCGTCACAGATCGAGAAGGAGATCACCAAGCCCGTGGAGGAGATCCTGTCGACTCTTTCGGGAGTCAAGAAGCTCAACTCCACCACCGATGCCGACGGCGCCAACTTCTTCATGGAGTTCACCTGGGGACAGGAGATCGACGTCATCCGCATGAAGGTCTCGGAGAAGATGGACCAGGTGGAGCCGACCCTGCCGCCGGACATCGGCCCGATTCTGATCTTTTCCTTCAACACCAACGACATCCCGGTGGTGCAGGGGCGCATCGCCGCCGAGGGCGTCGATCTGTCGCAGAACTACGAGCTGCTCGAGGCGCGCATCCTCAACCCGTTGCGGAGGGTGAACGGCGTGGCCCGGGTCGACCTCAACGGCGTCGAACCTCGTGAGCTCTACGTGGACCTGATCCTCGACAAGATCAAGGAGTACTCGGTCGACGTCGGTCGCCTGGCGCAGCTTCTCCAGAGCGTCTCTTCCAATCTCGTGCTCGGCCGCGCCGAGTCCGGCGGCTTGCGCTACACCGTTCGCTCCCTTGGCGCCTTCGATTCCATCGAGTCGCTCGCCAACCTGGTGATCGACGAGCGAGGGCTGCGTCTCGGTGAGGTGGCCGAAATGCGCTACGAGGAGCCACCGCTGACCTTCGGTCGCCACCTGGATGGGAAGTACGCGGTGGCTCTCGACGTCTACAAGGAGTCCACCGCCAACACGGTTGAGGTGGTGCGCGAGGTCACCAGGGTGGTCGAGGAGGACATCAACAACGACCCGCTGCTCAAGGGCATCCAGCTGTGGGTATGGCAGGACCAGGGCGAGGAGATCACCTCGGGTATCGACGGCCTCAAGAAGGCCGGCCTCACCGGCGCCCTGCTCGCCACCCTGAGCCTGTACTTCTTCTTGAGACGAACGGACTCCACGGTGATCGTCGCCATGTCGATCCCCTTTTCCATCATCGCCACCTGCGGGGTGATGTACTTCATGGGTTCGAGCCTCAACATCCTCTCCATGATGGGCCTCATGCTCGCGGTGGGGATGTTGGTGGACAACGCCATCGTGGTGCTGGAGTCGGTGGACCGAAGGATGCGGGAGCAAGGCGACCGCCGAAAGGCTGCCATCGAGGGCGCCGGCCAGGTACTGATGGCGGTCACCGCCTCCACCGTCACGACCCTGATCGTCTTCCTTCCTCTGGTTTTGGGCGCCGGCACCGAGCTCACAACCTGGCTCAAGGAGGTCGGCCTGACCATCTCGATCGCCCTGGCGTGCTCTCTCTTCTCCTCACTGACCCTGATCCCCCTCGTGGCGGCTCACCTGCTGAAAGCGAAGACGAACGGACGCAACCGCGCCGTCGAATGGCTCGAGGAGCGCTATGTTCGTGTCCTCGGTTGGACCCTCGAGCACCGCGTCAAGACCTTTGGCCTGCTGGTGGTCGGCCTGGTGGTGGGTTTCCTGCCCTTCTTTGTCGGCTGGGTGGACTCGGCCATTTTCTCGGGCACCGTCAACTCGCGGCTCTACCTCGACTATGAGTTCGACGATTTTTCGTACAAGTCCAAATCAGAGGAAGCGGTGGAGCAGGTGGAGGCCTATATCGAGGCCAACGCCGAGAAGTTCATGGCCGAAACCGTGTACTCCTACTACACCGAAAACGAAGCCGGAACCACGATCAGCCTCAGCCGTGAAGACCTCGGCGACGACGAGATGAAGGAGCTGCGGACCGCCATCCGGGAGGGCCTGCCCGAGATCCCGGGCGTCCGCATCCTCTTCGAGGAGGAGGCCGACGAGGGGGGCTCCGCCACCTACTTCGCGGTCAAGCTCTTCGGCCAGGACAGCACGACTCTGTATCGGCTCGCCGACGAGGCCGCCCGCCGCCTTGACACCATGGAGGGCGTGGAGGACGTTTCCAGACCACGCTCCACCGGCCGCCGCGAGGTCCAGGTGAATCTCGACCGCGACCGCGTTGCCGAGCTCGGGCGGACCGCGGCGGACATCACCCAGATGCTCAGCTTCGCTCTCGGTGGCGTGCGGCTCGAGCGCTTCAACGCGGGCGACCGCGAGATCATCACATGGCTTGCCCTGCGCATGGAGGACCGGGAGCGCCTCGAAGACCTGCGCCAGATCCCGATCGCCGACTCAGGCGGTCGGCCGGTGCTGCTCGGCGACGTCGCCAGCTTCGACGTCATCGAGAGGCCGCGCGAGATCGAGCGCGAAAACCGCAAGGTCAGAGTGGCGGTGCGCGGCACCTACGACGGCGAAGACTGGCCCGGCACCATGAAATCCATCGAAGAGATGATGAACGCCTTCAACCTTCCCGCGGGCTACTCGTGGAGCTGGAACGATCGCATCGTCGAGCAGGCCAACGAGGACGCCGAAATGGGCGTCAACTTCTTGCTCGCCCTGGTGCTGGTCTACCTGGTCATGGCGTCCCTCTTCGAGTCTCTGACCCAGCCCTTCGCCATTCTCTTCGCAATCCCGTTTGCCCTGCCCGGCGTCGCCTGGATGCTGGCCGCCACCGGCACTCCCTTCAACCTCATGGCGCAGATCGGTCTGCTCATCTTGATGGGCATCGTCGTCAACAACGGCATCGTGCTGGTGGATCACATGAACTATTTCCGCCGTGAGGGCCTTTCCGCCGAAGAGGCCATCCTGCGTGCCGGCCGCGACCGCCTGCGACCGATTTTGATGACCGCCGCCACCACCATCATCGGTCTGCTGCCACTGGCGATCGGCGGCGTCAACGTCTCCGGTCTGTTGTACTACCCCATGGCCCGCACCGTGATGGGAGGCCTCATGTCTTCGGTGGTGCTCACCCTGCTCGTTTTGCCCTACATCACACTCGGCGCCGAGGGCGTCTCCAACTGGCTGCGCCGGGTATGGAGAGGTTCGCAGAGCCCGAAACTGAAATCCGCGGAGGCTGCTGCCCGCTGAGGTATCCAGGTTCGTTCTGCGAAGCAGCGCCGGCCACATGTGCCACGAACCGCATGGGGGGTCGCCCATCTGATTTGATGACACAATGCAGCAATGCAAAGGGTCGGACCTCAACACGAAGGAGATCGATGATGCCATGGATCGGAAAGTGGCTGTTCGCGGTCGGTGTGATCCACTCGCTGTTTGGACTGCTATTCATGCGCGGAACGCTTGCGGTTCTTTGGTCGGAAGGTCTGCTAAACACGGTGAACGGCCAGCCGGCGCGGGAGATCGTGTTCTGGTTCCTGTGCACGGGAGTTTTGCTCCTCATCGTCGGGGTATTGATCGATCACGCGGAGAGACGACATTTCGACATTCCTTCCTTTGTGGTCTGGTCGTTTGCCGTGCTGACCGTCATCGGCGTCGTCGTCATGCCGATATCCGGCATCTGGCTCCTGATCCCACCGGCTTCCGGCATGGTTTTTCGGCGGCGAAAAAGCGATTGAGATCCAGCCTTAACTCGAGATCTTTGATACTTTTCCGGCGTATTCATCCAGCAGACCATGAACGATGAAGAACTTCCGGTTGCAAATGAGGTGCAATATGGCCGAACAACTGCATGTGGTGGATCTGGAGACCTGCCTGGGCGACGGCATCTGTGCCGACATCTGCCCGGAAGATATCCTCGAGATGGTGGACGAGAAAGCGGCCACCGTCGAGGGGCGAGCCGACGCCTGCATTCTCTGCGGGCAGTGCGTTGCGGTGTGTCCGACCGAATCAATGACAATGCCGCAGCTGCCAATGGAGGATTTCGAGAGACTGCCCAAACAGCCCTTCGAATATGAGGAGTTCTTCGATTTCCTCAAGTTGCGACGGAGCGTACGGGTCTTCAAGGACAAACCCGTCGAGAGAGGGGTGATCCAGAAGATCCTCGATGCCGCCGCCACCGCGCCGATGGGTTTGCCGCCGCATTCGACAGAGGTGCTCGTGATCGACGAGCGCGAGGAGCTGGACTTCCTGCTCGAGCAGTTCGTCAAGGACTACGAGTTCATGATCAAGGGATTTTCCAACCCGCTCATCCGGCCCATCATCCGCCTGAGCGCTGGAGCCGAGGATTTCCACACGCTCAAAACCTGCATCCTCGATATAGCCAGGCACGCCAACGAGGTCTATCGCGACCACGGCGGTGACAATTACATGCGCGGCGCACCGGTGTTGATGCTGTTTCACGGCAACCGCTGGACCATGTCCTACGAGGAAAACGCTCACTTGATCTGCAACTACGCGATGCTGGCGGCGCTCTCGCTCGGCCTGGGTTCGACAATCATCGGTTTGATTCCGCCCGTCGTGGATCGTTCGAAACTATTGAGAGAGCGATACGGTATTCCGAAAGACAACAAGGTCTGCACCTCGCTCGTGCTGGGCTACCCAAAGTACAAATACCGGCAGGGCATCCGACGGGATCTCGCCGGCGTCACGTATCACTGAGGAAAGACCTACAGAAAGGGGCGGGATCCTTGAACATTCGAGAATCCTGGATCGACCTCCTCCACCGTGCAGCTACGGGCACCAGGAAAACCCGGACCCTCCTGACACCGGTCGGGATCACGGTCTTCGTGGCCTTCACGGCCCTGTTCGTTTTCGCCGCCCTCTGGGTCGACCGGCTGTTGAGGCTGCCCGGTCTTCTGCCCGGAGGAGCGAGGCTGCTGGTGTCGATTCCAGTGATGTTTGCCGGGATCGCGATCACCGCGTGGTCGGGCTTTCACTTTCTGAGGGTCAAGGGAACGCCGGTTCCGTTCAACCCGCCACCCGAGGTGGTCACTACGGGTCCGTACCGTTTCTCGAGGAACCCGATGCTTACCGGGGTTTTTCTGTTTTTGTTCGGTCTTGGTTTCTACGTCGACTCGTTCTCTCTCGTCGTCTTCTTCACCCCACTGTTCATCCTCACCAATGCATGGGAGCTGAAGCAGATCGAAGAGCCCGAGCTCACGAAAAGGTTCGGCGAGGAGTACATCGACTATCGACGGCGGACGCCGATGTTCATACCGCAGCTGGGCCGATGGGAGGCATGACGATGCACAAGAGCGGGCTCGGCGGGCTGATTATCGACTGCAAAACCGACGATTTCGACCGGGCGGCCAGATTCTGGAGCGAGGCTCTGGGATACGAGATCCGGCCCTCTCAGGACCCGGACGACGCGAATTACGTCGTCCTCGATACGCGAGATGGAGAACCGTACATCGAGCTTCAGTCCGTCGACCACCCGAGCAGGGTCCATCTGGATATCAAGACCGACGATCTCGAAGCCGAAGTTCTTCGCCTCGAACGGCTGGGCGCAACCCGGGTGGAGAAGATCAAACACTGGTGGGTTCTGGAAGCCCCCAGCGGCCACCGTTTCTGCGTGATACCCCTTCACCCGGGGCAAAACGTCGGACGCCTCAACACATGGGGCGGCGATACATGAACCTCCCCGGCGTGCTGTATCACTGACCAAAGGTGGCAGACGTGGAAACTCATTTCGAAAAACAGGACCTCTCGACACCGCTCCGCAACCCGGCGATCCGCCAGGCCATCAGGATGTTGGATCTACCGGAGGGGAGCAAAGGCCTCGATGCGGGATGTGGGATCGGCAGCCATACCTTGTTGCTCGCCGAAGCGGTCGGGCCCGGTGGACATGTCACAGGTCTCGAACTCTTCGCAGAGTTCGTGACGTACGCACAGGCCCAGGCGAAGCAATCCGGCCTTTCAGATCGGGTGACCTTCAGGCAGGGCAACGTGAACGAGCTGCCGTTCGACGACGAAACCCTTGACTGGGCGTGGAGCGTCGACTGCGTTGGACAGATCTCGATCGGACAGCCGTTGGACGGGCTTCGGGAGTTGGCGCGGGTCGTGCGACCCGGGGGACTGGTTGCACTCCTCGGATACTCCTCCCAGATGTTGCTTCCGGGGTATGCAGCTCTGGAAGCGCGGCTCAACGCGACGGCATCCGCGACGACTGCGCTTGCCGAGGGGAAGGCAGCTGAAGCCCATTTCACGCGCGCGCTGGGATGGTTCAACGCGGCGGGTTTCGCACAAACCAAAGCCCGGACCGTGGTCGGCACCGTACACGCCCCCCTCGACGACGGGGTCCGCCGCGCCCTGATCTCGTTGTTCGGAATGCTTTGGGGAGAGATGCAGTCGAGGATGACCGACGAGGACCGCGAACAATACCTTCGCCTGGCCGATCCGGATTCTCCGGATTTCATCCTGGATGCTCCGGACTA
>CAYRFI010000018.1:48209-49176 GCA_964423595.1 uncultured Thermoanaerobaculia bacterium | reverse complement strand
AAGAGCTCCTCCACCAGAAGTGGGATGCCGTCGCCGGTTTCCTCGGTTTCAGCGAGGTGGCCGAAATCAAGCCAGTTCTCGACGTGATCCAGGGACTCGAGCTGAAGCCTGGTCGGATCTTCCGGCAGGACAACAACCAGTACATCGAGCCCGATGTCTTCGTGCGCAAGCTCGAAGATGAATACACCATCACTCTCAACGACGATGGCCTCCCGAGGTTACGCATCAACTCGCGGTATCAGCGTATGCTCGAGGGAAAGAACCTCGATCCGAAGGCCAACGAGTTTCTCCGCGACAAAATGCGTTCGGCGATGTGGCTCATGAAGAGCATCGATCAGCGTCAGCGAACCATTTTCAAAGTTGCGCAGAGCATCGTTTCCTTTCAGAAAGACTTCCTCGACCAGGGGATCGAGCACCTGCGGCCGATGGTTTTACGGCAGGTGGCCGAGGACATCGGCATGCACGAATCGACCATATCCAGGGTTGTCAGCAACAAGTACATGTACACCCCGCGCGGTCTGTTTCCGATGAAATATTTCTTCCACTCGGGCGTGGACTCAGCGCGTGGCGAAAACGTCTCATCGATGGTCGTCAAAGAACGGATACGAAAGGTTGTCGAAGCCGAGGATCCGGCACGGCCCCTTTCCGACTCGAAGATCATGCGGATGCTTCAAAAGGAGGGAATCCGCCTCGCACGCCGGACTGTTGCGAAGTACCGAGAAGAGTTGATGATTGCCTCATCCGACAAGCGAAAAAAGGTTTTTTAGGGAGAGCACAATGAAAGTCGAGTACATCGCCCGCAAGGTCACCCTCACTGACCAGGCGCGACAGGTTGCGGAGAAGAAGCTGGCGAAGGTCAAGAAGTACTTCAACGACATCCTGGATGTTCGGGTGGAGGTGGAACAGGAGCGGCATCTCCAGGTCGTTGACATATCGGTGAGGGGCAAGGATTTTGTCGTCCAATCGA